>JAKIWH010000002.1:51987-53569 GCA_022750125.1 Thermoplasmata archaeon
TACCGGCGTTCCTCGCCGTGGTGGTCGGACCATCCCCGGCCTGCCTCGCCGGGGTGGGAGAGTTCCGTTCCCTCTTCGGCTGCACGGCCGTTTCCGCCGTGATGAATTTGGGACTGAGCTTTGCCCTGATCCCCGCGCTCGGCATCACGGGGGCCGCGCTGGCCTGGGGCGCCGCTCGCGTGAGCTACCCGTTCCTAGCGTGGTCGGTGCTGTACGCACGCTACGGGGTCAATCCGTTCTCGTCGGCGTTGACCCACCCTCTCGCGATCACCCTCGGGCTCTGTGCGTCCCTCGACCTCGTTATCGGCACGCTTCACCCCGCGAGCTGGGTGCTCGTACCGCTCTACGGGGCCGGGGTTGCGATTTCGGTCGCGAGCCTGGCCCTCACGCGGAGTCTTGTCCCCGGCGACGTGGCGGTCGCCCAGCTGGCCGAGCAGGCCCTCCGGCGCCCCCTGCCCGGCCTCCGGAGGTTCGTCGCGTTCTGCACGCCGCCGGCGGCGGCCTCCGGGCCGGCTGCAGGGGTGGATCTGTGAACCCGTCATCCATCTTGGACGACAGTCGCCGTCGGAGGTCCGGCCCGCCCTGGGCCACCGCTTCCTTCGCTCTCGCCGTGAACGAGCCGCGCGACGCCGAGCGGGTCCGCACCGGGGACGACCATCCCGAGGGGGGCAGGGGCGCGTCGGTGGAGCTCGGCGGCCACCCCCCGCTGCGGACTCCGCAGCCGCCCGTGCGGGAGAGGAACTCTCCGTCAGCGCCCTTCCGCTCCGGGGGTCTCGCCCGGTCGGAGGTCCCGACGGTAGCCCCGTCGCAGACGGGCACTATCCCCGTCGGTCGAACTTGCGGAAACGGATTCCGGTCCACCCGAACCTTGCGGTGGGCGGAGTGAACCATGCAGCAACTGATGAGGCCGATGCCAGAAAAGACGCCGTTGAGCCGGGTGGCTCCCGTGAGCGCCCAGCCACCGCCGGAGGGCCAGGAGGACGCGAGCCTCCATCGGACCCGACCGATGGCCTCGGGCCCGGTGTGCATCTGGCTCACCTCGGACCTGCCGGAACGGCTGCCCGACGTCGGCCGCGCGTTGTCGGTCCGCTTGCGCAAGCGGGCGCATCGCGTCACCCTGCTTCCGGACGAACTCGCGGCTCGCCGGAACGTGGACACGAGCGGCATTCCGTCTGCGACGCTGAAGCCGTTCCTGGCCCGAGCCGCCTCCGCGCTCCTCAACGCGGGGCTCACGGTGGTGGTCGCCGTCCCAAGGGTCGATGTGATGCCGGGCCCGGAGCTTCGTAGCCTGTGCACGCCGATCGTCGAGGTCCACGTCCGTACCAGCGGCGCCCAGTTCGCAGTATGTCCCGATGGACCGTTCACCTACCGAACCGTGGCCGAGGGTCGGATCGTGGAGCGTCAGTATCGAGCCCCCCTTGGGCGACCGGAGGTCCTGATCGACCGGCCCCCGGAGCCCCCGGTCGACCTGGCCGGGGTCATCGTGGACACGCTAGTTCGGGTCGGGTGGCTCGGCGGGCCGCCCAGGGCGATGGTCGAACCCGAGCGGACCGACCTTTCCGCCGAAGAACGCGGAAGGATA
>JAKIWH010000049.1 GCA_022750125.1 Thermoplasmata archaeon
GCGCGTCACGTCGCCGCCGAAGTCGACGTGGCCGGGTGTGTCGATGAGATTGATCAGGTACTGCTGCTGCTCGTACTCGTGGACGATCGTCACGTCCGCGTTGTTGATGGTGAGGAGCCGCGCCTGCTCCTGCTCGTCGAAGTTCAGGTAGAGCTGCTTGCCCGCGAGCTCGTTCGAGATCATGCCCGCCGCGGCGAGCAGGTTGTCGGAGAGGGTCGTCTTGCCGTGGTGGATGTGCGCGACGATCCCGATGTTCCGGATCTGGGAGGTCCGGTGCATCATGTCGGGAATCGCCTTCGCGAGCTCGCTACGGATGTGCGTCATGTCCCCTCCGAACCTCGCTCGTCCCGCGCCTAGCGGGCCGACTGGGCCACGCGCTCGACCTCTTCCTTACGTCCGACCGCGAAGCTCGTGAGGTCCCCCTTCGCGGCGAGCGCGATCTCGGTCGCGAGGCAGGAGGAGATCGATTTGGTCGATTTCCGGGAAGCCTGGATCGCACCCTGGGCGAGGTTGCGGATGGCGACCGCGAGCCGCCGGGCCGGGGCGGAGTCGACGGCGCGCGGCACCGAGATGCCGCCGAACTGGAGTCGTGTTACTTCCTCGCGGGGCGCGGAGTTCTCGACCGCGTTCACGAGCAGCTGGAGCGGGTTCTCCTTCTCCTTCTTTTCGAGCTCCTCGAAGGCGAGCCGGACGGTCGTGATCGCCTTCGACTTCTTCCCCGTGAACTTCCCACCCTTCATCAGGTGGTTCGCGAGCCGCTCGACGAGGTGCATCTGCGCCTTCAAGAACGGCCGGCCCGAGAGCTTCCCCTCGGTGTGCGGGCTGTAGATCGGGTGCAGGTACATGTACGGGGCGAGCCCCGGGTCGTGGACCTCGATCCCCTCGAACTTGAACCGCCCGAAGAGCGGCGGGAGGGAGAACGGGGGCGGCGGGGGAGGCGGTGGCCGCGCCGGCGAGGGAATGCTCTCCTCGGGCGCGGGCTCGGGGGCCGGGGGCACGAACTCGGCGGGCGGGCTCATCGCTGCGGCTTCTCCTTGCGCCCGCGCACGAGCTCGTCGAGGGATACGCTGTTCACCTGGATCACCTTGTAGCGGACGCCAGGAATGTCGCCGTACGAGCGGCCCATCCTCCCGCCGATACCCTCGACGAGCACCTCGTCGTGCTCGTCAATGAAGTTGATGGCGCCGTCGCCGACGGCGAACGCGGTCACCTGGCGGCCGTTCTTGATGAGCTGGACCTTGATGCACTTACGGATCGCGGAGTTCGGCTGCTTCGCCTCGACCCCGACCTTCTCGATCACGATGCCGCGGGCCTGGGGAGCGCCCTCGAGCGGGTCCGAGCGCTCCTTGAGGTGCAGGGTTCGCCGCTTATAGTACCGGTCCGACCAGCGCCGTCGCTGGCGGAGCTGCTGGCGGCGGCCAGCCGTGTTCATACCAGAAGGGGGTGGCATCGACGAAACTCTCGCGGGAGGCGCCCACCGGGACCCCCTATTTAAGATTCCTCCCGAGCGTCGGCGGCGCGCGCGCCCGGTCGCTCCGTACCGACGGAAACTGGACCGTTCCGGGCCCTCCGAACTCCCGCTCGAACGGCCGGACGCGGCACACCTAAGAGCCCCGACCGGGTTCCGCCCGCGTGAGCAAGTATTCGCTCTTCCTCCTCGGAGGTTCGTACCGTTCGGAGGGCGACGGGGTCGTCCTCGAGCTGTACGGCAAGAGCCCGACGGGAGAGAGCGTGGTCGCGCTCGCGGGCGGGTTCCGGCCGTACTTCGAGCTCACCGAGCCTACCCCGGACCAACTCGAGCGGCTCAAGACCGAACCTGAGGTCGTGAGCATCGACTACGGCCCGCCGCTCTGGGTGAAGGGGACGTATCGGCCGGTCGCCACCGTCCATCTGCACCACCCGTGGGTCGTGCCCCAGCTCCGGGAGCGGTACCACCGGAGCGGGGAGGAGAGCTCGGTGCTCGCCTGCGACATCCCGTTCGTTCACCGGTTCATCTACGACCTGCACCTCGGACTCACGATCGGGTTCGACGCGGAGGAGGCGACCGAGGAGGAGCGAGCCCGCTACACGGTCGCGCGGGTGCTCCGGGTGCTGCCGAAGGAGAACGCCCGGCTCGAGCGCGTGGAGCCGTTCCGGCCCCCGCTCACCTACCTGAGCTTCGACATCGAGAACGCCATCCGGCAACGCACTCTGTTCACGCTGTGCGGGGTCGTGAGCCGCTCGGTAGGGGAGTCGGCGCCCGGGGAGGAGCAAGAGTTCCGCCTCCACGGGAGCGAACGGGAGATCCTCGAGGGATTCGTCCGGGTGGTCGAGAAGGAGGACCCCGATGTGATCACGGGCTACAACATCGGGGGCTACGATATCCCGCTCCTCCTCGAGCGGCAGGCGGCGCTCGGGCTTCCCGAACTCTTGCTCGGCAGGGACCGGACCGCCCCCGGGGACGCCGGCGAGCGGCTCTGGAGGATCCACGGCCGCGTGGTCGCCGACGCCTGGTGGTCGGCACGTCGAGAGCTCCGGCCCAAGCAAGAGAGCCTCGAGTACGTCGCCCGCACGCTCCTCGGCGACAAGAAGCTCGACGTCGACCGTCGGAACATCGAGGCGGAGTGGGCGAAGGATCCCGAGGCGGTGATGACCTACTGCACCCACGACGCGCGCCTCGCGCTCCACATCCTGCAGCGGCTCCGGTCGATCGACAAGGCGGCGGACTTAGCGACCGTCGCTCACCTGCCGCTCGAGGAGGGACTCAACGGCCGCACCTCGCTCTTCATCGACGCGCTGCTCATCCCAAAGGCGGACGAACGGAACATCGGCGTCCCGCCGAGCCGGCGGGTGAACCGCGAGGCCCCGATCGAGGGAGGGTACGTCCACACGATTCGACCCGGCCTCTACCACTGGGTAGTCGTGCTGGATTTCAAAGCGATGTACCCGTCGATCATCATCGCGAAGAATCTCTGCTTCACGACGCTGTCCGGGGAAGGGACCACGGTGAGCCCCTCGGGGGCGAAGTTCCTCCCTCCGGAAACGATGCGCGGGGTGATCCCCGAGCTGCTCGAGGAGCTGATGCGCCACCGCGACGAGTTCCGGCGGCGCGCGCAGGAGGAGACGTCCCCCGAGCTCCGCGCGTACTACGATGGGCTCCAGGCCGCGGTGAAGGTGCTGATGAACTCCTTCTACGGGGTGCTTGCGTCGAGCTTCTACCGGTTCACGAACAAGGACATCGGGGCCGCGATCACCTCCTTCGCCCGCGCTGCCATCACGACCGTCATCCACGAGCTCGAGGCGGAGCACATCGAGGTGGTGTACTCCGATACCGATTCGGTGTTCGTCCGCTCCCCCACCTCCACGCTCGAGGGTGCGATCGAGTTCGGCCAGACCCTCTCCCGGAGGTTCAGCGCGAAAGGGGCGAGCCTCGAGTTCCAGTCGGTGTACGAGTCGCTCTTCTCGCACGGCGCGAAGAAGCGGTACGTGGGCCGTACCGCCTGGCCCCGCTCGGAGCTCATCGTCCGCGGCTACGAGAGCCGGCGGACCGACGCCTTTGATTACCAGGTGGAGTCGCTCAACGAACTGTTCGAGCTCGTGCTGCAGGGCGACACCCAACGGGCGCTCACGCGGGCGCGCGAGCGGGTCGCGGAGCTGCGCGAAGGGCACGTCGCCCCCGAGCGGCTCGTTGTCGCGCGGAGCGTGCGGGCGGAATCGGAGTACAACGAGGCCACGAAGGATGCGCTGCCGTTCCTTCGCGTCTTCCGCCAACTCCAGAGCGAAGGATACGACGTCATCCCCGGCATGAAGGTGGCCTGGCTCGTCACCGACGCGAGCCGCACCCCCCAGCAGGTGGAGCCGTGGGTGGTCGGACGGGCGCTCACGAAACCGCCGGACTACGCCTACTACGCGGAGCGGCTCGCCCAGACCCTCGCGCGGGTCACGGAGGTGTTCGACTGGGACGCTTCGGCTCTCCTCAAGGGCGGCCGGCAGCAGCGGTTCGAGAAGGAGGAGAAGGCTCCGAGCGAGCCCCGCGCCGAGCTCGGCCTCGACGCTCCGCTCGCCGAGATCAACGCCCCCGCGGGTCGGAAACGGAAGTCGACCACGCTCGACGGGTTCTCCGGGCAGTAGCCCGCTCGGTCAGAGGACCGGAATCGGCGGCTCCGGGACCGCGTCCGAGAGCGTGCCTGGCGCCTGGGTGCTACGAACCGCGATGAGACCGCCGAGCGCGGCGATTGGTATCCCGGCGAGCCCGAGCGGTGAGGGGACGGTCCGGGTCACGCTCACGGTGAACCCGAGGGTAAACACGGGAATCGCGGTCATCAGAAGCGACGGAAGGAGCAGTCCTGCCCGCCGAATCGCCCGGAAGTAGAGGTCCGGGGCGATGAAGAACGTCACCACGCCGCCGACCCCGAGGAGGGCGAAGGGATAGGGACCCACCGCAAGTCCCGGCCAGCCGCCAGGTAGGAGCGGTGCGATGAGCACCGCCCCGACGCCCGCCCCGAGCGCGGCCCCCCCCGCGACGGTACTGATCGGCTGGCGAAGGTTCTCCTCCGCTGCGCTGATGAAGAAGCCCGCAAGAACGATGGGAAGGAAGACCCCCGCGACGGTGGCGAGGAGGCTGAGCGAGTGCGTCGAGCCGCCCTCAAGGATGGTGAGAACGGACCCGGAAGTTGCGAGCACCATGCCGCCCAAGAAAAGGGGGTTGCTGAGAAGTCCCCGGCCCTCCCCGACGAGCGCGCGGGCGAACACCGGGGTCAGAACGACATCGCCCACGAGCGAGAGGAGCGCAGCGTCCACCGGGCCGCCGGAGAGGGTAACCAGGAGGAGCAAGGTCTGCGTCCCGAGGAACAGGGCGATCCGCAAGTAGCTCCCTGGGCGGCGAAACCCCGCCACGAAGTTCCGGGACTCTCCTCGAACGACCGCCCACACAGCGTACGCGATACCTCCGGCGAGGAACGGGTAAACGAGGAGCGCACTGAGCGCTACCGAGCCTTCGAGAGCGAGGATGAACAAGTAGTAGCTCGACCAGAGGAGCGCGGCGAGCAGGGCGAGTACGGTCGCGCGCTGCCGCCGCTCGGAGAACCCGGACGCTAGGCGCTCGCCGTCAGCCATACCCTTCGTAGGAGAGCCCAAGTTCCGGCAGTTGCACACCGTGGCCCGGACCGACACGCCCGACCCGTAGGACGTCGGGGTATCCGGCCTTGGCGAGGCGGGCGGAGACCTCCGTCGAATGCGACGGCTGACACACAACGACGAATCCGATTCCCATGTTGAACGTCTGGTACATCTCCTGCGACGCGACCTTGCCTTCCCTGGACAGGAAACGGAAGATCCCTGAGGGGCGGGGCCACGCGTCGAGCTGGAAGGAGAGCCCGGCCTTTAATCGGGTGAGATTGCGAACTCCCCCGCCGCTAATGTGGGCAAGTCCGTGGACGGCCGGATTCGCTGCGATCGCCTCGACCGCCCTGACGTAGCAGCGGGTAGGCGTGAGCAGCTCCTCCCCGAGCGGACGGGAACCCCCCCGACGAGTTCCCGCGTACCCTCCCGGGGAGCCGGCGGCGATTCGGCGGGCCAGGGTGAGCCCGTTCGCGTGTACGCCGCTCGAAGGGATCCCGAGAATCGAGTCTCCGACCCGGATCGACCGACCCGTGATGGGGCGACGCCCCGGCGGGAAGAATCCGAGCGCGGTCGCTCCGAGGTCAACGCCGTTCACGAGCTCGGGTACCAGAGCTGTCTCTCCTCCGACGAGAGAGCACTCCGCTTTCTCTAGCCCTTGGCGAATCCCTCGGCCGAGTGCGGCGAGGATCGCCGGATCACTCTTTGGCATCGAGATCGTGTCGACGAGGGCGGCGGGTCGAGCACCCACCGCCGCGAGGTCGTTCACATTGATCGCGACCACATCCTCGCCCACCTCCTCCCAGCGGTCGAGTTCCTGCGCGAGCAGCCCCTTCGTGCCGATGGTATCGGTCGTGAGGGCCACGGTGAGCGTTCCGATCCGGAGGAGCCCCGCGAAATGTCCCGGGAGAGGTAGCGGTCGCCCGCTCGTGGACGGGGCTCGATACCGCGCCTCCTCGAGGAGCGCCCGCAGACCGACGGCGACCGCGCCTCGGTCAACCCCGACGGAGGCGTACGTTCGGCCCGTCTTCGAGGGGAGTCCCACCTCTGGCTCAGGCCGCTGCGGGCAAAACGGTGGCGGGCGAGCGGCATCGACCTCTAATCCACCTACCCTCTCCTTCGCGCGATGCCGGTGCGGTCCCGCCACCACCGTCCGCTTGCGGAGCGTCCACCTCCGCCCTCCCAGGTGCTCATTGGCAGAACGCTCCAGCACGGGAAGATCAGAGCCGTGGAGGTCGGGCTGGGCGAGTCGGGGGAGATCGTGGCGGTGGGGCGGAGCATTTCGGGCGGTCGGCGGCACGACCTAGGGGAGGCCGTCCTACTTCCTGCCGCGGTAGATCTCCACGTCCACTTCCGGTCCCCCGACGCGCGCGTCGAGGGCGAGAACTGGAGTTCGGGGACAATCCAGGCTGCGCTCGGCGGAGTCGGGACCGTCGGGGAGATGCCGAACGCGAATCCGGCGGTAAGCACGGCCTCCCGCCTCGTCGAACGGGCGGAGCGGGGACGAGGGCGTCTGGCGGTCGACATGGTCCTGTTCGGGGCGCTCGTGCGAGCGCGCGATGTAGCCGCCTTGGGCCGGGTGGCGGGCGCGCTCAAGCTGTATCTCGCCCCGACCACCGGGATCGACGACCCAGTGGACCAGGACGAGGCCGGTGAACTCCTTCGCTCGGCGGCTTCCACGGGGCTCGCGGTCACGGTCCACGCAGAGGACCCCGCCCACTTTCGTCCCCTAGGGAACGCGACCAATCCCGTCGAATGGGACAGCGCCCGCCCCCTCGAGGCCGAGGAAGCGGCGGTGGAGAGGTTGCTCCGCAACGTGCCTCCCTCGCTGCGCCTCCACATCGCTCACGTGACCTCGGCACGGGTGAGCGAACGGCTGAGGGCCGCGGGCCATTCGTTCGAGGTGTCGCCGCACCATCTCCTGCTTCACGGCCGCCCGAGCGACGGCGCGCGATTCAAGGTGAACCCCCCGCTCCGGTCGGAGACAGAGAGAGCGCGCCTCTGGGAGGAGCTCACCCTGGGTCGCGTTCCGTGCGTCGCGAGCGATCATGCCCCCCACGACCCTGAGGAGAAGGAGGGACCGTTCAGCCTCGCCCCGGCGGGAGTACCGGGGGTCGGCACGCTACTGCCGCTCCTCTTGGCGCGCGCCCGGCGAGGGGAGCTTTCTCTCTCGGTGCTCGTCCAGGCGGCGTGCGAACGGCCCTCGCTCTGGTTCGGCGTGCCGGGAGGGCGTCTTCTGCCGGGCCATCGGGGCGGGGTGATCGCCGTCGATTTTCGCCGCATCGAGCGGTTCCACGCGAGCAGATTCCCGAGCTCCTGCGGCTGGAGTCCGTTCGAGGGGAGCGAGATGATCTTCCCGGTCGAACACTGGCGCGGCGGAGAGCGGATCGTGGAAGGAGGAGAGTACACGGGACGCCCTACGGGGTCGATCGTTCGGCCCGAGTACGCCCGAAACTAGCACCCTTCCCGCACCGATGGGTGGGGGGGATAGTACTAATCTACCCCGAGTCCCGATGCGCGGGTCGCCATGACCGAGGTGGTAGTCTCCGGGAAGGACGTGTGGAAGGTCTTCGGGAGCGGGGAGACCGAGGTGTCCGCGCTCCGGGGCGTGGACATCGAGATCACGCGCAAGGAGATGCTCGCGATCATGGGGCCCTCGGGCTGCGGGAAGACGACGTTCCTCAACTGCTTCTCGGGACTCGACGAGGCGACCCGCGGCGAGATCCGACTCGAGGGGGTCGACCTCACCTCGATGAACGACGACGCGAAGAGCCGGTACCGGGCGCTTCGGACCGGCTTCGTCTTCCAGTCCTACAATCTCCTGCCCGTGCTCTCGGCCGTCGAGAATGTCGAGATGCCGCTCCTCATCGCCGGTGTCAAGGGTCGGGAAGCGCGCGAGCGCTCGACGAAGATCCTGGGCGAGCTCGGGCTCGCGGAGCGGGTGAACCACCGACCGTCGGAGCTCTCGGGAGGGGAACAGCAGCGCGTCTCCCTCGCGAGGGCGCTCGTCGGGCATCCGGCGATCGTCTGGGCGGACGAACCAACCGGCAATCTCGATGAGGAGGGATCTCGGGATGTGACCCGCCTCCTTCGGGAGCTCAACCGGCAGTACGGACAAACGATGGTCGTCGTCACCCACGACGAGTCGGTGGCCGCGACCTGCGACCGGACCC
Organism: Thermoplasmata archaeon; assembly: GCA_022750125.1. Taxonomy (GTDB): domain Archaea; phylum Thermoplasmatota; class Thermoplasmata; order Lutacidiplasmatales; family UBA184; genus JAKIVR01. Next base: position 8,271 of record JAKIWH010000049.1, read on the forward strand.
TGCGGATGCGGGACGGAAAGTTCGTGAGCTAGCGCCCCATGAGCTCGACCGACTCCGTCATCCCCATCCTCCTGTTCATCCTGCTCGTCGTCGGGCTGATCTCGGCGGGACTCGCGGTTCGCCACCGGCTCGCCTTCCGCGTGGGGTTCCGGAACGTTCGACGCTCCCGGTCGCGCACCATCCTCCTCATCCTTGGCCTCCTCGTCGCGACCACGATCATCTCGGGGAGCCTCATCGTCGGGGACACGATCAACGAGCTCGACCTGCACTACACCCTTCTCGGAGCAGGCTACAACGACGAGATCCTGAGCAACGTGACCCCGACCGGTTCGCTCGCTCCCTTCCCGTACGCCGTGTACACGCAGGTGGTGGCCTCGACGACCGGCGACCACGATATCGCCGGGATTGCCCCCGAGATCGTGAGCACGGTCCAGGTGTGGGATCGATCGACCGGCGTTCCCCAGCCCAACCTGCATCTCATCGGGGTGAACGGAAACCAGAGCCAGCAGTTGGGGGCGTTCGTCACGGACGGGGGGCAATCCCTCGCCGGCGCCGCGCCGGGGAAGGTACTCGTGGACGACCTCGCGGCCTCCGAGCTCAACGCCTCCGCCGGAGACTCCCTGCTCCTCTACGGTGTGAGCGCGATTCCAGTCCCTGCCGTGGTCCAGGCGGTCGTGCAGGACAACGTCCGGGGCGCCTTCCCGACGGGTGGGGTCGGCAACTTCGGTAGCATCTTCACGGACCTCGCCACCGCGCAGAAGGTCGAGAATTTCACCGGTCAGATCAATCTGCTCTCGGTGACCAACGTCGGGTCGCAGCAGGGCGGGGTCGCGCTCTCCGACTCGGTGAGCGCTACCCTGAACTCCACGCTCGTGAAGATCCCCTCCGCGGCGGGGGTCACCGTCCAGGAGACGCTCAAGGACGGTCTAGCGACCGCCCAGAGCGCAGGCAGCAGCATCTCGACGCTCTTCCTCGTCCTCGGGCTCTTCTCCGTCGTCGCCGGGGCGATGCTGATCATCGGCATTTTCGTCCTGCTCGCGGAAGAACGCAAGGGCGAGATGGGGATGCTCCGGGCGATCGGACTTCCCCGTCGGGAGCTCATTTACTCCTACTACTTCGAAGGGCTCGCCTACTCGGCCGGTAGCGCCCTCGCGGGGAGCTTCGTGGGGGTGGGTGTGGGCTACGGTCTCACCTACGCCTTCAGCATACTCTTCCCGGAACCCGGGCTCTCCCAGCGCGCGATCCTCGACTCCTTCACCGTCCTCCCGCAGACGTTGCTCATCGCCTACGTCATCGGATTCCTGCTCACCCTCGTCACGGTCGTCGTCGCCAGCCGCCGTTCGAGCCGCCTCAACATCGTACGGGCGATCCGAGACCTTCCCGAGCCGCCGCCCCCGATCCGCGTCTACACCTACCTGGCGTATCTCGGGCTCCTCGCCTTCGTCCTCGGAACGCTCCTCTTCCTAGCGACCCACTCCGGCAGTTCGGACATCTCCGAGCCGGTCATCGGCGGAGCGTTGATGATCCTCGGCGCGGCCCTCGTCGCCTCGCGGTTCGTACCGAACCGGGTCGCGTTTTCGGCCGCGGGCCTCGGCTTCGTGGTGTGGGCCGGACTCGAGCCGCTCCACACCGCGCTCCTCGGGACGAGCCACACGGGCGGGATCTTCATCGTGTTCGTCGAGGGGATCATCATGGTCGGGGGAGCGCTGTTCCTGTTTGCGTTCAACTCCGCGTCGCTCGTGGCGGGGCTCCTCCGGCTCGCGAACGGCCGGTCGGGACGCGCGCCGGTGGCCCGCGTCGCCCTCTCCTACCCGGGCCGTCGCCCCGCCCGGACCACGATCACCCTCGCGATCTTCGCTCTCGTCGTCTTCACGCTGGTCGCGATCGCGACCTTTGGCGGCACGATCCAGGCGAATCTCAACAACACGGTGGCGGAGCAGTCGGGCGGGTACACGTTCTTCGGCTTCTCCAGCGCTCCGATCCCGGACCTCGCGGGTCAGATCGAGCGGAACGCCTCGCTCGCCTCGCAGTTCTCGGTCGTGGTCCCGCTGTACCTGGGTGGCGGCAACATCAACGTGAGCGGGTTCTCTATGAACCCGTTCGGCGACACGGTCTTCGCCGCGCCCACCGGGCAGAACGCCTCTTCCGACTTCTACACGACGAACCACTTTCCGTTCGGCTCCACGCTGGGCGGGATCTCCGCGTCGGCCGCCATGCACGAGCTCGAGACGAACGGCTCGGTCGCGGTCGTGGACCAGACGTACGCGGCCGCGACGACGAACCTCGGAGGCGGTGGCCCAACGGCACCCCATCCTTCCGTCCATGTCGGCGAGGCGATCCGGATCACGAACCCGTTGACGGGGAACACCACGAGCGTCACCGTGATCGGCATCCTCCTCGAGGGCACCGTCTCGGGGGTCTGGCTCAATCCGGTGACCGCGATGAGCCTCGGCTTCCGCCAGGAGACCGCCTTCTTCCTGACCACGGCGGCGGGGGCCACCGATACCCACGCGGCCCAGCTCGCCAAGGCGGCGTTCTTCCGGTACGGCCTTGTCCTCTACGACTTCCGGGCGCTGCTCGCCCAGTCGATCGCGGGTACGGAAGGGGCGGTCGGGCTCCTCCAGATCTTCGTGGGACTCGGACTCGCGGTCGGCATCGCGGCGCTCGGCGTCGTCGCCGTGCGCGCGGTCGTCGAGCGGAAGCGCGAGATCGGGATGATCCGGGCGAACGGTTTCACCCGAAGGATGGTGCTCCAGGCGTTCTTCCTCGAGTACACCTTCGTCTCCCTCCTCGGGATCGGTATCGGAACCGCCCTCGGGATCCTCATCGTGTTCAACCTCTCGTCGAGCCCGGGGGCAGCTGCCGCCGGTGTCGCCACCTTCTCCGTCCCGTGGTGGAACCTTCTCCTCATCCTCGTGGTCGCCTACGGCCTTGCGATGGCCGCGGTGGCCGAACCGTCGCTCCGCGCCGCGAACCTCCCCCCAGCGGAAGCGGTCCGTCCGACGGAGTAGCGCTCCCGTCGAGTGCGGCCCTAGCGCGGCGGCTCGGCCGGGTCAGCCGGCTCGGATCCCGTCTCGTGCGTCGTGGGATCCGGGTGGTCCCGTCCACGCTTCCAACGCAGGTAGAGGAGCAGGAGGAGGAGGCCGATCGCAACGACCACCACGATGTCCAGGTACTCGAAGTAGTGCTGGAGAACGGTGAAGTTGTTCCCGAGGACCGTACCCAGGTAGATCAACACCGCGACGAACGGAAGGGAGCCGAGCGTGGTGAAGGCGACGAACGCCGAGCGGTCCATCTTGGCCGCGCCGGCAGGGTAGCTGATGTAGGCGCGGAGCACGGGGACGAGCCGTGCGGTGCCCACGGTCACCTTGCCGTGGCGGTCGAAGTACTCCTCGCTTCGACGGAGCACCTTCTCGTCGATTCCCGCGCGCGCTCCCCACCGGTGGATGAGCGCTCGTCCGCCTCGCCGGCCCGCCTCGTAGGCGAGGATCGCGCCGACGACTCCGCCCGCGACGGCGACCGCGAGCACGGTGGGCCACGTGAACCCGGGCGTGCCCCGAACGATGAGCACGCCGGCGAAGGGCAAGATCACCTCGCTCGGGAGCGGCGGGACCCCGACGCTCTCGACGAGCATGAGCGCAAAGAGCCCGGGCAAGCCCACGGTGGTGAGCACCGAGAGGATGAGCGAAAAGACCCATCCGGTCAGCGAGAAGATAGGACTCCCCCCTGGCGGCCCCGACGGGCGGCGAGTGACGGGAAGTTCACGAGGCGTCCGCCCGGCCGAACAGGAGTCGGTACGGCGTGCGCAGGTCGACGCGGGTGCGGGCAGGGATCCCCTCGAACTCGAGCGGGGTCTGGCAGCCGCCGCAGCTCACCGACGGCCGGAGCTTTCCGAGCGCGATCGAGAGCGCTACGCCGACCTCGATCTCCCGCACCGGCTCGGGAGCGTGGTGGATCGCGGTGCGGAGCTCTTCGAGGAGCGCGTCGGAGTCGCTCATGGGGACGCTCATCTAGCGCCGGCGAGCGGATAACGGCGAGGGAGGCTAGCCGGATTCGCTGCCGGGCTCGCCCGCGTCGCCCGAGGGGGGAGCCGATCCTTTCACCTTGGGGTCCTTCTTGAGGATCTCGCCGCTGATGCGGTC
>JAKIWH010000133.1 GCA_022750125.1 Thermoplasmata archaeon
CCCCTCGTCCCGGGGCAGGACCCGTAGGCGACGGTGGGGGCCACGATGGCGCCGAGGCGCTGGGCCACCGAATCCGCGGTCGCCTCGGCTTGGATCTGGTCGGCTCCGAGGGGAAGGTGCGGCCCGTGAGCTTCCAGGGCCCCGACCGGCACGATGACGATCGGATTCGAAGCGATGGCCCTCTCGAGGGTCCGAGAGTCCATCTCAAGTAGACGGCGAGAGGACTTCACCATGATGAGGAGCGGCGCGGGATACTTAACGCGTCGAGGGAGGTCGAGAAACGCACGGTCGCACCGACGTCCTATTACGCGGGCCCGTGCTCGTGCGGGGTTTCGCTCGCTACGGCGGGACGGACGATTCCTCGGGAGCGGTCGCGGGGAGTGGAGCGATCGGTGGGACCTTCCCCGCCGCAGGTCGCCGCTTTGCGGGAGCGGCCCGCGGTTTCGTGGACCGGGGAGACTTCGCCGTCGTTCCCGCCTCTAGGGCGGCATCGGGTTTGGCCGCGGCCGCCCTCTTCTTCGCGGCTGCTTTCGGTGCCGCGGGCTTCTTCTTTTCGGTGGTTCGGCTGGGGCAGGTGGGATTGATGCACAGCGTCCAGGGGGGTCGGCCCGCCTCGATCGCGGTGACGACCGGGGCACGGCAGACCGGGCAGGGGGGATGGTCCTTGTCGAGTCGGCCCCGTTGGGGCAATGGGTACGTTTGTCGGCAGCTCGGGTAGCCCGAACACCCCACGAACCGTTTGCCGAGGAACGAATAGCGAATGTTGAGCGGCGACCCGCACGTTGGACACACGCCGATCCGGAACGCCTTCTGATTTTCGGCGCACTCGGGGTTGATGCAGTAGAGGTCGGGGCGCTGGCCCCGGAATGTGATCTTCACCCGGGGAACCTTGCAGGTGCCGCACAGGAACTCCGGAGCGGGCTCGATGAATCCCGCGGCCGGCAGGGAGTACGTCGCTGGGCATGAGCCGGGATTGTTCACGCACTGAACCCACCGGGTGCCACGGGGGCTCCGCGCCATCTGGAGGGCTCCGCCGCACCGCGCGCACGGGCCAACGAAGTGTTGACGGTCGAGCGCCCCCTGGAGGGTCTTTCGCACCCCCTCGGCGTTCTGGGCGAGCAGGTCGTACGCCTCGCGGAGCATCTCGCGGGATTCCTCGAGGACCTCCGATTTCGGTTTCTTCGATTCGGCGACGAGCTCCATGTCTTCTTCGAGCTTGTGGGTCATCTCCGGGCGGGTGATGACCGGGGCGTGGGCCTGCAACGCTTCCGTGACCGCGATCCCGGTGCCGGTCGGCTCGAGCATCTTTTGCGTCACGTAGTGACGGTCGAAGAGCTTCTGGATCACGTCGTGCCGGGTGCTCTTCGTGCCCAGGCCAAGCCGCTCCATCTCCTGGATGATCGAGCCCTGCGTGTAGCGGCGAGGTGGCTTCGTTTGGTCCTCCACGAGCCGCACCTCTCGGACCGGGACCTTTTCGCCGGCGGCCATCACGGGCATCGCGCTCTCCTCGGGCCGGGAGTAGGGGTAGACCTTGTACCAGCCGAGGTCGGTCACCAGCTGGCCCTTGCCGTCGAACTTCTCCTGCTGGATGTCGACCTTGACGGTCCGGCTGATGCCGGTCGAATCCGGCGACACCGTCGCGAGGAACCGGCGGACGACCAGTTCGTAGAGCTTGGCGTGGTCCGGCTTGAGCTTCTTCGGGTCGGTGACCGCCGCCGGGTAGATCGGCGGGTGGTCCGTCGTCTCGCTCCGTCCGCGCGTAGCGCGGAACGTCGGTTGGGCGAGGATGTACTCCGCTTCCTCCTTGAACGGGCTCTCCTTGAACTTCTCGACGAGCGCCCGGAGCCCCGCCCCCCGAGGGTAGACCGTGTTGTCGGTCCGCGGGTAGGTGATCAGTCCCTGCGTGTACAGGTCCTCGGCGATCCGCATCGCGGTAGCGGCTCCGAGCCCGAGGCGCGTCGCCTCCCCGACGAACATCGTGGTGTTGAACGGCACGGGGGGACGACGGCTGATCGGCTCCTCGACGAAGGAGAGCACGGTCCCTTCCTTCGCGCCGGTTACCTTGGCGAAGATCGCATCGGCCCCCGACTTGTTCTCGAACGTCCCGTGCTCGTGATGGACGCGGAACGGCTCGCCGGCGTGTTCGGCGTCCGCTTCGATCGTCCAATACGGTGTCGGGATGAACTCTTTGATCGCCTGGTCGCGTTCGACGAGCAGGGCCAACGTGGGTGTTTGGACCCGTCCGACGGAGAGAAACCCTCGGCCCCTTTGTTGTGCGGTCAGCGAGAGGTAACGGGTCAGCAGGGCTCCCCAGACCAGGTCGATCTCCTGACGCGCCTCGGCCGCTGCCGCGAGCGCGTGGTCGAGCTCCTTCAGGTTCGCGAAGCTCGTTTCGATCTCGCCCCGCGTGAGCGCGCTATAGTGGGCCCGTTTCACCTCGATCGTCGGGTGGACGGCCTGGAGAAGCTCGAGGCACTCGAGGCCGATGAGCTCGCCTTCGCGGTCGAAATCCGTCGCAATGATCACCCGTTCGAACTCCCGAACGATGGACTGCAAGGTGGACACGATC
>JAKIWH010000134.1 GCA_022750125.1 Thermoplasmata archaeon
CTCCGAGGAACCCGCGATGCCCGCGAGCGTCCAGTACCAGAACGCCGAGCGCCCTACGCCGACCGACCCCACGACCCGATCCGAGGCCTCCCGCCTCCGCACGGTCACCGGGAACCCGTTCCCGCGCAAATGCGCCTGCGGGTGCGGCGGGCAGATCCCACTCGACCCTGAACTGCGCTACGTCGTGGACTTCAGCGGACCCAAGCCGTTCAAGACATACCTCCGCGAGCACTCGCCGGACTTCGGGTCCTACCGCGGTCGGGCGTCGGCGAGGTTAGTCACGGCCGAGCTCCCCGGGTTCGTCCGGGCGAGCGAGCTCCCCCGCGAGCTGCCCGAGGCCGAGCCGACGGCGCAGCTCGAAATCGTCACGGACCCGGCCCACTCCGAGGCCGATGCCTCCCCCACCCCCGAGGCGGGCCGCCCGTGGGCCTTCGGCCAGCTCGTCTTCAACGCGGGCCAGTTCGAGTCCGCCCGCAGCGGCTTCGCCGACTACGCGAAGGACGGGGAGAGCCCCGCGCAACTCCGCTCGCGGGTGAACCGCATCATCCTCGAGGACCTCGAGCAGAAGGTGCTAGCCCTGCGGGCGCTCCACGAGAAGCTCCGCGACCGGCTCGAGGGTCCCTCATTGGGGGACCGGGTGGCGCGCGCCCGCTCTGCCTGAGCGGAGATCCGGGGGGGCGGGGGTCAGATGTTCGAGTTTTGCCTACGCGTTCTGGACGTGGGTAGAGGTTCGTTCCTCGGGATCGTGGAGGGGTTCCCCGAGATCCTCGTTCATGCGGCCTCCGCTGGAGTCGCCGAAGCAGATCTGGTCCGCGCTCTCGTAACCCACCTCGACCGGCTCCAGAATCGTGAACCGACCTGGCTCCAACTCGACGACTTCCCAACTGTGCGTTCGACGCGGATCATGCTGATGCCGCCCCTCGGGTAGCACTCCACACTGCCGCGTCGACAGCGTTCATCACCCGGGGGGAGGGCCAGGGGGATGCTCCGCAGGTCTCCTCTCGGGCGAGGAGACCATGCTCGCCTTGAAACAGGGAGAACGAAGAGCCGCCTACGAGACGATTGCCAGCCCGGAGGGTGTCCCGACTTATTCCATGGTCCCCGTCAGGGGACCCGGGGGCGATGTTCTTGATGCCTACCGTGGGGTCCAGCGGGACGACACCCACGAGGTCGTCTCGGTCGTGTCCGCGAGATACGGCCTTGTCGGCCACCGGGACGTGGCCCGAGCCGTCCACCAGGTCGGGAAGGCGCTCGAGGTCCCCGACTCAGGTACTCTTGTCCCTGCATTTCCGCGCGAGTCGATCCGTCTCTATTCGGGCGGCCGCCGGATGGAGGTCAAACTCGTGGTGGGCCGCCGGTTCCATCTGGGCGCCGGCGAGGAGCTCTACCCGGGACTTCGGGTGCTCAACTCGCTCGACGGCTCCTGGGCGGTCCGACTCTCTGGCTTTGCGGTCCGGCTCGCGTGCCAGAACCAGCTCTACGCGGAATGCGGCAACGTTCTGGAGTGGCGGGAACTGCACCTCTCGTCGGAGTTCGACCTTCTCGGACAGCTGGAGAAGGCGATCCACGAGTTCCTGGGCCGGTTCCAGGACGGGCTCGGCCTCTACACCCGGGCGATGGGGCAGGAGATGCTGGCTTCTGACGTCGAGTCAGCCCTCCTGAGGCAGGGCATTCCCCGCCGCCATGCCGAGTCGATTGGAGGTCGCGCCGAGGCGGAGGCGAGCCACGTCGCCACTCTCAGCCGATGGGCGGCCTACCAGGTGGCGACGGCCTATCTGACACGAGAGGTCAACGTCAACCCGGACCGGGAGCGGTTCTTCGAGAAGGCGGCGGCGAGGGCATTGCTCCTGCACGCCGGCCCTATCGGCTGAAGCGGAGCGGGCGGCGTCAGGCTCTTCGACCTCGCGGCTCTGGAATCGCCCCGGACTCGTTCGACAAGGTTTATGTCGGGGGGCGGGATGACCGTGCGGAGGCAACGCCGAACCGCGCTGGGTCCACCGAGGATGGAGTCCTCCCTCATCCGCACACAAGAAGAACCTCTATCGAAACCAAAATTTCGTAGAATCAAGAATTTACAACCAATGCTATCACGATAAATTAAGTTAGTATTGTTTCCGGTTTGCCCTCCCCCTTTCCCGATGTGAGGTTCGCTTCTTGCGCGGATGCGGGAGCCCGTTTCCGGTCGATCTTGGGGCGCTCGGCGTCTTCAGAAAGTCAGACGAAGCTGCAATCCCCGAAAGCCCTGGCCCCTCCCTTGGGGCGCCCGCCGGAGGTGGGCCGACCGATGTCCGCAACGAGCGACCCGTAATCCTCGTCGATGCGAGTAACGTCGCTCACGGTTCGACGAGTTCAGCCAGCCCCGCGAAAATCGAAAACCTGAAGCGAGTCCTGGATCGGTTTGGGGAGTACCCGGTCCGCGTCCTGCCGTTGGCCGACGCCTCGCTCCGACACAAGATCGATCATCCGCGCGAACTCGAGTCCATGATGAACGACGGCACCGTCGAGCAGTTGGAGGCGAAGCTGTCGGGGGTACTTGAGAAG
>JAKIWH010000135.1 GCA_022750125.1 Thermoplasmata archaeon
ACCAGAGTCTTCAGGCGGTAGGGGCCGAACTCCAGCTCGTCGCCGTCCAGCAGTTAGCGGTCCGCCGAGCGCAGGAACGCCTTGGCGTCGGCCATGTGCATCGCGGTGGTGGCACCGGTCGCCGCCTTCAGCGCGTCCTTGCCGGCCAGGTGGCCCGGGTGACCATGGGTGGCGACGATCCAGCGCTCGTCGAGTCCCTTGAGCTGGGCCAGCACCTTCTCGGGAGGAGCGGACGGATCGATCACCACCGCCTCCCCGCCCGCGCCACTGGAGAGCACGTAGGTGTTGACGTCGCGCTCCCCCCGAACCTTCACGATGCCCAGGCGTGCCACGTGTTTGTATGTACCAGATGGAGCATGTGGCCGTGATCGTGATGGGGATCCTGGTCGCGCTGGCTTGCCTGTACATGGCCGGGAGCTACCTGGTGCGCCGCTTCCGGAACCGGAAGGAGGCGTAGCGACCGCCCGCTACCAGCGCTCCCAGTGCAGGATGCCGTCGAGCGGGATCCGCGCCGCCGGCCGGAACCCCTCGCCACGGTAGTAGGCGAGCGGTGTCATCCCGACCTGCGTGACTTCTTCGTAGGGGACCCCGAGGACCTCCGCCGCCTCGCGCTCGTAGGGCAGGTGAAGGGTGGTCAGCACAGTGCCCAGCCCGCGCGCGCGAGCCGCCAGCATGAAGCTCCAGAAGGCGGGCAGGATGGAACCGTAGAGCCCCGCCTGCTCCGCGACGCCCGCGCTCTCACGCGCACGTCGGTGGATGACCGGGATCACCAGCCAGGGAGCCTCGGCCAGATGATCGCGCAGGTACTGGGACGACGAACGCACGCGGGGCGCCGCCGCGCCGCGTGGGTCGCCCTCGACGTACGCCGGCCCGGGTGTCGCGGCGTAGGTGTCGAACCCCCGGCCGTAGAGCTCGGCGATCCTGCTCCCGGGCTCGAGGAGCACGCGGAGCGCACCCAGCCGCATGGTGCCCCCGAGCGCCTCGACCGCTTGCTGTTCCTCGAGCAGGCAGACGACGGGGTCCTTCGTGTGCGGCTCGATCTCGGTCGAATGCGCCTCGGGGAGCTCGAGCTCGTGGCGGGCGAACTCGATCGCCGCCATCTGGAAGCCGTAGCAAACCCCTAGGAACGGGATCTTCTCCTTGCGAGCGGCCTCGATCGCGAGCATCTTCCCCTCGATGCCCCGCGGGCCGAACCCGCCCGGGACGAGGATCGCGTCGGAGCGGCGGAGCCGCTCGAGCGCGGCCGGGCTCCGAGGGAGGTCCTCCGAATCGTACCACTGCAGATGCACGGCGAGCCCAAGCCTCCCCTGGACGTGGTGGAACGCCTCGACGTGGGAGAGGTAGGCGTCGTGGAGCTCGGTGTACTTCCCGACGACCGCGACCTCGACCGACCCCTCCTCGCGCCGGTAGGTCGCGAGGAACTCCTTCCAGGCGCCGTACTCGGGCTCGCGGTCGGGGAGCTTCAAGATCTTGGAAAGGAGGGCGCCCACCCCCTGGGCCTCGAGGACGAGCGGTACCTCGTAGACGACGTACTGGTCGGGTACGGAGATGACCGCCTCGGGAGGAACGTCGCAAAAGAGCGAGATCTTCGCCTTGATGTCCGGGGTGAGCGGCGCCGCGCCGCGGGCCATGATGAGGTTCGGCCGGATCCCGATCGCCCGGAGCTCGCGGACCGAGTGTTGGGTAGGCTTCGTCTTCGCCTCGCCCACCGGCCCCACGAACGGGACGAGCGTCGTGTGGACGAACGCCATGTGTCCCTCGCCGAGCTCGTAGGAGAGCTCGCGGAGCGCCTCGAGGAACGGCAGCGATTCGATGTCGCCGACGGTGCCGCCCACCTCGACGAGGACGATCTCGGCGCCGCTCACCTGCGCGACGTCCCGGATCATCCGCTTGATCTCCCCGGTCACGTGGGGGATGATCTGGACCGTGTTGCCGAGGTAGTCGCCGCGGCGCTCCTTCTCGATGACCGCGCGGTAGATCTTCCCGGTCGTCAGATTGTGCGAGCCGTTCAGGCTCTGGCCGAGGAACCGCTCGTAGTTCCCGAGGTCGAGGTCCGCCTCGGTCCCGTCGTCCAGCACGAACACCTCGCCGTGCTGGTACGGGTTCATGGTGCCCGCGTCGACGTTCAGGTACGGGTCGATCTTGAGGATCGTCACGGGGATCCCGCGGGCCTTGAGGAGCCGCCCCAGGGAGGAGGTCGTGATCCCCTTCCCGAGGCCGGAAATCACCCCCCCGCTGACCGCGATGACCTTCATATTTAGAAATCCGGACCCTCGTTACCGAACGTTCGTATAAGGGCTTGGGAGCCGGGCCGGCGATGCGAGGGGGCGGAGCGCACGCCGCCCGACGCGGACGAGGTCCGAACCTAGGTCCGGGTACTGGTGAGCGGCCGCTTGCACCAGCGGCAGTTCGTGATCCACGGCTCGTTCATGGTGCCGCAGTGGGCGCACTT
>JAKIWH010000050.1:0-11129 GCA_022750125.1 Thermoplasmata archaeon
CGGGACCGGCCGTCCGCCCAACGTTTCTTCGAAGAGAAACTCGGCATGGAGGTCATGGGAGAGGGACCGGATCACACCTTCCTCCTCTTCGGCGACGTCGTCCTCGGGCTTCGTGATGCAGCGAAAGGGGCCCCGGGCCTGGGAGGGATCCACCATCTTGCCCTCCGCGTCGATCGGTTTGAGGGACTCCGTCAGTGGCTCGAGACTCGCGGATTGACCCCAGTGAGAGAGCGGGGGCGCGACGACTCGAAGTCCCTTTTCCTAGAGGGGCCCGAGGGCCTCGAACTGGAGCTCATCCATCGGCCCGAACCGCACCAGCACGAATGCGACAGCCCACCCTCCCCGAAGGAGGGGGGTGCCCGTCGAGCAAGGCATGCTTAAGCTTGACGTACGTTCCCTAGTACGTGCGCCGGCGAGGTCCGGCGGGCTAGTGCCCGCGGGCAAGGCTGCGTGCTAGCGAAGACGATACTGTGAGGCCGAACCGATCCGCAGTGCCCCGGGTAAGCCGGTGGTCAGGGATCATCGGTGCCTCGTTCGTCGCGGTGGCGTCCGCCGCGCTCCTCTTCGCGATCCTTCCCGGGCCTTCAACGGCGGCGCCGACTCCGATCTGCTCGAACCAGCTCTACCTCTCCGCCTCGGTGACCGAAGGCCCCGTCCCGCTCCTCGTCAGCTTCACCCTCCAGGTGAACTGGTCCTCCAACCCTGCCCTCAACTGGAGCTTCGGGGACGGCACGTCGCTCATCGGTGTGGGGCCTTCCTTCCTCCATCCGACGCACCGGTACGCCGCCGTCGGTTCGTATCCTGCAAGCGTCGGCGTTAAGTCCGGGATTCGCACCGGCAGCTGCGCCGTGCTCGTCGTGGTCGACCCGCCCGCGCTTACGGTCGCGGTTGGCGCCCACCCCATCCAGTCGATCGCCCCCGCCGCGGTCGAATTCACCGGTTCCGCCTCCGGGGGATCCAGCACCTACACCTCCGAGCTTTGGACCTTCTCGGACGGAAGCGCTTCGGCTGGGTGGAACACGACCCACACCTTCGTTTCGCCAGGGATGTACCGCGGCACGCTCTCCGTGGTCGACAGCGCCGGGGACATGGCCGGCGCCACGGTCTGGGTGAACGTCAGCTCCGCCATCCCCGTTCACTCCGCCGGCGCGCTGAGCCCTGTGGACCCGTTCTCCATCGCGGCGGGCGCAGGAGCTGCGCTCGTGGGAGCGGCGCTACTGTATGTTGGTGGATCGTCCGCCTCTCCCCGCGAGACCCGGATCGAGCCGCGCCCAGCGCGCAGGCCGATCCAGGAAGGGGAGTTCGAGTCGGACGACACCGGCCCCCTCCTTCCTGAGGGATTCAGCTTCCACGGGACCGAGCCGACCGTGGAGGACTCGCTCTACCTCGAGCACATCCCGCCGGACCCCGATTTCCCCGCGCGCGCGCTCCCTCCCCCGACGATCTCGGAGCTCGCGATTCTCGGTTACGTCTCCCCGTTCCTCGCGCTCCCTGCGCCCGCCTCCCCCGCGGACTCGCTCGAATCGCCGGTCTCGGCTCCGCCCGTACCCGAGGAGGCGGCGCGCGAGGCGAACGACCTGCGCCTCTCGCAGCGGATCCTGCTCCACATCTACAGCCAGGGCCGACTCGCGGACGACGAAGTGGCCACCGCGGCGTTCACCCAGTCCGGCATGATCACCTCGCTCGGCACGCAGCAGAGCCTTCTCTCGAACGTGCTCCGGCGCATGATCTACTCGGGGTTCCTCACCCAGGACGTTCGGCACGTCCGGGGCGCGAGCCGGCGGCTCCGCGTCTACCGGCTGACCTCGAAGGGCGATCGGATCGCGCGCGAACTGCAGGACCGGATCGGAAAGGGTTCGTAGCGCCGAGCGTCGTCGCCGGCAGCTTCGTTTCGCGCTCGCACCAACAATCGCGACAATTTTGTTGGCCGAGTTAATATCCCCCGGCCCGTACGAAGCTCATGGCGACGCCTCCGACCGCATCCCTGCCGACACCAACGCCTCCGCCCAAGAGCCGAACTCTACTCGCGGCGATCCTGGTCGTCTTCGTGGTAATCGTTGTCGCGGTTGCCGGGCTCTACGTGGCCAAGGTCGGGCCGTTCGCTGCAACGAAGTCAACGCCGACCCAACAGTCGGCAGGATTCACGCTCGGTCAGGTGGTGACGTTTCAGTACACGGGGAACTTCAACTGCTCCCCGTCCCTCGTTTCCTTCTACCCGAGCGCCACCGCGGCGGCCGCCTCGACAGGTTGCGAGGTGGGTGCGGCAAACCAGAACACCTTCCCCGATCAGATCCCGGAGTGGCTCCTCATACCCGCGTTCGCCGGGATGAGCGTCTTCGGGCTCGGCTCGCTCGGCGCGAGCGCGCGGGGCTTCGCGATGGTCGGCAATGCGGCCCTACCCCCCGACTGCGGGGCCGGAGGAACGCCGACGGCGTGCGTCGACCACCCTACCAACCTCTACTCGCCGACGTTTGCGACCATCGAGCAGTTCACTAACGCCTCCACCGGGTACGGAGGACTCCCGGAAGGTGTCCTGCCCGTGCCCGCGCACGACCAGCTCGTGAACACCTCCCCGAACACGCCCAACGTCGAGTGGGGGACCATCGTGGTCCTAGTCTTCGACCCGAACATCTTCCCGGACCGTGCGACGGGCGCGTGCACCGCCTCGACCCCATCCAACCTTAGCTCCGCGACCGGGAACTGCTTGACCTCGCTCGCGGCCCTCGAACGCGCGGTAGGCACGCACTCCTCGGCGGTCGTAGGAGCGAACGGAGGGAACCCGGGCAATCCGGTGTGGAAGGCGTTGGGAGGCGGCGGCCCTCAGGTGCTCGTCCTCGCGGACCCTTCGGTGTCGGAGATCAACAACTTGAACTCGAATCTCTACATCCCCTTCTCAACGCAGCCGGGGGCGCCGAGCAGCTTCCCCACCTAGGGCCAGGAGGAAACCGCGGGAGCGCTCCTGCGATCATTGTCGGCGTAGGACGGTGGGCCCGATGCCGGCGAGGAAGGATCGGGTTGACCTGACCGGGGCCGCGCCCGGCTGCTCGTGCGCCTAACAGGCATGCATCCGACAAACTCGGAGTTGCGGTGCCACCCGGAGGCCGGGGGCGTTACCCAAAGTTGCGGATTAGGCGGCCGCGCCCTTCGACGCGGCGCGGCGGGAGGTGGCGATCGGACCGGTCCTTTCCGCACCGGGCACGAGATGGAGCCAGCGGGCGTACTTCGGCTCCCTTCCCGCGATGACGCGGTAGAACACCTCCATCACCTTGCGCGTGACGGGGCCCGGCTTCCCGTTCCCGACGGCGTAGTGGCTTACCTCGCTGACCGGAGCTATCTCGGCGTAGGTGCCGGTGAAGAACACTTCGTCCGCGGTGAGGAGCTCGTTCACCGAGAGGAGCTTCGGGACCACGGGTATGCCGAGGTCGCGCGCGATCTCCATGACCGAGTCCCGGGTGATCCCGAGCAGGATGTCCGACTCGAGTCCGGGCGTGTAGAGGGTCCCATCGCGTACCAGGAACAGGTTCTCCCCGGTTCCCTCGGCAAGGTATCCGTTCTGGTCGAGCAGGATCGCCTCCTCGTAGCCGTCCTGCGCGGCGTCGACGCCCGCGAGGTAGCTGTTGATGTAGTTCCCGTCCGCCTTCGCGAACGTCGGGATCATGTCGGAGTGCGGCTTCCGGAACGGGGAGATCTTCGCCCGAACGCCGTCCTCGGAGTGCTCGCCCAGGTACTTTCGGGCCGGTATCGCGGCGACGGCGAGCGACACTTTCCCCTTCATGTTCTTCACGCCGAGGGAGGCCTCGCCCCGGTAGACGATCGGACGGATGTACGAGGGGACGATCCCGTTCGCGGCCTGGGTCGCCTCGATGGCGGCGACGATCTCGGCGGCGTCGTACGGCAGCGGGAGCTTGTAGAGCCGCGCCGAGGTGAGGAGACGCTGGACGTGCTCGGGGAGTCGGAAGATGGCGGGACCCGCCGGGGTCGGATAGCACCGGATCCCCTCGAAGACGCCCACGCCGTAGTGGAACGTGTGGCTCAGAACGTGGATATGCGCATCGGCAGCGTCGACGAGGGTCCCGTCCATCCAGACCTTCTTTGCCTGTGTTGCGAGCATCGTGGTCCTAGGTCGGGTACGCGACCCGGCCCCAGCCGAGCTACGCGCCGCGAGTATAAAGACCGCCGCAGGAGGTGGTCGCCCTTCCACTCGCTCATGGGTTCCGGAGCTCGATTGCGCATTTGCGACGTGCCTGAGTGGACCGATGCGGCCGTTCGTCCAGCGCGAACCTGGCTAGTGGCCGAGGCGAGAAATCCCTCGGGCTCCCTGCTACTTGCGGGAGCGATTCCGCGCCCGAGCCGAGGAGCGTTTCCGAGTCCGCGCGCGGGATCGCCGCTTGGCCCGCGCAGCGACCGGTGCTCGGGAACGGAGCGTTGCGCGAACCATTGCGGTCGGAGTTTCCAGCAGCCAGAAGATATTCCCGTCCGGGTCGGCAAACTTCGCCATCGCCCCCCACGCCTCCTTCCGGGGCGGGACCGGGAACTCGACCGCCCCCCGTCTCATCCGGGCCACTAGCGCGTCCAGGTCGTCCGTCACGAACGCAATTCCAGTGTTTCCCGGCTCGAGGGAGGCGAATCCTTCGCAGAGATGAAGTACGAATCGCTCGCCCGGAGGGGCAACCAGCAGCGCGTGTCCGGCCCCCCCAATCGTGTAGGAGGGGAATCCCAAATTCTTCTTCCACCAGAGTGCGGAGCGCTTCGCGTTCGAGACTACCACCGCCACGTCAGCGAGGGCGATCATCGTCCGCGCCATTCCGTGACCGCCTCATGAGTTCTCGGGCGGTTCGGAGTGAGGAACGGCTAACTCCCCGCGTCCCACCTCCACCCCCAAATACCCGAACGCGGATGGACGGTGCATGCAGACCCGCCTGGCCGTTGTCCTCGTCGTTGTTGCCGCGTCGCTGATGATCCTCCCGGGGGCTCTAGCTTCCTATGCCCCGTCCACCCTGAGCTCGTCACCCTCCGCGTCGCCTTCCCTCAATGCTCCTCCGGCAACTCTAGCGCGGCTCTCGGCGAGCCATCTCCGATCCTCGGAGGTGCTCCCCTCCTCAACTATCGCTCATCCTCGGCCGGCCGCCCAGGGAGGCTCGAGCAGTTCGGGCTGTCTCCGCGCGCCGGGCGCTTCGAACACGTGCGCGACCCGTTCCACCGAGCCCTGGTCAGAATCTGTCGCCGCGACCTCCGCTATCGCGCGCGCTGCTTCCCCCCATCCCCGCTCGGGCGGGGTGATCAGCTGGTACAACGAAACCGCCAATATCGGCCCTGGGCCGAACGGCTACCTCGGGATGGCCGCCTTCGACCCGCTCCTTGGGGCCCAAGGCGGGGAGATGGTGTACTTCGGAGGCTGCGACTTCACGACGGGCTGCCTCTCGAACGCGACCTGGCTCTACGATGGCCTAGGCTGGACCCAAGTGGTCACCAGCACGGCACCCCCGCCGCTCTGGGGCGCAGGTTTCGCCTTCGACCCCACCGCGGGAGCTGTGATCCTCTACGGCGGCGAGAACAACGGTGGGGTGGCTGTCCAGCAGGTCTGGGAGTTCAACGCGACCGGCTGGACGAACCTCACCGGGACCAGTTGGGGCAACGGAGCGTACGACGTCGCGTTCGAGAGCATGGCGTGGGATCCTGCTCTGAAGGAGCTCATTCTCGCCGACGGGTGCAGCTCCGCCTGCTCCGCCTTCTACGACGGCACCGACGCACTCACCTCTACCGGTATCACCTTCCTCGGGTCGGGACCGGGCGGCTCCAACTCCTACGAGGACGCCGCGTCGATGACCTGGGATGGGGTCGACAATGCGATGGTGTACTTCGGTGGGGCCTCCTTCGGGACCGGTGGACTCAACACCACCTACGCGCTGGAAGGGACCACGTGGGTGGATGTGAGCCTCCCTCCCCCAGCCTGTACTATCTGCCTCGTCCCGCCAGCGCAGGATTACGCGGCCATCAGCTGGGACCAGGCGCTCGGTGAGGTCGTCATGTTCGGCGGACACAATACGACCACGAATGTCTGGTACAACACCACCTGGGAGTTCGATCTGACGAACGGTTGGGACGCGCTCGACCTCTTCTTCAACGTCAACCCTCCGCCGCCTACCGTCTGGGGGACGATGGCGCTCAACAGCTCGGACGACTCGGTCCTGTTCCTCGAAGGCGGCTGCGCCGGGGGGCCGAGCCCCCCGAGCAGCTGTGCGGGCGCCGACGTCGTTCTAGAGAACTCACCGTTCCCCTACGTCCAGGGCAACGCGAGCGCCTCGGTCGACCTCGGACACCCGTTCACGCTCCCGCTCGCGAACCCGACCGGATTCGGCTCAGGCCCCTGGGTCTTCGAGCTCGTCGACTGGGGCGACCTCCAGATCTCCGGAGCGAACCAGTACAATCTTACTAACGGGGAAAATTGGAGCTACTACCCGAGCCACGTCTACGCGGCTCTGGGGAACTACACGGCGGTGGCCTCCTTGGTCGACTTTTACGATGTCTCTGGCAACATCTCCTGGAACATTACGGTCCGCGCGGACCCGCTCATCACGGCGTCCGCCGTGCCAAGCACCACCGAGCCGGGCGCACTAGTAGCCTTTTCGGCGAATCTTACGCTGGGCCAACCCCCCTACACGTACGCATGGAACTTTGCCGAGACCACCTCGGGAACCGGGGCGAGCATTTCGCACCACTTCGCGGCAGCCGGGACCTACATGGTGAACGTCACAGGGACAGACCACACTGGCGTCTCCGTCAGCTTCCTCCTACCGGTGACCGTGGACCCCACGCTCCACGTATCCTCCTCCGCCGTGCGGTCAACGCTCGACGCCGGAGTCATGGACTCCTTGACGGGGTCGGCTTCCGGTGGGAGTGGATCGTACTCGACCTATTCCTGGCATTTCGGCGACGGCCAGACCGGAACGGGCGCGACGGCCGGGCACAGCTTCGCCTCGGCTGGCGTCTACAACGTGACCTTGAACCTGACCGACAGCCTCGGGTTCGTGGCGACTTCGACCGTCGCCGTCCACGTGGACCCTGCGCTCGCTATCGCTCCGACCGAGAATCGCACGAGCGTCACCCCCGGTGGCTCGGTCGGCTTCTCGGCCGGAGCCTCGGGTGGAACCCCCCCGAACACCTACTCCTGGCAGTTCGGGGACGGGAGTACAGCCACCGTTGCTTCTCCCACTCACGTGTTCGCGACGGCGGGGAGCTTCGTCGTCAAGCTCTGGGCGAACGACTCGGGCGGGGACTCCCTCGCGAAGGAGCTCAACGTGACGGTGGCCAAGACGGTCCCACCGGGCGGTAGCGGCGGAGGTTCGAGCGGCCTCGGCTCGAACACCCTCCTCTACATCGTGCTCGCAGCGGTGGTCGTTGCGGCCGTCCTAGCGGTGCTCCTCCTCGCGCGCCGTCGAAAGCCGTCGCCCCCCGAAAACGCGGCTACCACCAGCGCAAGCGCACCGCCCGAGCCCGGTCCAGGTTCGCCACCTCCCGGCGCCAGCTGATCCATCGTGCCGGCGGAGGTGCCCCCGCCGAGGAGAGTCACCGCCCGGTCCAGCTTCTACTGGATCTTGCCGTTGGTCACGACGGGTCGCCCGTCGACCTCTAGGGAGGCTCCGCTCAGGATGTTGTACGTGACGAACGGAACCTTGCTCGCGCCCCCGAAGTTCGCGTTTCCTCCGACGTAGAGCGTGATCGTCCCGCTCTCCTGGTCCTCGAAGGTCGGCGCCTCCCGCATGAGGGGGTTGAGCCCGACCTCGAGAAGTCCCGGCCGCTCCTTCCCCTTTGGTCCCTTGTCGTAGGTCTCGGCGAACTTGTCGCCGCCGCTCTCGTAGGAGTAGCTCACGAGCTTCCCTTTCGCGAACTCCCACCGGCCGCCCTCGGCCGTGTAGCCGCGGCCCGCGACACGGAACTTCCGGTCGGAAACGATTGTGCCGTCCGCGACGTTCTCGTCCACGGCGATGACGACCGAGCCTGCAGGAAGGCTGTCGACATTGTTCTTGCGCGTCAGGTCCATCGCGTCGATGCGGCCGTCCTGGACGATCGCCTTCCGGCCCTTCTTGAGTCCCAACGCCAGGTTGGTGCCGTTCGGGTGGGTGATCTTCACGCGCTTGCCCTTCTCGAACGCCTTCCCGACCTTCGCGCCCGTACGTGCCATCTCCTTCGGGTCGACGAAGCTCGCGTCCCAGAGCTCCTTCCGCCAAGTCGCGAGGTCGATCCCGTACCGCTCGGCGTTCACGGGCTCGGCGAGCGCGATCTCCATCCGGAATGCTCGCACCTTCTTCTTGGCGGCCGTCTCGTACCACTTCGGGTTGTAGGCGGCGAGCTCCTGGGCTTTCTTGGGCGGGAGGGCGGCGATCCGACCGCGGTCGGTCGGCCCCCAGAAATAGAGGTAGGCGTCCGCGTTCTGGAGCGCGGACCACTCGGCCCGGCCCGGCTCCCCGATGACCTTCCCGGCGCCCGCCTCGACGGCGTCCCAGTACCCGGGCTCGCTGTCGTAGATGATGAGGGGCTTCGCCCCCATTTTCCTCGCCTCGAGCTGCACCGCTTCGGCGTACGGAAGGCTGTTGCTCCAGGCCTCGATCACGAGCGACTCGCCCTTCTTGATCTGCAGATTCTTCGTCAGGACGCTCTTCGCGAGTCCGCGCATCTCGGTCTGGGTCGGGGAGGTGACGCTCATGCTTGGTTCCCTCGTGCAGCGAATCCCCAGTCCGATATATCCATCTCTATCGGGGCGCCCCCGCGGGAAGCGCGAAGCTAGTCCCGGCGTCCCCTGAATCGGTTCGCCGCCTCACGGACGGGCTGCGGCCTGCGAGCCCCTCTCCGAGCCACCCCAGCCGTCGCCGTGGTTCCCGTGATCATGGCCGCCGTCCCCGCCGCCGTGGCCGCCGTCGTGCCCGCCACCGTCGTGGTCACCGTGGTCGTCGTCCCCGCAGTGGTGGGGCACGAAGAGGAGGCCCTTCGGGCTCACGAAGTGGTTCGCGAGCGGCGTGATCTGGCCCGTGAACAGGTTGAGGGTTCCGATGAGCGGGTTCCCGTTGTCCTTCGGCTCGCCGACGAACACGGTCCCCGCGGGCCACCCCGAAGTGTCGAACGCGTAGGTGATCCCCGCGGAAGCATCCACCGCGTAGAGAGTTCCCGCGCCGCAGGTCGCCACGGCGAACCCGTCGATGGGCGGGACATTGCCGGAGACGTTGTCGCTGAGGTTCAGCTCCTGGAGCTGGACGGTGCCCGAGAGGTGGGAGGCGAAGATGATCTTCCCGTCCGCCTGGCTGATGGTCACGAGGCTGCCCGCAAACCTCGGGCTGACTCCCGGCATCACCGAATTCGGGTCGGGGTCGGTCAGGCCGAGCTTGACCGTCGTGTGGGCGAGGACATCCGTCGCGTTCGAGTTGTCGTAGAAGACGGGGGTGAGCTGCGCCGTGAGCGTCGCGGTGCGGAGCGTCACCAGATAGTCCGTCGGCTGCGAGGTGTCGTTGGGGTTCGAGTGCGCGACGTAGATCTGGCCGTTGTGAATCGCGATGCTGTCGGTGCCCCCGTTCCCCGAGACCTGGGGGCTCGGATTGTAGGCGTAGGTCGCAACCGCTCCCAAGGCCGGGTAGATCACGTCGAAGGCCGAGTTTGCGTCCTCGTTCACCGTGGCGAGAAGCAGCCCGCGGGCCGGGAAGGAGGAGAGTCCGTCCACCTTGCCGGTGAGGTTGAGGCTTCGGACGAGGGCGCCCGACGAGGCGTCGTAGCCGACCACCGTGCTCTGGGTGGGTCCCCCCGCCTTCCCAGGGGTTCCGTCCGGATTGATCCCGTTCTGGTAGGCGATCCAGACGACGAGGCGCCCATGGTCGACACCATCGACGGCGAGGGAGGTGATGTCGTCGGGCCCCTTGGCTCCGTTGGGGGGCGCAGCGACGAATGTCCCGCCGGAAAGGCTTGCGTGCGGGGCGGCCGTGGCGAGGGACTGCGCGCCGGAGTTTGCGGACCCGTTCGCGTGCCCCGCTGGCAGGAACAGCAAGGCTGCCGAGGATGCCAGCAGCATTACGACGAGTGCGGCACGTCCTGCGCTCGAGGCCTTCCGTGACCAAGTCATGAGCGCTTCATCGACCGCCGGGTATTAATCGCCGGTCTCCGTAGTTTTCTGTCTCGTCGAACCCCGCTATAGTAACCCATGTGAGTTCGGCCGGAACCGGGCTCTCGTACTGGCCCGCCGGTTCCTGCTTGGCCATCGAACGTCCCCAGGGGAGCGGCTGCCGGGGATGGCAGAGTTCCGACCCATGCGAGCTTTGGCCGTCGAAGTTTCCGACTCAGTTGGGGCAATCGCAGTCGTCGAGGCGGTCAACACGTGTACCTGCAGCAACGATCCGAAGCTGGATTGCCTCCCGATACGACCGAGAAACCGTCGGTGCTGCACGAGTCCACTCCGTCACGGAGAGCCGCCGGAGGGAACGAGGTTCGTCGTTTCCCGGACCGAATCGGACCGACGAGCTGGACGGCGCCGGTCGGCTCAAAAGCTCCGAGGGGAAGAGACCGACCCGCCGTGCGGCGAGCCGTCGTCCCCGAAGCTCGCTCCCATCGGACGGGAGCGAAGGTGGTGGGACGCGGCTTCGAAGTACCGACGCTCGTGCTCGGGACCAATCCAGCCCGCCTCACGGAGCTCCTGGAGTCCGCGCGCCAAGCGCTGGAGGAACTCGGGGCCCGAGGTGAGGTCGGCCGCCTGGACGATCTGCCGGGTGACGCCGAAGAGCCAAGGATCGCTCGCGATGGCGGCCTCCAGGGTCGTACGAAGCCCCCTGCCAAACTCGGCGGTCCGCGGCTCCAGCGGCAGAACCACCCCCCCGAAGAGGGTTCGGATAGCGTCGCCAACGCCCACACCGCTCCGTACCCGCATCGGGGGGAAAACTACGCAGCGAGCGTGGCTCGGTCCCACTAGCGTCGCGACCCAGAGCGGAAGCCAGAGCGTTCGGACCCCCTCCAGTGCGGGAACCTCCAGGAGGTGGCTCCCGAGAGCCTGCCGATCGACCATCTGGCGCTGGATGTGGGCGTCCAGCGCCGCCAGAAGCTCTGCGCCCGCGAGGTGCACCTCGTCCCGGAGGAGCTCGTGCGCCGCGAGGTCC
>JAKIWH010000050.1:11139-11475 GCA_022750125.1 Thermoplasmata archaeon
CACCGCCACCCGGTCCGTCAGAACCTCAAACGCAGCGCGCTCCCGTTCGTGGAGCGCCGCGATGCGCACTCGGGCCTTGCGGTTCTCCTGCCCGGCGCGTCGCTCGCTCTCCGCCGCCTCGCGAATGCGGCTCCTGAACGAAAGGACGTCCAGTCCCCGCGCAGCACCCCGTTCGGCCTGTACCGCGGCGACCTCGGCGGAGGCGCGCGCCTCGGCGATCACCGCATCCGCGCTTCGAATGCGATCGAGCTCGCCGAAGATCTGCTCGCGCAGCGAGCGGGAGACACTCTCGGCCTCCCGATCCATCTCGGAATGCGCGTAGAATCGTGACCGTTG
>JAKIWH010000051.1:0-4049 GCA_022750125.1 Thermoplasmata archaeon
CAGGAAAGCTCGGACTCCTCCTGGCCGTTCGTAACGCGAGTGTCTCGGTGGTCTGGCTTCCCACGGTCATCGCGATCGGAGCGCTCCTTCTCGGCGGCGCCCTCCCCGGTCCTCGAGGCGGAGTACTACCACGTGCTGGTCTGGTGGGTGCCCCCTGATGTTTAACAAAAAGGACCATGAAACTAAATACTTGTTAACTTCTGTTTAACGCGTGCGATCGGCCCGACCCACCGGACTCCCCTACTTTCTCGGAGTGCGACTTTCCGAGGAGGAGCTGCGGGTTCTCGACGAGTATCAGCGGAAAGAGAGCGCATCGTCGCGCTCCGACGCCGTTCGACGGCTCGTCCGGGGGCTTGCGACGCCCACGGCAGCGGCTCGGCCGCTACCGGTGAGCGTGGAACACGAGCTCGAAGAGCTCGTGGAAGACGGTTGGGTCACGAGTGAGGAGATGGCGCTCACGCTCCTCCTCGAGCTCGGCCTGCGGGAGTTCAGCCGACTCCACGCAGAGCAGCTCCCCGCGTTGCGCGGTGCCGCGCGAGGACTGTCCGAGCGGAGCCGAACCCGGAAACGGGCGGATCGCGCGGGTCGGGGGCTGCTCGAGCGATAGCCCCGGAAAAGGAACGAAGCAATGGAAGGGGTGGGGGGAGCCTGGAGCGACCGTAGCGGATTCGTCTGCCGACTGTGCCGTCAGGACGCGAAGCATAATGACGTGCTCCGCATCTCGTACTGCGGAGTCCACGGGCTGTCGTCGCCTCTCGATGCCCTCCCGTGGCGTACGGAGGTCCGATACCCACGGCCCGCCTCTACACTCGCACCGGCGACAACGGCACGACCGGTCTCGTTGGTGGCACGCGGGTAGCGAAGGAGTCTCCTCGCATCGAGGCGTTCGGCTCGTTCGACGAGCTGAACGCCCACCTCGGCCGGGCTGCCGCGTTCCTCCCTGAGGGCGCTGCGTCCCACCGGGAACTCCTCGTCCGGCTCCAGCACGAGCTGTTCCTTGCCGCGGCCGAGCTTGCCTCGCCTCCGGGGAGCCGCCGCGACGCGAGGACGATCGGCCCCGGACACGTCGAACGGCTAGAGCACGAGATCGACCGGCTCACCGCCGAGATCCCACCGCAACGAAGCTTCGTGCTTCCTCGAGGGGGAACCGCCGCGACGGAGGTTCACGTGGCGAGAACTGTGGCGCGTCGAGCCGAGCGGGCCCTCTGGGCACTCCACCGGGTCGAGCCCCAACGCGAGACGTTGCTCGCGTGGACGAACAGGTTGAGCGATCTCCTGTTCGCGTTGGCCCTCGCTATCAACCGCGAGTTGGAGTTCGTCGAGCTCCCGCCGGACTACTCGGTCTAGAGCGTTCGCTCGCTGTCGGAAACCCTAATCCCGCGGACCGGTACCGGCGACGGGAATCCTGTGGAGATCGGCGTCGTCGGTCAGCCCAACGTCGGGAAGTCGACCCTGTTCAACGCGCTGACGCTGCTCAACGTCCCGATGGCCCCGTACCCGTTCACCACGACGCGGGCGAACCGAGGGGTCAGTGCCGTCCGCGTTCCCTGTCCGCACTCGGAGAAGCAGACCGCCTGTACTCCAGGAAACTCACCGTGCGTCGATGGTACTCGTTGGGTGCCCGTGAACCTTCTCGACTTGCCCGGGCTCGTTCCCGGGGCGCACGAGGGACGCGGCTTGGGCCACCAGTTCCTCGATGAGCTCCGGGCGGCGAACGGCTTCATCCAGGTGGTGGACCTCACGGGGGGGACCACCCCCGAAGGTGTCCCGGCCGCCCCGGGAACTCACGACCCGGCCGCGGAAGCGGGCTGGCTCGAAGAGGAGCTCGTCGAGTGGGTCGCTGGCATCTTGGCCCGGGATTTTGACAAGGGCGCGCGCTCCCTGGAGCTTGAAGGCGGAAAGCTCGAAGATTTTCTCGAGAAGAGGCTCACCGGGCTCTCGATCTCGGCGCCCGCGATCGCGGCCGCGCTCCGGACCGTCAGCGTCGACCGTGCCCACCCTTCCCTGTGGGGCGGCGAGCTTCGCCGCACCCTAGCTCGCGAGCTCCTTCGCGCCGCGAAGCCACGGCTCATCGCCGCCAACAAGTGCGACCGGGCGAGCTCCAGCCAGTTCCAGCAGCTCGCGGAGAGCGTGGCCCCGATCCCCGCAACCGCCACCTCCGCGGAAGCGGAGCTCACGCTTCGGAGGGCCGCGCGTGCGGGCCTCGTCAAGTACCGGCCCGGCGACGCATCGTTTTCTCGTGGGGAAGGGGTCCAGCTCACCGAAGGGCAGAGCCGCGCCCTCCACGACATCGAGGAGGTGCTTGCCACTTGGGGTTCTACCGGGGTTCAGCAGGCGCTCGAGAGCATCGTGTTCGGTAAGCTTCGACGGGTCGCGGTCTTCCCGGTGGAGGACGAAGTGCACTGGACCGACTCCAAGGGCCGGGTGCTCCCCGACGTCTTCCTGGTTCCCGCAGAGACGTCGGTGCGGGAGGTCGCCTTTCGCGTCCACACCGACCTCGGGGAGAACTTTATCCGGGCGATCGACGGAAGGACCCACCGCGCCCTCGCGGCGGACCACCCGGTCTCGCCCGGGTCGGTGCTCCGCATCGTCGCCCGTCGGTGAGTTCACCCGAATCGCCGCATGTCTTATCTCCCCCTACCCCCCCTCTTAGCACCCGTGGGTCCGTCCGGGGCTGGCCTGAGCATCGTCATTCCTGCCTGGAATGAAGAGGACCGTCTCGCCCGGACACTCGAGCGGTACCTCCCTTCGCTCGAGGGCCGCGGCACTCCTTTCGAAGTCATCGTCGTCGTCGACGGCGTGGACGACCGGACGCTCGAGGTCGCCCGCTCCTACGAAGCCCGGGGAGTCCGCGTCCTCTCCTTCCCCCTGAAGCTCGGCAAGGGCGGCGCCGTTCTCGCCGGCATCCGCGACGCCCGATTCGACTACGTGGGGTACCTCGATGCGGACGGGCCGGTCACTCCCGTAGAGATGTACAGTATGGTGGAGTCGTTGAGCGAGACCGACTGCGTGCTCGCCTCCCGTTGGGTGCGCGGGAGCAAGATCCTGCGCTCTGAGCCGCTCTTCAATCGGTTCGCGGGACGGATCTGGAACCTGCTCGTCCGGTCGTTGCTGTTCTTGCCCGTGCGAGACACCCAGTGCGGGGCCAAGTTCCTCCGGCGGTCGATCGTCGCCACGACGCTCAAGGCCGTGACGCTCACGAATCGAGCCTTCGAGGTCGACCTGCTGTACCACATCCGGAAGGCGGGGCACCAGATCCGGGAGGTCCCCGTTACTTGGGAGCACGACCCGGCGACTCGGATGCCCGTCGGACGGGCGATCCCGATCATGTTCCTCTCTCTCGTGGGCGTACGGATCATGAATCTCCCCATCGGGCGGCGCGTTCCCCGACGGTGGGTCAAGTGGTTCCACGAGCAGTGGGGCAGCACCTGAGCGGCTCCCGCTGAACCGGCCTGCCGCCACCGCCCACGCTTAAGAACCCCTGACGACCTGCTTCGCCGATGTCCAGCATGAAAGCGTGCCCGTCCTGTGGGACGACGCTCGAGTACGAGCGCTCCCCGGCCGAGCTTGAGACCGCCACCTGTGCCACCTGCGAACGCCAGTTCACCCTCGTCACCCCGGGAGCTGGGCCGGCGACCCTCGTCTCGGAATCGACCGAGGAACCCGCGGCCGCTCCGGGAGTCGTGGGGCCGGAGTGCGAGGAGTGCGGGGAGCCGATGCAAGTCGAATTCAAGGGAGCTAGCAAGGTCTCGCTCACGTGCGAGGATTGCGCGCGCACGGTCACCCTCGTTCCGAGCGATGGGGTAGCGGCGGCCCCCCCTCGGTTCGAACGGATCGAGCGTAGCGAGCGTCCCGAGCGTCGGGAGGAGGGCCGTGGAGCTCCCCGGGCGACCGCGAGCCGGCCGTGCCGGCAGTGCGGTGCCCCCTTGCGGTTCTCGACCGACGACGATGGTAACACCGTTGGCGAGTGCGAGTCCTGTGGGAATCGGTTCACGCTCCCCCCCCGAGAGGGAGGAGGCCGAGGAGGTGGGTCCTTCCGGAAGGGTGGA
>JAKIWH010000051.1:4059-7125 GCA_022750125.1 Thermoplasmata archaeon
GCCCGAGACCCGAGGGAGGCGGCGGGTACGGCCGACGCACAGGGGGCTACGAGCGCCGCGGCCCCCCTCGTCGGGCCGAGCGCGACTCCCCCCGGGAGTTCGAGGGCGCACGGCGTCGTCGTCGGCCCCGCGGAGACTAGGAAGGCTCCGTGGGTCCCGAAGCCCGAGTTGCTTTCTAAAGGTTTAATAGGCAATATAGGGGAGCGCGGCCAATGCGAGCGAGGCTCGCGGTGGTCGTGCAGAGAGGGACGAGCGTCCTTCTTTGGACGAGCATCGGAATCGCACTCCTCTTCCTCCTTCCGACGGCCGGTCCCGCTTCACCCTGGGTGCGGGTTCCCACACACTCCGAGCCTCTGCACCCGACGCTCGATGCGAACTCCCGATCGTTCGGGCCTGCGCTGGGGGTCGGCCCGACGATCACCTCGTTCACCGCGGGCCAAAACCCTCTGGGCGAGGGCGTGAGGACAATCCTCCGCACGGTCGCGAGCGGTGGGGTGGGGTTCCTCAGCTACGCCTACCCTCGGCTCCCACCCGGATGCGCCTCCTCGAACACGAGCCTACTCTCCTGCACACCTAGCGGGAACGGGAGCTTCTCGACCGAGGTGCGTGTCACCGATGCCAACGGTTCAGCCGCCTTTGCGAACCTCAGTCTGGTCGTCCTGGGGCCCGAGTTTCTCCACCTGTACGTCGGGAACTCCTCGCTCGGTCCCGAACCCGTCGGCCAACAGCTCTGCTCGAACCAGAACTCTCCGCCGTTCTACAGCTCCACCTGCTACCCGGAACGTCAAGCGCCGACCGTGCTGCCGCTCGAGAACGGGAGGGTCGGCATCTCCTACAGCACCTACACCAACTCGACCCTGAACTCTTGCCCAGGCGCCGCGGGGAACACCACGAGCCGAGTGGAGTTCGCGGTCTCGAGCGATGGCGGGCAGCGGTTCGGGACCCCGATCGACCTCGGGAACGAGAGCTGCGCCTTCCTCGATGCGCTCGAGCCGAGCTTCGCCGTCAGCGGTTCCACCGTCTACGGCGTCTTCATCGAGGCAAACTTTTCCGCCGCCGTCCTGCCCTCCGAGTACGGGCAGCGCGCGAGCGACGGGCTCGCCCTCGTCGTCGGGACGCAGAACGGGACGCTCTGGTCCGCCCCCCGAACGATCCTCGCCGGCCCGGGGCTCGCTCGGCCCTCGCTCGCGGTCTATGGTACCACGCTGTACGTCGCTCTAGACCAGATTGCCAACTCCTCCACACCCATCCCGGGCGGTGTTTTGCCGATAGCTGTGAGGTTCCTAGCCTCGGGGAACGGCGGGGCGAGTTGGGGCCTCCCCTCCACGCTTCCGGGGCTCAACGCTAGTCAACAGTACGACGCCCTCTCCCCCTCGGTTGCCGTTGGGCCGACCGGAACCGTCTCCGTCCTGTACGCGACGAACCGGAGCTGCTCCAACGCGACGGGGCTCGGCGGAGGGTGCGCCGGGTTCTGGGACGACGTCGTGGGTGTCTCCTCGGTCACGAACGGGTCGAGCTGGGGAACCCCCGTCACCGCGGTCCCCCACGTGGGGGAGAACGAATGCGCGAGCGCGGGCTGCTGGAACGACTACTACCAGTCGACCCCGCAAGTGGTGGCCGCGTACGATAGCTCCGGCGACCTCGTCGTCGCCGCTGCCGGCGGGGCGTTCTCCTTCTCCTTCCAAACCCAGCTTTGGTACCGATGGACGGGAGTCTCGGTGGCGGTGGAGCTGGGCGGCTCCTCCCACTTTGTCGCGAGGCCCGTTGCCTCTCCCTACCTCGGAGGATCGACGAACTACTTCGACCCGGGCCTCGGCGTGAGCGGCCACAACATGTTCGTTGTGTTCACGGCGGACAACGAATCCGCCGGAACCGGCACCCTCGCCGGCTCGTTCTCGACGTGGGTTACGAACGCAACCGTTGCGACGAACCCGAGCTGGACGAGCCCGACCCTGCTTCGTCTGATGAAGCTCCCTACCGGTCGGCCGGCCAACAGTACCTCGCCCTCGTTCGTCGGCTACGGTTCGAGCGTGGCGTTCAACCGAACCGGCTCCCCGCTCGTTGGGTTCTCGCAGGCGAGCCCCACGTTCACGCAGGTTCAGCACGGTCCCGGCTACTACTACACGAACGTCTCCTACGGCGCGAACCTCACGCTGGCGTTCCTCGCGGACCGCACCAACTCGGGGCTCTGGACCACGCTCACCGTGGCCGCCAAGTCGCTGCCCGCGAACAGCTCCTGGTCCTTCTCCCTCGACGGGCTCGGCACCACGACCAACGTGAGCGGGCTCTACCTCGAGAATGTCCCTCGGGGGACGCCGCTCCTCCTTGCTCAAAGTTCGGTCACGCGGCAAGCCTGGACGAACCTGACCGAGACGGCGAGCCTGCCGGCGCTCGCCACGATCTCGGCCCCGACGTTCGACGTGGTCCAGTTCGCGGTCCAGTTCGGGTTCGCGGCCTATCCGGCCTCCCTCCCGACGGTGGCGAAGGGGAACTACGTGTACCTCGAGATCACGGGGAGCACGAGCGGAACGGTCCCCGGACTCGGCCAGTTCAGCATGTACTTTGACTGGTCGTACGATTGCAACCCGCCGTTCTACTGCGCGAGCTACCTGTACGGCTACGCGACGATCTTCAACGGCTCGAGCTACCAGTACGTGTACTACCAGAGCTACCCCATCTACATCCCGAAGGGGCTCGCGTTCACCCTGTTCGTCTACGACGAGGGCGCCCCGGCGCCGAGCTACGCGAACGGCACAGGGCTAGGCGCCTACAACGGGAAGATGGTGTGCAACAGCTACTGCAATTCGAACTACGGCGACTGGAGGACCGCGGGCAAGGTCAAGATCCAAACCCCGGGGAACGAGAGCATCTGGTTCGGGGGGGCGGTGGTGAACACCACCTACAACCTCACCGTCGCACCGCAGGGGCTGCCGCTCGGCACCCCCTACCACTTCTTCTGGAACGGCGCGCCGTACTCGGGAACCGCCCCGGCCTCGGTCGTCCTGCCCAATCTGCCGGTCGGAGGGTACGACCTCACGGGCGTCACCGCGGTGGGAACCCTCCCGG
>JAKIWH010000051.1:7135-11448 GCA_022750125.1 Thermoplasmata archaeon
ATGAGGAAGCCGCCCTGGAACATCCAGCCCTTCGGGAGCCCGGTCGTCGTCCCGTTCGAACCGAACGTCACGCTCCGGTTCGGCGCGCTCGTCAATCTCTCCGCTCCCGCTCGGGGTGTGAGCTTCCACGCCGTGAATCTGACGGCCGGCACGAGCTGGCAGCTCAGCCTGAACGGCACCAGGATCGGCTCAGCCGTCCCGTGGATCAACACTACGCTCCGGCCCGGCACCTACTCGCTCTCCGCCTCCCCCGCCGTAGGACCCTCCGGTGATGCCGGATTCCTCCCGATCGGGGTGGGCCCCTCGGTCTCGATCTCGCCTTCCTCGGGCGAGGTGAACCTCTCGTTCCAACCCTCCTACCGCTTCGATGCCACGAGCTCGTCGGGGGGCGACTTCACCCTCAACGGTGCACCGCCAACCGGTAGCGCGAGCGTCTGGGGCGCGCCGGGCGCCGTTGAGAATCTCCTCGCCACCCCGTTCCCTGGGTACCTCTTCCTCGGCTGGAACGGGACCGGCGCCGGGAGCTACTCCGGGACGCGCCCCTCCATCTCCGTCGCTCTCTCGTCCCCGGTCCGGGAG
Organism: Thermoplasmata archaeon; assembly: GCA_022750125.1. Taxonomy (GTDB): domain Archaea; phylum Thermoplasmatota; class Thermoplasmata; order Lutacidiplasmatales; family UBA184; genus JAKIVR01. The sequence continues at coordinate 7,715 of JAKIWH010000051.1, forward strand.
GTCGCCTACTTCCTCGCCCTCCCGGGGGCGCGGTTCAACCTCACCTTCGAGGAGTTCGGGCTCGCCCCCGGTACGGCCTGGGGCGTCACTCTCGACGGAAGCACGTACTCGGGGACCGGCACCTCCCTCGCGGTGAGCGGACTCTACGGATTCACGTCGGGCCCGCAGGGAAGCTATTCGCTCTACGTTCCCCCCGCGTACACGAACGGCACGGGACTGTTGCGCTTCCTCCCCGGCACCGTACCCTCGGTCGTCGGAACGAACGGCTCCGGTACTCCCCCCGTGGTAGTGCAGTTCTCCGGGGAGGGCGCCGTCTCCGTCTCGGCCACGGTGGGCGGCAGCGCGAGCGTCTCGTCGGGCGGTGTCCGCGGCGACCTCGTGTGGGTACCGAACGGAACGCCCGCTGTGCTTACCGAGTCTGCGGTCGCCGGCTACTCCTTCACCGGCTGGAACGGGACCGGCAACGGAAGCTACTCAGGAACTCTAGGCACGACCACGCTCCTCCCGAGCGGATCACCGATCCAGGAGCTCGCCACCTTCGCGCCGATCCCGCACACCCCCAACCCGACCTACGCCGTGACCTTCTTCGCCCCGCTGGGCAGCCCGCACGGAGTCGCCTGGGCGTTCCAGTTCGCCGGCGCGGCGGAGCTCATCACGACGGGCTCGCTCACGGTCTCGGGGCTCGCGCCGGGCACGTACCCGCTGCACCTCGACCCCGCCGCAACCGCCGATGGGAGCGCACGGTTCTTGCCGTCGGCCGGCAACCCGCTCGAGCTCACGATCGCTGCGACGAGCTTCAACCTGACGTTCCTCTACACGACGCAGTACCGCGTGACGATCCTCTCGGGGATCGGTGGCGACCCGGGAGCAACCTCCGGCTGGTATGCGCCGGGCAGCACCCTTGCCCTCTCGGCGACGCCCGACGCCACGCACCTCTTCGCGCGCTGGACCGGCACCGGAAGCGGTTCGTACTCGGGTTCCGACAGCGCGCAGACCGTCAGCGTGAACGGGCCGATCACCGAGGTGGCCCAGTTCGTTCCAGCCCCGACCACCAGCACCACCGTGACAAGTCTCTGGCAGAGCCCCGGGCTGCTCGCGGGCCTCCTCCTCGTTGAGCTGGGCGCGGGCGCGATCGCGGCCCTCCTCCTGTGGAGGCACGGGAGGACCGGGCGCGAGTATGCCGAGTCGCCGTCCGATCCGGCTTCCGAGGAGTTCGCCTCAGAGGAGCCTCCTCCCGAGGAGGGGATGGAATCGCCCTCCGACCCCGGCGAGGGGGAAGCCCCATGAACGGGTCCCGGTGGCGCTCCGCCTCCCTTGTCCTGCTCCTCCTCTTCGTTGCGGGCCTCGCGATCGCGCCGCCGGCGGCGCCCGGCCACGCCGCTCCTCCGGCGTCGGGCGCGGTCCCGCTCCACGTCGCGGCCGCAACTCCGACGAGCACCGCGGCCCCCTTGAGCTCGCCCACCGGATTTTTCACGAGCCGCACGCTACCGCTCCCGCCGCTAGCGAACCGGACCTGCGCGCTGGTCGGCCTCGGTACAGGTTGTCCTTCGGGGTACCTCCTCAACCTCACGAACGACGTGGCGATGAACTACTCGTCGAAGGGGGTGCTCGCCGTGGCGTACACGGCGTTCACGAACGAGGTCCCGTGCGCGAGTGCGGCCCCGTACGCCCAGTCGGTGGTCTCGGTCGCCCTCTCGCGGAACAACGGCTCGACCTGGTCGTCGCCCGAGTATCTGTCGAATCCCGATTGCAAGAGCGCGGGGATCTATCCGAGCGCGTGGCAACCGGCGATCACCTCGCTCTCGAACGGGACGCTCGTCCTCGCCTACATCGAGTACAACTCGAGCTCGGTGCTCCCCTTCGTGAGCCCGTACTATCCGCCCCTCTCCCGGCTCGTCTTTACGGAGAGCTACGACGGCGGCGGGAACTGGACGGCGCCCACCGTGCTCAACTCCTCGGTCGTGCCGACGCTCACGGGGGTGGAGTTCCCCGAGCTCCTTCCCTCGATCTCCGCGGTCGGTCGAACGATCTACCTGGGATGGATGAGCCTCGCCGTCTACAGTTTTAGCGGCGGCGGCACGACGTCGCACGTCTCGCTCCTCGTCTCAACGAACGGGGGCCGGTACTGGAGCCCGGTCCTCCCGCTCGCCGCCCTGCCCTACTCGAACGCGGAGAACCCGTACGTACTCGCGACCCGAAGCGGGGTCGTCTACGTCGCCTACTCCCAAGGGCTTCCGGGACAGGCTTCCGTGCTCGTGGACAGTTCGAACGACAACTACACCTCCTTCGTCACGAACACCGTGAGCTACGCCGTAAGCCCGATCCCCCTCACCGGACCGTTCAGCGCGCCCGCGCCTCGGCTCGCGTACGCCGCGAGCTCCGGGGTCCTCTACGTGGGGTTCGTCGGCGGCGCGACGAACCTGCGCGGCCGGGAGTTCGCCGCCCCGTGGCTCTACTCGTCGACGGACGGAGGGGTGCTCTGGACGCAGGCGACGGGGATGAAGACGCTCTTCTTCGACCCGTTGAAGGCGATCCGGACCGGCTCCTACGGCAATCCGTACTCCAACACGGGCGTCTACGACCTCGAGCTCGCCGTCACCTCGAACGGCACGCTCGAACTCGAGGCGATGTACGAGAACGGAACCCTGTGCTGGAACGGAAGCTGCGGATACCTCGCGGAGTACGCGGCAAGCTCCACCGATGGGGGAGCCAGCTTCACCGGGCCGTTCGAGATCAACGGGACGTTGAGCGCCAACCCCTCGGGTTGGCCGGGGGAGTACGCGGCGGTCGTCGCCTCCGGCTCCCACCTGTGGCTCGCCTCGCCGATGGAGAGCTGCCCCTTCGCCCCGGCGCTTCCGTGCGGCGACTATCCTACCGCACCCATCCCGACGACGCAGCTCCTCGTGGCGGAGCCGGCGAGCGGACCCGGACTAACGGCCACGTTCACCGCGTCGGGGCTCAACGCCACGACGCCGTGGCAGGTGGACCTGATGGGCCACGTCGCTACGGGCGTCGGCACGAGTACGCTCACGTTCAAGGGCCTCCCGCCGGGGGAGCCGCTCTTCTGGACGGTGCCGGGTCTCAACGTCACGAGCTCGCTCCGGGAGTACGTCACCGCGCAGTCGAGCACTCCGATCGTTGCCCCCTCCGCGAACTTCACGGACCTCGTGACCTTCTCGGGGTTCGTCCCCGTGACGGAGGCGGCCGTCCCCGCGGGCCTCTTCGTGAATGCGCTGCTGCCCGGCTGCCTCACGATCTACCAGTACACGAATTCGTGGGACGCCTACGTGAGGTGCGCGAACGTGAACCTCACGCCGTACGCCAAGGCGCCCGCGCACTGGGTGGAGCTCGGCGTGCCGTTCACGATGAACGCTTCGACGTGGGACCCGCTCTACACGGACTGCTACGCGCACGCGAGCGTCACCTACGTGTTCTGCTCGATCTCGATCACCAACTTCACCTTCATCTCCTGGTCCGGCACGGGCGCCGGGAGCGTGAACTCGAGCGGTATGAACATCACCGTCCGTCCGCTCGGCGCGGTGACCGAGGTTGCGAACTACCTCGAGACGGGTGACTGCTCCGGCGACTACCAGTCGTACTCGGGACATGTCTACAGCAACGTGAACTGCGCGAGGTTCACCGTTCCGCTCGGCTTTTCCGAGCGTGGGCTGCCCGCAGGCACCCCGTGGGGCGTGAGCCTCGCGGGCGCGGACGGGAACTTCACGAACGTGAGC
>JAKIWH010000052.1 GCA_022750125.1 Thermoplasmata archaeon
TTTCGGGCGCCGCTTGGTGGCCGAGGCGGCTGAGCTAGCGCGAGCGGGAGGGTTCGAACGGTTGTACGTGACGAGCGCCGTTGGGACACGGGAGTATTATCGACATCTCGGATTCGAGCGGGAAGGCCCGTACCAGGTGCGCCCGTTGAGAAGCGCGAACTAGTCCCGGAACGTGACCAGGGCGGCGTCCGGCCGAGGTTGCGCTGAGCGTCCGCTCGCCGGCGCTGCGCGAATCGACGCAACTCTTATCCCCGTCCCCGGCTCCGCCGGCGCCGAGTGAGCTACGATGCCCCGGAACGTTCACGTGGAACCGCTCCGTTCGACCCACATCGAAAGCCAGGAGATCGAGCTGGTCGAGCGGAAGGGGATCGGCCACCCGGACTCCATCGCGGACGGTATCTCCGAGAGCGTGAGCCGGGCCCTTTCCCGTCTCTACCTGGACGAGTTCGGCCGCATCCTCCATCACAACACGGACGAGACGCAGGTAGTCGGCGGGGCCTCCGAGCCGAAGTTCGGGGGCGGGAAGGTCACGAACCCGATCTACATCCTGCTCGTCGGCCGCGCCACGACCGAGGTCGACGGCGAAAAGCTCCCGTTCCGCCAGGTGTCGCTCGACGCCGCGAAGGAGTATGTCGGCTCCATCTGCGCCCACCTGGACGTCGAAAAGCACGTCGAGTTCGATTGCAAGATCGGCCAGGGCTCGGTCGACCTCCGGGGGGTCTTCGAACAGAAGCAGGTGCTCGCGAACGACACCTCCTTCGGGGTCGGGTTCGCCCCGCTCTCGAACACCGAGCGGCTCGTTCTCGAGAGCGAGAAGTTCCTCACGGGGAAGCTCAAGAAGAAGCTCCCCGCCCTCGGCGAGGATGTCAAGGTGATGGGCTACCGCGCCGGCGACCGGGTGCGTCTCACCGTGGCCGCGGCGCTCGTCGACTCCGAGATCAAGGACGCCGTGGAGTACGCGAGAGTCTGTGAGGAGATCCAGGAGCGGCTCCTCGAGCAGGCCGCCAAGATCACCGCGAAGCCCGTCGAAGTGAACGTGAACACCGCGGACGACCCCGAGCTCGGGCGGTTCTACCTTACCGTGACGGGCCTCTCGATGGAGGCCGGCGACGACGGCTCCGTCGGCCGCGGGAACCGGTCGAACGGCCTCATCACTCCCTGCCGGCCCATGAGCCTCGAGGCGACGGCCGGGAAGAACCCCGTGAACCACGTGGGGAAGATCTACAACCTCCTCTCGACGCTCATCGCGAACGACATCGTGAAGGAGACGCGGGGGAACGTGAAGGAGGTCCACGTCAGGATCCTCTCCCAGATCGGGAAACCGGTCGACGAGCCGCAGGTCGCGAGCCTCCAGCTGCTCCCCGCGGACGGCGTGAAGCTTTCCCAGGTGAAGGCGGACGCGATCTCCGTGGCGAACGACTGGTTCGATAAGATCGGGACGATCCCGCAGCGGCTCCTGACCGACAAGCTAACCGTGTTCTAGCGCGGCTCATCGTTCACGAAGCCCCCAGGAAGGGGCGGGGGGAAAGCGGGCTCCCTCAGAGGGCCCAGCCGACCCAAGGTCCAGTCGAGGGGGGCCCTCCGCTTCGTGCGGAACTAAATACCCGAACATCGCATCGTACGGGGAGCACCGACGGGCGGGATGCTCGCGGAGCTCCGTCCGAGCAGTTCGATGGTTGACGAGACGCTACTCGTGCCCCTCGTGGGCGCGACCTTCCTCCTAGGCGGAGTGTACCTGCTCTGGCGGTTCACCCTGCGCCGGCGCGCCCAGATCCTCGCGGGGGAAGTGAAGGTGCCGCCGCAGGACCGGGCGTTCAACCAGATCCGGATCACGCGCGCGAGCGCCACCCACCTCGGCTCGTTGGGATACGACGTCTCGGGGATCCAGGGCCAGCTCGACCGGGCCGAGGAGCGGTACGACCACCGGGAGCACGCTGCCGCGCTACGCATCGCCGAGGTGGCGCGCGACCAGCTGAAGCTCATCCACTCCCGCACGGCCGCCGGTTCGTCGGCATCCGCCGGCGCCGAGAAGGACGACCCGCGGGCTGCTCTTCCTGCCACCCGGCCTCCACCGGCGGACCCTCTTCGCGCCGGAACGGTTCCGCGGAGCCCCCCGGTCCCTGCGCCCGCGAAGCTCCCGAAGGGGCTCGTCGAGGCACGGTTCACGCTCACGCTCCTCGACCAGGAGATCGAGCGCGCGGAAGGCGCGAACTCGACCGATCCGAGGCTGGGCGAGGTGCGCAACCTTCGCTCGGAGGCGAAATCCTCCTTCGACGGAAAGCAGTACCCCGAGGCGTGGAGCACGGCGCTCCGCGCCCGCCGTCACCTCGGCTCGATGGTGGAAGGGGTGAGCCTCGGGACGGCTCCGCCCTCGGCGGCCGAGCCAGACTTGGACGAAGTGCCCGGCGACGCCGCCGGCGTTCGGTGTCCCCAGTGCGGGCATGACCTGCGCGGGAACGAGAAATTCTGCCGGGCCTGTGGCGCCTCGCTCACGAGCCACCGTTGCCCGCGGTGCAACGCGCCTGTGGAACCGCAGGACGCCTACTGCCACGCCTGCGGCTCACCGGTGAGCGGCTAGGTCGAAAGGAGGAGCGTGCCCGGGTTCGCCGTGCGGTCGAACTCCTCGAGCCGCCGTTGGTACCTCGCGTCCCGGAGGTGCGAGCTCGCACGGATCCACCGAGGGAGCTCGATCGCGAAGGAGGCGCGTACCCGCTCGAAGAGCGCGTCGAGCGAGGGAAGTCGCTCGGGGTTCTCTTGCAGGGCCGCGCGCACGTGCTCGCGCACGTTCCAGACTCCCAGCGGCAGGATCTCTCCCGGGTGAACCTCGCGGAGAACGACCACCCCGGCTTGCCGGCGAAGCTGCAGCAGTCCCTCGCTCGTGGCGAGTCGCGCGGCGTAGTAGCAGCCGCCGATGCTCGCGTACGTGGTCCTTCCGTCGTGGCCCTCCGAGTCTCCCATCATCACGAGGTCGGTGAAGCTCGGATTCCAGAGGGTGTTCGGGTACCACGCCTCGATCGACTCGTACCGGTACGCGCCGGGGAGCAGGACGATGAGCCAGCGGTTGTCCAGCGCCGTGTACCGGTAGAGGAGGATCTCGGAGAGCTCGGGCAGGTCCCGGACCCGTTCGAGGTTCGCCCGGGAGAGGAGGTCGTCCACAGCGGTTATCGACCATCGGGTCGGGACGAACCTGCGCCGACGCTGTCGACCCAGCACGCCGGCACTGAACGCCCGCTGGATGCGGCTCACGGGAACCGACCGGGAGTACAGCTCCTCCACTCCGGTCCGGGCGGGCGCGTGGAGGTCCGAGCTCATCTTCTCGAGCCGCGCGTCGACGCGCCGCACGTCCAGGCGCACCGATTCGAGCGGGGCCGACGGCCCGAATGGGGGTGCGGTGTCGGAGAGGGAGATCCTCGCGCGTGGAGCGCGTCGGAAATTCGCCTCCGCCTCGGGGGACTCGGCGGCGAGGCTCAGGAGTTGCAACGACTCGAGGTACGCATCGGGTCGGCTCGCCGACTCGACCCGCGCGCTCCGCGTGCCACGGATGAGGCCCGTGCGCATCGCCACGACCTCGGCGACGGGGCGCCCGACCCACTTCTCGGGATGGTCGAGGAGCCGGGTGTCGCCGAGCTCCGGTGCGAGGAGCGGCCCGACAGAGACCTTGGGCCAGCCGAACCGGCCGATGAAAAGGGCAGGAGGGGAGGTACCCTCGAGCTCCTTGCTCGCGGTCATCGGGAGCGTCTTCGCGAACGCATCGTAGCGGAGCAGGATGGGACAAACCGGCTTCCCGCACAGCCCCTGGGCCGCACGACATCGGAGACAGAGTGTAGGGTCCTCCCGGAGGCCAGGGATCTCGTACGAGATGGACGGATGCGGGGCTAGCCCCGGGAAGGGCGGAGTGACTCCCGCGTTCACACCGTAGCCATCGCCCCCGGGCTACATCAACGCCCCTGCGAACCCCGAAACACCCCGACGAATCCATGTTCCAAGCCCCCGGGCTCATATACCGAGGCCTCGTGCGCGAGCCGAGCGGCCCGGTCGGGACTGTGGGGTAGCTTGGTCCATCCTTCGGGGTTCGGGACTCCGAGACGCCAGTTCAAATCTGGCCAGTCCCACCTGCGCCGTCTCGCGCGGGCTATCGGTTCGGACCTGTCTCGGTCAACGAGGGGGAGTTTGACGAATCTAACTGGAACCTCTCAGAGGACTCCTGCCGTTCACCCTAGCGCTCGGGGTCCCCGTCCCGCAGTCGGCAGAGCTCGACGGCTCGGGACTCTGGTCACCCGATCGGGCCTTGTTCCGAGCTGCTAGGTTCCGTACTGGTGGGTGGGGCTCCTAGAGCCTCGGGCGGGTGATCCTCCGTCGTAGGCTCGTCCTCCACCACGCCACGTCGGGCGCGCTGGTATCGGACTAGCGCAACGACGGCGATGATAAGCAGCGCAATCCCGGCGAGGATGACTCCGACAAGAATCTCGGGGGAGCTCAACAACCCCGGGGCGCGGCTTTGCTTCGCGAACGGGACCGGGAGGGAGGCGGCGCTCGAGCCCGCGCCGACGGCGTTGTACGCGGCCACCCGGAAATAGTAGTCGCTGCCCCGGGTCCCGTTCGCCACGTCGTACGAGGTCACCACCCCGAGGCGCGCGGCGCTCCACGGACCCGACGCGGACGTGGCCCACTCGAGCAAGTAGCCCAGCAAGGCCGACCCGTCGAGGTGGGCAGGCGGCCCCCAGGAGACCTCAACGTCGGAGGAGTTCGCGCTCGCCATCACGAAGGCCGGGGGGTAAGGAACTCCTGCGGGGGTTGCGTTCGCCGCATCCGAGGGCGGTCCGACTCCGGCCGAATTCGATGCCACCACACGGACACCGTAGAGGTTCCCGTCGAGCAGTCCCTCGACTTGGGCTGTAAGAGAGCTGGTGAGATTGACCGCGCTCCAAGGTCCGGTGCTTGAGTTCGCGAGCTGGACAGAGTAGCCGAGAGGACTCGCCGGGATGGGGTTGGTGGGAGGGCTCCATTTCACGAGGAGGGAGTTGTTTTGGGGTCAACGCCGGAACGAGGGTTACCCATTGGTCCGTCCATGACGTGACGGCGACGGTGAGGTCGCCCGCTCCCACGCTCACCACCGCCTCGAGCAGGGAGGGACCGGGGATCACGGTTACCAAAGGGAGTAGCGGGCTCGACAGGTTTCTGACCGAGAGATTCGCTCCGACCGTGCCCCACAGGAGCCCGTGGGACGCATCGACCTCGAGGGAGGTTGCGGCGAAGCCCGGCGTGGAGATCTCGCGCGGGACGAGGCTCGTGGCGTTCACCTCGGTCACCGACCCCGAGCTCGCGGCATCGACGTAGAGAGTACCGGCGGCATCCGAAATCACGGAGATCGGATAGACCCCGGTCGCGACCGTCTCGAGCTTTGCGAGGGTCAGCCCGGAGAGGAGGGTCACGTTGTTCCCCGTGGGGGTGGAGGGGAGGTGACAGGAGGTGAGGGCGAAGATTGCGCGCACCGCGTCCGCGGTCCACCCGCAGGCCGCCACTCCACCGAGCGTGACGTTACGTGGCGGCGCACCGCCGCCGTTCGCCGAGAGGTTGTACTGGAACAGCACGGTGCCGTTCGCTCGTGTGGAGAGCAGGTACAGCCAGTGGTGGACCGGGTCGACCGCGCTCCCGGTGGCCGACAAGGACGGGGCCGGAACAACGCTCCCGGAGTTCGTCCCGTCCGCCACGCGATAGCTCGCCACCGGGCCGGTTCCGTTCGCGACGTAAATGTAGCCGAGCGACGGGTCGATCGCGACCGGACCTACCTGCGGTACCTCGAGTGTCCAGATCGCGGAGCCGGTCGAGGCGTTCGCGACGAAGAGCGCCGTGCCGTTCGCCCCGGTCCCCGCTGTCAGGAGCTCGCCCGTTCCCGGGAGCGCGAACGCTACCGTAGTAGGGGCGATCTCCGCGAACGCTGCGAGCCGCTGGATGCTCGGAGAGGGGGTCGACCCGAGGGAGAACGACTCCGCTTCCGCTGGACTTGCCGCAAGGACGGTGCTCGAGCTCGCCGTGTCCCAGGGGAGGAGTTGGGCGTAGCTCGTGGGCGAACCGAGAGGAAAGCCCGGGCCGCAAGCGAAGGTGAGGAGCGAGCCGCTCGAGCCGTTCAGCCAGAGGAGCTCGTTCGTGGCGCACCGCGCCGTGTTCCGATCGGCGACAAGCACCGCGTGGAGCCGCGCATCGTAGGCGAGCCCTCGGAAGTTGACGGCTTGGGTCGCCGCATCCCCGAGCCAGTTTCCGGTCGTAGCGTTGAAGCGTCCCAACTCGCGGACCGGGGCCGCCGAGAAGTTCTGCACCCAGAGCTCATCGGTCGCCGCATCGAAGGTGGTGAGGCCGAACACGAAGGAGGAGTTGGGGGCCGGGATGGTCCGCAGGACAGCGTGGTTGGAGAGCGCTACCTCGGTCACGTTCGAACTCGCGGTCTCCGAAAGCACGTAGCCGTCCGCTGCGACGGCCACGAGCCCGAGCGCTCCGCAACCGTTCGGGCAGCTGGGGATCGTAGGTAAGATCGCAACGACTCCGAGGTCGCTGGCCCGCAGGATCTCTACCGCGCCGTGATCGAGATCCTGCAGCCAGAGCTCGTTGAAGGAAGGCACGTAAACGCTCCTCCCGGGTGGGTAGTTCGCGTAGCCCGGGAACGGTGTCAGGTTCGCTACGAGCCCGAGGCTCCCTCCATCGAGGACGAGGAGCGAGCCCGAGGCGCCCCAATCGTAGGAGACGACCAGCCGGTTCGAGGTAGGCAGGAAGCTGAGCCCCGTCACCTGGCCGCCGCTTGGGGGATTTCGGGCGAGAACGGCGGACCGGAGCAACGTCCCGGTGGACGCGTTCACCGCGGTGACGAAGCCGTGATCTTGGTCGGCGGCGAAGAGCGTACCGCTCGTCGCGTTCAGCGCGAGCAGCGGATTCTGCATCGTGCCGCCGAAGGTCGAGTTCGTCTCGTTGTAGTAGGCGCCGTTGATCGGGCCGACGAGACCACGCGGCGCCGAGATTACCGCCGGTGCCTCCCGGAACGCGCCGTCCCCGCCCGGAGCCGATGCGTGACCGAGGCTGGTTCCGGCTCCAACCGCGGGGCCAAGGTGGGTCGGGCCGGCCGGAAGGAGTAGGAGAAGAATGACGGAGGAAACGACCCCCGCGATGCGGAATGGACTCACAGGACGGCGAGTGGCTGCTCTCACTTACCGTTGTGCGGAGCGAGCCCCCAGAACTGCGTTTCGCTCAGGCTCGGGCCCCAGGGCTTGAGGTCGCTAGGGCTGGGTGACGGCCGGGCGGACCGCGCGGTCGGCGAGCTCGAGCGCGCGGTCGAGCGCCCGCATCGCCTCCCCAATCTCGGCGCGGGAGACCGTGAGGGGCGGTGCGAGCACGAGGTGGGAGACCCACGACATGACGTAGACACCGTCCGCGAGCATGGCCGTTGCGACCTCGTCAGCGACGGTCGGCTTACCGGCGAGCTTCTCGTCGGGACGGTTCATCGGCTCCCGGGAGGTGCGGTCGCGGACGAGTTCGACCGCGGCGAACAGGCCGACCCCCCGAACCTCTCCGACGGAGGGATGGCGAGCCGCGAGAGCTCGTAGTTCCTCGAGCAGGAACGCCCCATCGAGGCGAGATTTTTCGATGAGGTCAAGCCGACGATACTCGCGGAGGGCGGCGATCGCAGGGGCGAGCAACAGCGGGTGACCCTCGTACGTGTGTCCGAGAGGGAGGTACCGTTCTCGGAAGGCGTCGAACACCGCCTCGGTCGTCGCGGTGAGACCGAGGGGGGCGTAACCCCCCGTGATTCCCTTCGCCGTGACGAGGATGTCGGGAAGGATGCCGTAGAGCTCCGAGGCAAACCACGCGCCGGTCCGCCCCCAGCCGGTCATCACCTCGTCCACGATCAGCAGCACGCCGCGGCGCCGGGTGATCTCCCGGATCCGGGGCAAGTACTCCGCGACGGGGGGGATGACCCCGTTCGTGCCCACGACCGGCTCGACGATCATCGCCGCCACGTCGTCGTGCGCCGCAAGCTCCCGCTCGACCTCCTCGGCGCAGGCGACCGCGCAGCTCGGGTAGCGGAGCTTGAGCGGACATCGGTAACAGTAGCAGTCCGGCGCCCAGAGAGTGCCGGGAACGAGATGCAAGCCTTCGAGCGGTCCGCGGCGAAGGTCGCCGCTCACGGAAATGGAGCCCGCGGTCGAGCCGTGGTAGGAACGGGTGCGCGCGAGGATCTTCGGTTTACCGGTCGCAAGCCGCGCGAGCTTGAGCGCCGCCTCGACGGCTTCCGTACCTGATGTGCTCCAAAAGTACCGGACGAGGCCTGCCGGGAGGACCCGGGAAAGTTCCTGTTGCAGCTCGGCCCGCACCTCCGTCCCAAATCCGGGTTGGACGTACTGCAGTTTGGAAGCCTGTTCTGCGATCGCCGCGATCACGGCTGCGTTGCCGTGTCCCAGGTTGGTGGCCGCGAGCTGAGAGGCGAAATCGAGGTAGCTGCGACCCTGGGCGTCGTAGAAGCGGCACCCCTCGGCGCGGCTCACAATGAGCCGGGGCAGCTCCTCCTGCCGGCGCCAGCCGGTGTAGCTCGTCTCGCGGAGGACCCGTTCGAGCTCGGTGGGTTCCACGGCTCGTGGGGGCTTAGAACCGATCGACGAGAGCTCGAAGTTCTGGGCCGGCTTTGGTAAGGAAGGGCCCGCCGTGGTAGGTGAGGAGCGCTTCGGGATTGAGCCCCAACATGCGCCGGGCCGAGATCTGGGCGGAGCCGGTGTGATGGGTGTAGTCGGGGAGGGTGAGGGTGAGCGCCGGAACTCCGAAGAAGAGGTCTCCCGAGAAGAGGAGGCGGCGGGTCGGTTCGAAGTAGGCGGTATGGCCCGGAGTGTGCCCCGGGGTGTGGTAGGCGACGAGCCCTTCTCCCGCGTTCACCGAGTCCCCGTCCTTGAGCTGAACGTCCACCTCGACCGACTCGTCGGGCGGGGTTCCAGGACCGTCGTAGGGCGGGTTCCGGGCGATGAACGCGGCCTCAAGCCAGTGCGCGTACGATTTCGCCTTCGTGGCCGCGAGGATCCTGCGCAGGTTTCCAGTGTGGTCCTTGTGAAGGTGCGTGAGGAGGACGGTTTTCACGTCCGTCGGCTTCGCCTTGAGCTTCGCGAGGTAGGCCAGGATCGCCGTGTCTTTCCCGGGGAGACCGGTGTCGACGAGCGTGAATCCCGGTCCCTTGTTCTTGAGGAGGAAGACGTGGGTCGTAAAGTCCGGGCTCGGGTCGACACCTTCGACGAGGTGTACGCCGGGGAGTATCTCGCTCATGGTTTCGCCGGGTGGGGAGGATGGGCGGGATTATCTCCCTTGCCGCGGGCAGGCCGCCGGCCCGCGGTGATGGCCTGCGGGGCGGAAGCCTCTCCCCATTGGAAAGCGAGGAATTCGTTGCCGTCCGGGTCGGTGAACCGGAGCGTGGTTCCCCCCCACGGCTCGAACCTAGGTGGCTGGGTGATGTGCGCACCCGCGTGTTCGAGGCGGAGCGCCAGGGCGGGGACGCTGTCGGTCTGGAATACGATCCCGGTCTCTGCACCTACTCGGGCCGAGGTCTTGGAGAAGAGCGGCTCGCCCCACTCGGGCCGGGGTTGGACCACCGAGATCCCCGAGCTCCCCTGGCCGAGGGCGAGCTCGACGAAGCCGGTCGCCGTCTCCTGCTCCCGGATCGTAAGCCCGAGGACCTCCTCATACCACGCCACCGACTTGGTCTGGTCGCGCACCGCCACCGCCACCCGCTTGAGGCTCGTGAGACGCCCGGCTCCTCGGGAGGGCGGCGGGTCCAAGTTGACGCCGCTTGCGAGCCTGCTCGGACTCCAGGAGAGAAGTTCTGTCCGCGCCCCAGGAACCGATCGCCAGGGATCGGCCCGCATCGCTCGCTCGGCCTCGGAGGCGTCGGAGGCCCGGAACAGCAGAAGGTCTCCGGGAGGATCGGCAAGGCTCCCGTGGGCGACGAGTCGCCCTACCCGCTCGAGCTCTCGGGACCAGGCGGTGAGCGACCTTGCCGACGGGCGGTCGGATCCCTCCACCTCGGCAGAACGCACGATCCGCAGGTAGAGCCGCTTCGGTTTGGGCCCAGGTCGGGCTTCCGCGGCCATCGGGTCGCTAGGGGTGGGTAGGTAGAATACCCACCCGGCCCCCGGCGCTCAAGAGCGGGGGTCGCTCGCCTCCGGCGGCAGTATTAAATATTATGGGGCCGAGGAATCGCGTATGTACCACGCCGTCAGCCGACTCCGGGCCCGCGCCGCTTCTCTCGCCGTTGTCCTCCTCATGCTCGCCGTGCTGCCGGGGCTCACCGGCGCTCACTCGGCGCCCAGCCCGGCCCGGCCGACCCCCGCGGCTCCTCCTTCCGTCGAGGTGACGAATGCGCTCGGCGCTCCGGCCCAGTATTTCTACGTTGGGCTCGGCACCGGTGACGTATATTTCCACGCCTACGACCTGAGCGGCGACACGATCGGCGTCGTCGCGATCAACGACCTGAACGCGAGCCGGGACGGCCTCACGAACCCCGTGGCTCACTGGACCGCCAACTTCTCCATGAATCCCAACAACTACAGCTACCTCTGGCACGCCCACCTCGAGCTCCCCCTTGGGCTTAGCCAGGGCGGCCGCTGGAACGTGACCCTCACGGGCACCCATGCCGGATTTGTCTCCCGCAACTTCACGGTGGGAACCTTCACCGTCTCCGCGACTCCGTTCCGAGGCGTCTACGTCCCGGGCCACGTGGCGAGCGTGCTCATCAGCGTCACCCGCAGCGTGAGCGGGGCGCTCTTCCAGCCCACGAAGCTCACCCTCACCGGTAGCTACCTGCTGCAGACGAACCTCTCGACGGTCTCGCTGTTCAGCGCCCCCCGCGTCCTCGGCCCGTCGAGCTACATCGTGACCACCTTCACCGTGCCGCTCAACGCCGCGATCCACAACCCCGTCTTTCTGAGCGTCTGGGCGAACTACACCACCGCCTCGGGGACCGAGAGCCAGTCCTCGGGGACCGAGTTCTCGGTCGGAGTCCTGAGCGTCTCCCTCTCCCTCTCGCTCAGCAACCACGGACCGTTCGTGTCGGTCCTGCCGGCGAACTCCCCGGCGATCCTCACGATCTCCGTCTCCGAGACGGATTTCTTCACCTACTCCGCGGGGGACAACCTGTCGGTCGCGATCAGCTTCCAGGGCCCGAACGGGAACTTGGCCTCGATCCCTGGTAACCCTCCGCTCGCACTGCGCACCGACTCCGACGGACTCGCGACGGTGCTGTTCACCTCCTCGAACCAGACGTTCCAGCCGATGACGCCGTACACCATCTGGGTGAACGTGACCGATCCGGTGGGACCCGCCAAGCGGTTGAACAACACCCTCTCGTTCACCGTGCTGCCGGCGGTCTCGTCGAGCGAAGCGCTCGGCG
>JAKIWH010000053.1 GCA_022750125.1 Thermoplasmata archaeon
GCCCCCGAACGACTCGATGGCATTGTCCCGCAGCATCTGCTGCACTCGTGCGAGGCCGTCCGCCTTCTGGGCCGCGCAGAAGATGGGGAGGATTGCGGCGATGGCTCCCTCCAGATCCTTCTTCTTCCAAGCGGCCGCGACCACCGCCTCGCGCCGTCCGGACTCCTCGAAGACACGACGCTCCTCGGGCGATTCCGGGAGCTGCATGCCGCTAGCCATCGCCGCGACCGGAACGAGCCGTCGGACCCGGGCCGGATGCGCGAGGGTGAAGTCGATGGCGATCGTCCCGCCCCGCGAACACCCGAGGATGGACGCCTGCTCCTCGCCCAGGTGGTCGAGGAGTCGCTCCAGATCCTCGACATCGGAGTAGGGAGCGGTGGCGGGGTCGGACTTGCCGAACCCTCGTCGGTCGTACCGGATGACCGTGCAGTCGTTCGCGTAGTTCGCAAACTCCCGGTCCCACATCCGTCGGTCGGTGATCGAGGCGTGAAGGAGGACGAGCGCGGGGCCGCTCCCGGAACGCTCGAAGTAGACCCGGCCCCCCGGTACGTCGACGAAGCCCGAGGTCGATGGGTTCGACATAACGGGCCCATCGTTCGAACCCTACATAGCACCCGCCTCGGCAGGTCGTTGTGAGGAGACGAAACGGTCCCACCTGCCCCCCTTTCAACCTCACCCGCGGCCGCGCGGGCGCAAGCACCAAGTAGGATGCGCCGATGGACCGGGAATGACCGCCGTGAGCTTCGCCCGCATCACGGTTGCCGTCGACGGCTCGGCGTACGCTACCCACGCGCTCGAGATCGCGATCGAGCTCGCGGGGAAGTTCTCGAGCGAGCTCATC
Source organism: Thermoplasmata archaeon (assembly GCA_022750125.1). GTDB lineage: Archaea > Thermoplasmatota > Thermoplasmata > Lutacidiplasmatales > UBA184 > JAKIVR01. The sequence continues at coordinate 842 of JAKIWH010000053.1, forward strand.
ATCGTGGCCGTGGCGCCGCTCACGGCGTACGTGGCGACCTCGGAGCCGTGGATCCCGACCGAAGTGCTCGAAGGGGAAGTGAAGCACTACAGGGGCATCGTCGACAAGTCGGTCGAGCGCGCGCAGGCCGCCGGCCTCACCTCGGTCACCGGCATCTGCCTCGAGGGACACATCACGGAGGAGCTCGTCGATTTCGTGGAGAAGCATCCGGTGGATCTGCTCATCATGGGCTCACGCGGCCTCTCCACCACGAAGCGGCTCCTCCTCGGTAGCACCTCGGACGAGGTGCTGCACCACGTCAAGTGCCCGGTACTGATTGTGCGGACGCCTTCGTCTCAATGATGTAAAGGCGCGTCGGCACGGGTAGCTTGTGGGAGGCCTTTCTCAAGGCCTCCTTCGCGTCCGCGATGTGCGCGAGCGACGTGTAAACCGTGATGAGAATGGCGCCGATCTGGCCGCGCACGGCGTGGCCCACGGGCTTACCAAAGGCCCGGCGCATGCCGTCCGAGATACGGTCCGCTCCGGCGCCGGTCGCCATCTTGTGCTCCCGTAGGATCTGGTGCGGGTAGCGGCGCACCTTGAGCCGGTAGCCGTTCGGAGCGGCGGCCTCCATCACGCGCACGGCGCTGATGCGGGCCGCCTCGAGCGCGATGTCCCTCACCTGCGCCGCCTCCTCCATGCCGAGGGAGAGCTCGAAGGCGAACGGCTCGCGGAGATTGCCCGTGTCGAACTGGGTGATTCGGCACTGCGGAATGCCGCCCATGTACTCCTGGCGGGTGAACACCTGCCCCTCGATGGAGCGGTACATGCGGGCAGGCTTCCGTGTCATGGAGGCCGCGCGAGCGGGGGAGCCTCTAAAACGCTTACTCGGCCCTCTGCGGCCCGAAGTTCCGACGGCCGACGGGGCGTTACACGGTTCGGACCGCCCGGAGCCCTGCGCCGGTTCGCGGGGGTCGCAGCTCGACGGCCCGGAGGCCCGACCTCTCGAAGACCTCGACCATCCGGCGACGAATCTCGGGCGAGGACGCAACGGCGAACAGGCTCCTACCGAGCATCGCCTGGGCAGCGCGGGCTCCCGCGCGACGGAGCGAAGCGAGGGTTCTCCGCATCTGAGGCGGGGCGAGACCGAGTCGATCGGTGAATCGTTCGGACTCGGTCATCAAACGATCGAGCGAAGGCGGACTCCCCAGCCGTTTGAGACCGGGCTGCCCTGCCTCAGCAACCCGCCCAAGGAATGCGGCGTTTCGCAGTAGCGGTGGGGAAGGGAGCGGACGGCCGAGCGTGGCGATCCACACGGAGCCTTCGACCGTTCGATGCCGAACCGCCCCCCACGGCGGCAATCCCGGAGCGGTCCGAACCTCCAGACCGCCTCCGAGAATCGCGGCCACCCCTCCGAGCCCCCCGCCCCCGAAAAGCTCAGCAAGGTGGGCGGTCTGAATCGCGAGCGCGCGATCCTCCCCAAGCGCGGCGGCTGTCGCGAGTGCGGTCGCGAGCGCTCCTGCGGCGCTCATCCCGAATCCGCATCCGACCGGGAGTTCGTGGGAGAGGAACAGCTCGAGGGATCCACGTCGGGGTCCCAGAAGGCGGCGGGCCACCTCCTCGGAGATTGGAAGTGGCGTCCCGAGATCGCTCGCGAGTGCGAGTCGTCGGGGAGCGCCGGGCCTCCACCTCGCGGAAACGCGGACTCCGAGGGGGAGGACGATCCCCGCGCCCCGCGAACCGCGAGCTCGCGGGTCCCGTGCATCGAGGGAGGGGACGAAGAGGCCGGTAACGTGGCCGGGGGCGAAAGCGGCGGCCAGCCGAGGTGCGGGCGACGCGCTGACCATCGCAGCGCGTCGGATAACGACCTCTTATATGGGGAACCGCACTAGACGGTGCCGAGGAGCCTCCCGGCCTGTCACGCAAGGAGCTGGCGACTCAGATGGCGGATACCGAAAGCCCACCCGCGCCGGCGGAGGGCTTCGACCGGGTGAACTTCCTCGAGCTGCGCAACAGCCAGCTCACCGAGGCGATCAAGCGGGTCGAGAGCGAGCGGCACTACATGGAGGCCGAGATCCTCCGGCTCCAGCGCGAGGTGAAGCGGCTCAAGACCGAGCTCGACCGGCTCCGCTACCCCCCGCTCATCGTGGGGAGCGTCCGCGACATCCTGACCGACGGACGGGTGGTGGTGAAATCCTCGACCGGACCGGACTTCGTGGTGAACTCGGCGGAGACGGTCGACCACGAGAAGATCACGATCGGCTCGCGTGTTGCGCTCAACAAGCAGACGCTCGCCGTGATGGGCGTCCTGCCGGCCTCCCTCGACCCGCTCGTGGCCGCGAGCGAGGTCGTGGAGAAGCCCGACACCACCTACACCGACATCGGCGGCCTTTCCGACCAGATCCGGGACATCCGCGAGGCGGTCGAGTACCCGCTCCTGCGCTCCGAGCTCTACAAGAAGGTCGGCGTCGACCCGCCCAAGGGCGTGCTGCTCGTCGGGCCGCCGGGGACCGGCAAGACGATGATCGCGAAGGCGGTCGCCCACCACACGCACGCCACCTTCGTCCGGCTCGTCGGGAGCGAGCTCGTCCAGAAGTACATTGGCGAGGGCGCGCGGCTCGTCCGCGAGCTGTTCCAGCTCGCGAAGGAGAAGGCGCCCACCATCATCTTCATCGACGAGGTGGACTCTATCGGCGCGAAGCGGCTCGAGGTCGCTACGAGCGGCGACCGCGAGGTCCAGCGCACGCTCATGCAGCTGCTCGCCGAGATGGACGGCTTTGAGCCGCTCGCGAACGTGAAAATCATCGCGGCCACGAACCGGCCGGACATCCTCGACGAGGCGCTCCTGCGCCCCGGGCGTTTCGACCGGATCATCGAGATCCCGGTCCCGACCTACACGGGCCGGGCCGAGATCTTCAAGATCCACAGCCAGGGGATGGCGATCCGGGAGGTGGTCGACTTCGAGTCGCTCGCCTCGCGCTGCGAGGGCGCGACCGGGGCCGACATCAAGGCCATCTGCACCGAGGCCGGCATGTGGGCGATCCGCGAAGAGCGGGAGACGGTGACGAGCGCGGACTTCGAACGGGCGATCGACAAGGTCGTCGGCGACGAGGAGATGCGCAAGGAATCCGTCACGATGTTCGCCTGAGCCCGGACGGCTTCCTCGGAAGGTTCCATCCGTTAGGGCGGGAGCGCTTCCTCCCAGCTCGGGCTCTATCGGCGCACCCGGAAACGGGCCTGGCGCGCTAGGGCCCGGCGCTCGCCCACTGCACAGTGAACGCGGCCCCGTACGGCCCGAGCACCGAGGGTGCCGCCTTCGTCGCGGTTCCGAGGACGTTCACCATCGTGATCCGATGGATGACCCCGAATTTCGAAATCTGCCCCGTCACGCCGTTGATCGTGGTGGTGCAGGTATGCGAGATCCCCGTCGTGGCGGGACCAAAGCCGACCGTGCCGAAGTCGGCGAGCGGTAGCACGCCCGTGAGCCCGCTCGGTGCCTCGGCGACCCACTCCGCGGAGTTGCGTAGCGCCCCCGGCAACGTCCGGTTCGTGGCGAAGCTCTTGCCGGTCGTCGTGTCCTTGAGCGTGAGCAGGAAGCCTCCCCCGGTGTAGTTCACTTCGGCGTAGATCTTGTCGCCGGTGGAGATCTTCACGGAGGTGATGAGCCGAGTCGGGTTCGGGAAGTACTCGTACCACGCGTAGTAAGAGGGGGAGCCGCCCGTACAGTCGGAGTCGGTTCCGATCTGCTCGACGGTCGTGGAGCTGTAGCCGTCCATGCCCACCCAGAAGGAGGAGTAGGCGTTCGTGAGGAGCGGACAGCTGCCCGAGATCGCCGGCACCGTCCAGGAGGCGCGTACATCGGTCACGGCGTACTTTGAGGAGGTGACGGCGAATCCGGCCCAGTTGGTGCTCGAGGTGTTGGTCACCGGGTGGAACAGCTCGGTGGTCGCCGAGTTCGCGGTCACGGCGATCGCGGGAGGCGCGAGGGCGGTGAGGAGCAGTATCGCCGTCGGCAGCCAAACGACGTGCTGATTCGCAGTCGTTCGCACCGGAGAACCACCCGTCTCCCCCCTACCTCGATGGTATTTGGGCTAGCCCAGCTTGGAGGATTTGACGCCTTAGGCGAGCGTTCCTACGCCAGCTCCGCGCGGCCCTGCCTGGACGTCCAAATCCGCGAGGAGAACGGATTCCCCGGGAGTCCAGACCACGTGCCGGTCGAGCTCGAGGCTCCAGCCGTCGGCCGTCACCGCGATGAGCTTGGCCGGGACGAGCTGGGCTCCGATCAGGGCTTGCAAGCTGCGGCCAGCGGCGAGGGTGCCACGGTAGTAGGCGCCCTTGCGGACGGCGCCGGCCTTCAGCGTACGCCCGGCGCTGAGATTCCCGTCGGGGGCGAGGACGGCGCCCCGAGAAAGTTCTTCGGGTTCCACCCCGCGGAGGGCCACCCCGACGCGCTCTCCGCAGGCCGCCTCCTTCACGTCGATGTCGTGAACTTGTATCGAACGCACCTCCACGTTGGTCGCCGAGGGATACAGTCGGAGCGTTTCGTGGGCACGTAGCGTGCCTTGCCGAACGAACCCGAGGGCCACCGTCCCCACGCCCTTCACCGGGAAGGCGTGGTCGAGGCGCACCTGGGTTGGCCCGCTCTTGGTGGGAGCGCTCTCGGCCTCGAACTTGGCCCGAAGCCTCGCGGGGTCTTTCGCGAGCAGGGGCGCGCGCTCGAACCGGAGGCCGCGCAGGGCGCGTCGTAGCTCGTCCTCACCGACCGTCTCCCCCTGAACGATCTGGACCGGCGCACCGAACAGGTCGGCAGTAGCGGCCGACTCGGCAAAGGCGCGGTCGAGCGCATCGGCAAGAAGCAGGATGGAGTCCCCGAGGGCGAGGCACTGGAGCAACGGTCCGTAGCGCTCGGGATATTGGACCGGTTCGACGAGCGTGAGGGCGTGGCCCTCGCTCACATGATGGTAGAGGCGAAGGTCGCTCTCGGTCCCCTTCTTGGCGATCTGGGCCGCGAGGCCTACGCCGCCCACGACCGAGAGCGTAAGGCCCGAGCTCACGACACCTTCCCCGCGGGAGCAGCGCGCGCGGCCGAGGCGAGCTTGAGCGTGATCGTGCCGTCCCGCTCCTGGACGGTCACATCGGAGCCTTCCTTCACCTCGCCCGCGAGGAGCTGGGCCGTGAGCGGGTCCACGACGAGCCGCTGGATCGTCCGCTTCAAGGGGCGAGCGCCGTACTGCGGGTCGAATCCCTCGGCGGCAAGCTTCCGCTTCGCGCCCTCGGTCGCGTGGATGGTGATGCGGCGCTCGCGCAATCGATCGGCAACCTGGGCGAGCTGCAGCCCCACGATCGCCTCGATCTCCTTCTCAGCGAGCGGGTGGAAGACCACCACGTCGTCGAGGCGGTTGATGAACTCGGGTCGGAAGAACTGGCGGACCGCCTCGTCGACGATCTTGCGCTGCTCCTCAGGCTTCTGCTCGGGACGCAGACGGTCGGTGCCGAGGTTGCTCGTCATGATGACGAGCGTGTTGCGGAAATCGACCGTCCGGCCCTGCCCATCGGTGAGCCGCCCCTCGTCCATCAGCTGGAGCAGGACGTTCACGACGTCTGGATGGGCCTTCTCGATCTCGTCAAGGAGGATCACGGTGTACGGGCGGGTCCGGACCACCTCGGTGAGCTGGCCCCCCTCCTCGTAGCCGACGTAGCCGGGGGGCGCACCGATGAGCCGTGCCACGGTGTGCTTCTCCATGTACTCCGACATGTCGATGCGCACGAGCGCCCGTTCGCTCTTGAACAGGAACGCGGCGAGTGCTTTCGCGAGCTCCGTCTTTCCGACCCCGGTCGGGCCGATGAACAGGAACGCGCCCATCGGCCGGTTCGGGTCCGCAAGACCCGAGCGGCTCCGCCGGACCGCTCGGGCGACCGTCTCCACGGCCTCCTCCTGACCCACCACACGAGCGCGGAGCTCCTCTTCCATCCGCAACAGTCGGGCGGTCTCCCCCTCGAGGAGCCGGGCGACAGGGACTCCGGACCACTTCGCGACGACGCGCGCCACGTCCTCCTCCCCGACCTCTTCTCGCAGAAGGCCCCCGCCCTCCTCCGCGCTCAAGGCAGCGCTCGCCGCCTCGAGCTCTCGGGTGAGTTCGGGGATGCGGCCGTACCGGAGCCGGGCGGCGGTCTCGAGGTCGCCGGCGCGCTCGGCCCGCTCCCCTTCCGCCTTCGCCTCTTCGAGCTTGCGGCGGAGGGCTCGGATCCCTTCGACCGCGGCCTTCTCGCGGCCCCACTTCTTGGCAAGCCCCCCTTCCCGCTCCCGGAGGTTCGCGGCCTCCCGCTCGACTGCGGAAAGGCGCTCGCGCGAGGCGGGGTCGCTCTCCTTCTTGAGCGCGGTCTTCTCGATCTCGAGCTGGCGCAGACGGCGCGATAGCTGGTCGAGCTCGGGGGGCTTGGAGTCGAGCGCGAGCCGGACCCCCGAGGCCGCCTCATCTACGGCGTCGATCGCCTTGTCCGGGAGGCGCCGATCGGGCAGGTACCGGGCCGTGAGCGTGGCCGCTGCCACGAGGGCCGCGTCGTGGATCCGCACCCCGTGGTGGAGCTCGTACCGTTCCTTGAGGCCGCGCAGGATGGAGATCGTGTCCTCGACGCTCGGTTCAGTGACGAGCACCGGTTGGAATCTTCGTTCGAGCGCTGCGTCCTTCTCGATGTACTTTCGGTACTCCGCGATCGTCGTTGCTCCGATGCAGTGAAGGGCGCCGCGGGCGAGGGCCGGCTTGAGGAGGTTCGACGCGTCGAGGGCGCCTCCCTCGGTCGCGCCTGCGTGGACGAGGGTGTGAAGCTCGTCGATGAAGAGGATGATGCGGCCCTCGGAGCGCTCCACTTCCTTGAGCACCGCCTTCATCCGCTCCTCGAACTCGCCGCGGAACTTCGCGCCCGCGATGAGGCCGCCCAGGTCGAGCGCGACGAGCCGCTTGTTCTGGAGCGATTCGGGGACGTCCTTCGTCACGATCCGGAGCGCGAGCCCCTCCGTGATGGCGGTCTTGCCGACCCCGGGATCCCCGATGAGGACCGGGTTGTTCTTGGTGCGACGGGAGAGGATCTGGATGACGCGCCGGATCTCCTCGTCACGGCCGATGACCGGGTCGAGCTTCTGATCCCGGGCGAGCGCGGTGAGGTCGCGCGTGTACTTGTCGAGCGAGCGCGTCTCGAGCTCCTCCGAGCGGCTCTCGACGCGCTGCCCGGGCGCGCGGCGCTCCTTGAGGAGCGCCTCGAGCGCGGCGCGGCGGACCCCCGCCTCCTCGAGCCGCTCGCGCGCGTTCGACTTGACCGAGAGGAGACCCAGGAGAAGGTGCTCGACGCTCGTGTACCGGTCCTTGCGCCGCTCGGCCTCCTTCTCGGCGGCCTCGATGACGGCCTGGAGCTCCTTCGAGATGTACTGGTCGCTCGGGGCGACGTGCTCCGCGGTCGGGAGGTCCCGCAGCGTCTCCTCGAGGTGGCGCGAGAGTTCGGGAAGCTCGACCCCTGCGGCCTTGAGCCACTCTCGCGCCGGCGAGTCTTCGTCCTCGAGGAGCCCGACGAGAAGGTGCTCGGGAGCGATCGCGGCGTGGCGAAGCTCGGCCGCGCGGGCGAACGCCTTTTCGAGGGCGCCCCGGGCGCCGTCGGTGAGCCGTTCGAGCAGCATGGTAGCCCAGCGCACCGTCCGCACTTATATCCTGATTTCCGGTCCGCTCGCCGGTGACGGAGCTCAAGGCCGAGGTCGGGACCCTCTCCTTCCGCAACCCTCTGCTCCTAGCCTCCGGCATCTGGGGAGAGAGCGGTCGATCCCTCCTCGGCGCCTACGAGGCGGGGGCAGGCGGAGTCGTGAGCAAGTCGATCGGCGCCGAGCCGCGAGCGGGGTACCCGAACCCGACCGTCGAGCAGTACGGCCAGTGGGGATTCCTCAACGCGATGGGACTTCCGAACCCGGGAATCGCAGCCTACCCCGAGGAGATTCGCATCGCTCGCCAGGGGGGAGCGCCGGTCGTCGGGAGCATCTTCGCCCCGACCGCGGAAGGGTTCGCCGAACTCGCAACGGCGATGGAACCGACCGGAGTCTGCGCGATCGAGCTCAACCTGAGCTGCCCCCATGCGAAGGGGCTCGGCTCGGAGATCGGCCAGGATCCCGCGCTCGTTGCCGAGGTGACGAAGGCGGTCCGGAAGGCGACCAAGCTCCCGGTGTGGGTGAAGCTCACGCCGAACGTCGCCGACATCGCGTTGCTCGCGGAGGCGGCGGAACGGGCGGGGGCCGATGCGATCACGGCGATCAACACGGTCCGGGGTCTCGCCATTGACCCCATCCTTCGCCGGCCGGTACTCGCGAACGGGCTCGGAGGGTTGAGCGGGCCAGCGATCAAGCCGATCGGGCTCGCTTGCGTCTGGCAGATCTTCGAACGGGTCAAGATCCCCATCGTGGGCGTGGGGGGCATTCGATCGGGCCGCGACGTGCTCGAGTACATCCTCGCGGGAGCGCGGGCGGTCCAGCTCGGGACCGCAGTTGCGACCGATACGGTGCGAGTGTTCTCGCGGATCAGCGCAGAGCTCGAGAAGGAGCTAAGTTCCCTTGGGACGACGAGCCTCTCCGAGCTCGTGGGTGCGGCCCATGCGGGGCGCGACCAGGCATGAACGCGAGTCCGTGGGACTCGGGCCTTCGCGAGGTCTGCACGGTTGTCGCCCGAGAACAGGAGACACCAAGCACGGTCACGCTCAGGTTCGAGTACTCGAAGGAGGCGCACCCAGGCCAGTTCGTGATGGTGTGGCTCCCGGGCGACGACGAGCTGCCGATGTCGCTCTCCTACACCGGTCGCGAGAAAGGTGTGACGGTGAAGGCGATGGGCGATACGAGTCGCAGGATCCTAAGTGCAGGTCCGGGGACGAAGATCGGTATTCGTGGCCCGTACGGCAACCGGTTCGACCTCTCCCCCCAGCACATTCTTGTCGTCGGCGGCGGCTCCGGGACCGCCGTCCTCGCACCGGCCGCCGAGGAGGCACACGGTCAGGGCGCGGAGGTCACTTTCGCGCTAGGCGCGACGACCGCGCGCGAGATGCTATTCGCGGACCGACTGCGGCCGGTCGCGAAGGCGGTTCACCTTGCGACCGATGACGGAAGCGCGGGGCACCACGGCTACGTCACCGCGGTCGCCGACCGGCTGATTTCGGAGGGAGGGTTCGACGCGGTCTGGACCTGCGGCCCCGAGGTGATGATGCGTAAGGTGCTCGCCGCGGGGGAGCGAGCCTCGGTGCCGGTGTTCGGCTCCGTTGAGCGCCAGATGAAGTGCTCTCTCGGACTCTGCGACGCCTGCGCCCTCGGACCTTACCATGTCTGCATCGACGGTCCAGTGTTCCCGGGCCACGTGCTCCGGGGTCTCGAGGAGTTCGGCCGGAGCAAGCGAGACCCCTCGGGCCGGCTCGTGCCAGTTTAAGGCGAAGAAGCGCTCAAGGGGGGGGAACAGGCTTTTCTCCCGCTCGGGGTGGGGGGCCCGATGCACAAGGGGTTCCTGGCCCTCGGGGTTGTCCTGGCCTTCGTAGGCGCCATCATGCTCATTGCAACTCTGTCCGGGGTTGATGGGGCGAATGTCGCCCATCCGGTAGCCATCCCGCAGTGGAACAGTGATCTGCAGTTCCAGGTGAACACAATCGGGGCCGCGACCATCTCCATCGCCTGGACGGGCGGATCCGCCAATACTCAGGTCACGCTCTCCACGTGTTCTAGCTCCGGTTGTAATCTCCCCGGCCCCCCAACCGCGGTGGGGCGGGGCAGTTCGGGCTCCTTCACCGCAACGGTGAGCCCAGGAACCTATCTCCTCTGGGAGAATTTTACGACCTCGGGGGTCTCTGGCTCGTACACCGTTTCCGGGATCACCGTTCTTCTCGTCCTCGGATTCGCCCTCTTGGCTCCGGGAGCGATCTTCATCGTTGTCGGGATCGTCAAGAAGTCGAAGCCGAAAGTGGTCTACGAGGACGAGGAGAGCGAGCAGAAGTTCAAGATCGGCCCGATGGACCGAGGCGCGGGCAGCGCGGGTGAGGCGGCTGTCACAGCCGCTCCAGCTCCTACACCGGCTCCCGTGCGACGAGCTCCCGAGGTCGAGTATCGCCCGGAGCGTGCGGCGCCGCCCCGATTCATGAAGGCGACCGAGCCGTACGAGATGGACTCTGCTCCCCCGGTTCCGGGGAGCGAGCGGGCGCAGCTCGTCTGCACCACCTGCGGGACCGTGAACGAGCCGTGGATCACGAACTGTAGGAGCTGCAAGCGCCCCCTGTCGAAGACCGGGTAGCCGGATCGGCTCGCGAGCGCCCCGGGAGCCGCCGAAACGCTCCAGACCGCACCCGTTTCGGGCCCCGCGCCGGGGAGTCTTTATGGTCCGGGCCGTATGCCGCGCGAGTATTCTTCCATGAAAGTTATCGTAGTGAGCGGCGGGGTGATTTCCGGCCTCGGCAAAGGGATCACCACCTCCTCCCTCGGGCGCCTCCTCAAAGCGCGCAACCTTGCCGTCACGATCCTCAAGATCGACCCGTACCTCAACGTCGACGCGGGGACGATGAACCCGTACCAGCACGGCGA
>JAKIWH010000054.1 GCA_022750125.1 Thermoplasmata archaeon
GGGCAGGAGACCGAGACGCGTGAGCCGCGAGAGAAGTCCGTCCGTCTCGCGCTTCGCCTGCGGTTCGCCCGCGCGGAGCCGGGCCTGCAGGTCCCGGGCCTGGCGGCGAAATCCTCGGAGGATCGACTGCGCCTTCCAAAGCTCCCGCTTGTTCTTGAGGGCGTATTTGCGCAGGAGCTTGCGCTCCTCCTCCATGCGGCCCGCCTCCCACGGGTGCTTCGGGGTGTCGTAGGTGCGGCGGAGAAACTTCGGGTCTCCCATCTCGACCTACGCCCCCTTCTTCGGAGGCGCCGCCGCGGGTGCCGCCGGAGCGGCGGCGGCCGCCGCCGGGGTCGCCGCACTTTCCTTCGAGCCCGCCGCTCCTTCCTTCGAGGCCGCCGCTTCCTTCGCGGCCTTCTTGAGGACACCGGCCGCCATGCCGGTCCGACCGTTCGAGCGGGTGCGCTGGCCGCGGACCTTCTGTCCGCGCTCGTGGCGCACGCCCTTGTAGGACCGGATCATCCGCATCAAATTCATGTCGTCGCGCCGCGCCGTCTCGAGGTCCCCGCCGATCGCGTGGCGGATTTGCCCGGTAACTATCTCCCGAGGTCGGTTGAGCATCCAGACGGGCAGCCGCTGCGGCAGGTCGTTCAACACCACCTCGAGCCCGTCGACGGTCGCCTCGGGGAGGTTGCCGATCATCTCGGAGGCGTTCACGTTCGCGATTCGGCAGGCCGCCTCGGCGACGCGTAGGCCCACGCCCCGCACGCCCGTGACGGCGAGCGCCGTCGGGCGACGGCCGTCGAGGTCGCTGCCGGAGAGTCGAACGATGTAGCGGAAGTTCGGGTTATCGGGGATGGGTTTCCCTTTCTTCGTCTCGCCGCCGGGAGCGCCGGCCTTCGCCTTCGAGGTCTTGCCTTTCGAAGGGGTCTTCTCCTTTCCTCCCTTTTCGGGCTTCTCCTTCTTCCCGCCCTTCTCCTCCTCGACCGCGGGGGTCTCCTCCGCTTCCTTCGTTGCTTTCGGCGTGAGAATGCCCCCAGTTCCTAGGCGAGGCCCGGCCGAGACCGGGCGCGAACGTTAGTGAGAGCGCGTGCGGGAAGAGCAGCCTCCCGGCCCCTCCGGCCGGTTTCCCGCGCGCCACTTTCCTGACGGACCATCGATTTCATCCCCCCGAGGACCCCCTCGTCCTCCGGGCGCGGCCGCCGCGAAAAGGGCCCCTCTTAAGAGCTTCGGCGGAGGATTCGAGCGAGCGAAGGGCGAGAGGTGCCCGAGTGCCCTCCAAGCCCGGCAACGCCCATTAGCACCCCGACGCTCGCGAACAGGTACATCGTTGGAGCTAACCGTCCTACTCCCCACGTACAACGAACGCGAGGCCCTTGAACTCGTCGCCGGGCGCCTCGAGGCGGCCAGCCGCGCGTGGGAGAGCGAGATCCTGGTCGTGGACGACAGCTCCCCGGACGGGACCGGCGCTTGGGTGCGAGGTCGCAACGGGACGGGCGGCTGGCGATTGCTGGAACGGCCCGCGCGTAGCGGGCTCGCTTCCGCCGTGCTCGACGGGTTCCGGCTCGCCCGGGGCGACGTGATCGCGGTCATGGATGCCGACGGCAGCCATCCCCCGGAGTCGCTCGCCGCGCTCGTCGATCCGATCCGGCGCGGGCAGGCGGAGATGACGGTCGGAAGCCGCCACATCCCGGGAGGTTCCGACCTGGGACTTCAAGGGACGCGGCGATTCATCTCGGGCGCCGCGGCGCTCCTCGCTCGCCCCGTCGCTCGGACGACCGACCCGATGTCCGGGTTCTTTGCCGTCGACCGGCGCATCCTCGGCCGCGCTCCGCTCACCCCCGTGGGCTACAAGATCGGTCTCGAGGTCCTCGTGAAGTGTCGCCCGCGCCCGGTGCTTGAGGTGCCGTTCCGGTTCGCGCCCCGAATCGCCGGCGAGAGCAAGTTGGGCGGGATCGAGATCCTCCACTACGTCCGCCACTTGCTCCGACTCTACCGTTGGAAGCTCGTCGGCTCCCATCGCGCCTCGAGCACCCGGTAGCCGCTGCCACGGGCCAGCACCTCGACGCCGCCGTTCCAGCGCTCCTCGAGCCACGCCTGGTAGAACAGTACGCCCTGGCTTCCCTTCCCGACGAGGAGTAGTCGCCCTTCGGGCCGGAGGTGGGCGACGGCTCCCTCGAGAATCTTCAGTACGGCGGGCCGGCCCGCGTGGTACGGTGGGTTCGTCGCGATGAGGTCGAACCGCTCCTCCCCGGCGGGCTCGTACAGCGAGCCCTGCCGGACCTCGGCGTTGGTGATCGAGTTCCTACGGAGGTTCGCGCGGGCCAGCATCACCGAGCGACGGTTCACGTCGGTGAGGAGGACCGACCCCTTCGGTGCGGAGCGGGCGGCCGCGATCCCGATCGCGCCCCAGCCGCAGCCGAGGTCGAGGACCCGCGCCTCCTCCGCGAGTTGGAGGTTCTCGATGAGGAGGGCGGTCCCCGGGTCGAGCCCCGAGGAGGCGAATACCCCCCGGTCCGTCTCGAAGGCGAGGATGTCCCCGCGGTAGAGGAACCGTAGCTCCCGCCGACGGGAGCTCGAGTGCGGCCGCTCGACGAAGTAGTGCTCGGACGCGCTGCGTTCCGTCGCGGGGGTCATCGCTACCCGCGGCGACCGAAGAGCCCCCGCTTGGCCCCCGCGGCCGTGGTCGGCTCACCGAGCGCCTCCCGAAGGAGCTCCTTCTGCCGAGCGCTGAGCGAGGTGGGGAGCCCGACCTGAATGGTGACGATGTGGTCGCCCCGCTCGTCCCCCCGCAGGCGGGGGAACCCCTCCCCGCGCAGGCGGAACTGGCTCGTCGGCTGCGAGCCGGCCGGCACGCGGAGCAACGCTTCCCCTGTCAGCGTGGGTATCCGTACCTCCCCGCCAAGCAGGGCGGTGGCGAGCGGTACCTGCGCCTCGGAGTAGACGTCGCGGCCCTCCCGGTGGAAGTTGGGCGAAGGCTCGAGGAGCACCTGGACGAAGAGGTCGCCGGGGGCGATCCCCGAGCCGCCCTCTCCCTGACGCGAGAGCCGGAGCACCGTTCCGTCCTCGATCCCAGGCGGGACCTTCACCTCGACCCGCTGGACGGAGCGCTGGATGCCGGCGCCGTGGCACCGGGGGCATCGCTCCTTGATCCGTCGCCCGCTCCCGTGGCAGGCGACGCACTCCATGATCTGGATGAGCTGGGTATAGCCGCGGGTCTGGGATTTCCGAACCTGCCCACGCCCATCGCACTCCGGACATGGCTCGAAGGCAGTCCCGTCCTTCGCACCGGTGCCATCGCAATCCGGGCAGTCGCTCGTATGCGGGACCTCGATCGTGCGGACCGCGCCCGTGACGGCGGCGGCGAGCGGGAGGCGGAGCGAGATCTCGAGGTCTCCGCCCCGGAACGGGACGCGGCCCCGACCGCCCCGGCTCTGGCGCAACAGCTCCTCGTAGAGCCCGCCCGTGAACCACTCGCGGAAGAACGGCGAGCCGCCGAGAAGATCCTCGATGTCCCCGACGTGCGTGAAGTTCTGCCAGGTGAAACCGCTCGGACCGAAATCGGTCGCCACTCCCTCGAACCCCTGGGAATCGTACCGGGTCCGTTTGCTCTCGTCCGCAAGGATTTCGTACGCTTCGGAGAGCTCCTTGAACTTCTCCTCGGCGGATTTCGGATTCCCCGCGTTCATGTCGGGGTGGTACTTGCGCGCGAGACGACGGTACGCCGACCGGATCTCCTCGCTGCTCGCGCCCCGCGGCACGCCGAGCACTTCGTAGTAGTCCCGTTTGGCCATCCGTAGAGGACGGGGAGGAGCCGTCCGGGCCATGGGAGGGGACCGGCTATTTACCCTCTTGCCGGAGCGGTGAACTTGCCGCCACCGAGGTGACTCCCTGGGTGTCAGGCTGGCGACGCAATTCGCCGGCCGCGTCCCTCCGGCAAGCTCGACCGGGCACGTTGGGAGGAGCGGAAAGAAGCGCCGGTCGGGGAGGTGCGAATCCCCGGCGCCGGTGGAGCCGAGCTCACCCCCGGACCCGGTCCTTCGGCCGGAGTAGGTCGCGTACCCTCGCACTACTCAAGGAGGCGGAGCTCGGCGTCCCGATCGACGTGCGCGCGCGTTCGTCGTCGCCCTAGCAAGGGAAACCGGTTCACCGCCCGTCGCACCAAGCCGGTTCGAGGCGCTGTCGTCCCGCACCGCGAGCTCGAGAGAGCCGAAGCTCGAGGGTAGGAGCCCGAGTTCTCCCGCGGCGAGGTTTTCGTAAACGGGTGCGACTCGAACGGCCCTCGGGGGGGAACGTCCGACGGAGATCAGCACCGTTCGGGCCTCCGGTGGAACCCAGTTCGAGGGAAGGTTCGTGATGAGATTGCCGAACGGGTCGACCCAGAGTATCGCTCCCGATGCCACCCCGCCCCGTCGGAGAGCCCGTGGGAGGGCGAGTCGTTGAAGGGTGTGCGGTGTGCCGAAGCGCTCGAGGGGTTCTCCCGAGGCGAGCCGTGCAGCTACGGGTGCGAACAGATCGCGTCCATCGAAGGTCGCGCCGACACGATCCGGGGTGATCGGACGAAGTCGGACGGCTTTCTCGACGCCCAGCTCTTCCGCTAGTAGCGAGAGCAATCCGTTGTCCGGCCCCACCAGCTGTGTTCCATCACGGCATCGGACCGCGACCGGTGCGCGCTCTCCCCCGACTCCGGGGTCCACGACAGCGAGATGGACGGAACCGGCGGGGAACCGCCGAGCCATCGAATGAAGGAGGAAGGCGGAGGATAGGATATTCCCCGCAGGAAGGTCATGGGCGAGGTCGACCACCGACCCGGGTGGGAGCGAGCTGCACAGTACCCCCTTGATCTGGGCCGCATACGCCCAGCCGAGGTCCGTCGAGAGAGTGACCAGCCGAGTTCGGGAGGTCTCCCGCGCTCGGCGGGTTGCGGCCACGCGCGCCTTAGGACTTCATGATCGCGACCAGGAAGATCGCGACGGCGACGAGGCCCCCGATGACCGCGGCCACGAGCACCTCGAACGATCCCCAGAGGAGGCCGCCCAAGTTGTGCGCCGTGGTGTGGTAGTAGTAGGCCGCGAGGACGCCGACCACGATGCCGGCCACGAGCAGGAGGACACCGATCGTTCGGCTCTTGCCGCTGCCGAAGTAGGCGGTGAAGACGCCCGCGAGCAGGAGGAACAGTCCGAAAATGAGGAGGAGGATCGTGAAGAAGCCGAGGAGCTCGATGTTCAGCGTCGTCGTACCGGCAATCCCCAATCCGAACATTGTTTGTGATTTCTCCCTTCAGAACTTGATGCCGGTGAGCGTCTTCGTATCGATGACGCCCGCGACCGAGCGTATCTTGTCCACGACGAGCTGGCCGAGCGCGTTGAAGTCCTCCGCCTCGACCTTGGCGATCAGGTCGTACTCTCCGAACAGCGGGTGAAGCTCGACGATCCCCTTCACGCGCAGGAGCTCCGAGTAGACCTCGTGCTCCTTCGCCGGAGCGGTGCTGATGAGGACGAATCCGATAGCCACGACTTCCGCCGTCCGACGGGGCGCGAGATATCCCCCCGTTTATAAGCGTTGTCGGGCAAGCGTCGACGTTCTCTTCGAGCCGCAGCCGCTTAAGGCCCATCTCCGTCGAACCGGACCGTCCCGGGGCGATGGCAGGCAGCGCGCACGGCTGGACCCGGACGCTCCTTGCCCGGCCGTGGCTCCTCCTGTTCGTACCGGTGAACGCGGCGACCTCCGGCTTCGGGGTCGTGCTGCCGCTCCTCGTGCTCGTCCACTTCCACGGGACGCTGCTCGACGTCTCGCTCGCGGCGGTGCTGTTCAACGTGAGCGTGATCTTCGCGTCGATGCTGTGGGGGCATCTCTCCGACCGGTTCCCTCGGCGAAGGGCGTTCCTCCTGCTCAACTTCGGCGCGTACGCCGTCGGGTACGCGAGCCTCGGCCTGCTCCCGTCCCTCCCGTTCCTCTTCCTCGCCTACACCGCGATCGGACTCGTCACGCCCGCCGGCACGAGCGCGTCGAACCTGCTCATCCTCGAAAAGTTCCCGGAGGAGGAGCGACCCGCGGCGTTCGCCTCCTTCCAGGAGATGAGCATTCTCGGTGGGATCGCGGGCGTGCTCGCCGGGTTTGTCTGGCTCGAGGCGGGCGGCGCGCTCCTTCCCCTCGTCTACCTCTTTGCGGCGCTCGCCGCCGTGAGCTGCGTCGTCGTGATGCGGGCCGTCGACCCGCCGGCGGTCCAGCTCACGACCCGGCAGGTCGCGAGGAACGAACCCTCGCTCGCCTCCCGAATTCGACATGCCTCGGCGGGACTGATCGCGATCCCGTTCTTTCCCCGGCGACCGCGCCTCGCTTCCGGGGCGCTCGCCCGCTTCCGTCTCTGGGCGGTCGAAGAGCTGCGGCACGAGCTTCCGCTCATCCTCGCGGCTGGGTTCCTGTTCAATTTCTCGGCGAGCCTCTTCAACACCTCCTACACGCCGTACCTTTACTCCGTGGGGCTCGGGGGCGCCGCCATCTTCCTCATCAACGTCTCGAACAACGGCGCGCAGGGCATCGCCTTCCCGTTCTCGGGCCGTCTCTCCGAGCGCCTCACGCCGACCCGACTCGTGGGCCAGGCCACGTACGTTCGCGCCGTCTCCTACCTCGGGCTCACGCTCGCGGCCGCGGCCCCGCTGCTGCTCGGCGGCGTGTACGGCGTGAACCTGTTGTTCTTCGGGCTCGCGGGCGCCGCGATCGCGCTCTACTCGACCTCCTCCTCGCTCATTCTCTTCCGCGCGCTTGCGCGCCGAGACGCCGGTACGACCCTCGGTCTGAGCAGCGCGCTCGGAGGCGCGGCCTCGGTGCTGGGAGCGTTCTTCTCAGGCGTAGTCTCGTTCTACGGCAGCTACCGGCTCACCTTCCTCGTCGCGAGCGTGGCCCTCCTCGCCTCCCTCCCGCTCTGGACGGCGGCGAACGTTGCCTACGACCGGCGCCAGAAACGGAAAACCGGGACGAGCCCGACGCCGCCGCCCGTGGAAGCGCGCCGCGCTACCCGGGTCGACGCGCAAAGCGATTAAAGACGGCCCGGCTGGGAACTCGCGAAGCAGGTCCACCGTGCCGGAAGAGGTCCAGAAGGGACTCGAAGACGTTGTCGCGCTCGCCTCGCGGATCACCTTCATCGACGGGAAGGAGGGGCGGCTCGTCTACGAAGGCTACGACATACGCGACCTCGCCGAGCACTCGACCTTCGAGGAGGTCGCCTACCTCCTGTGGTACGGACGGCTCCCGAGCGCGACACAGCTCCGCGACCTCAAGGAGCGTCTGCGACCGCTGCGCGAGATCCCCGAGGAGCTCCGAGACCTCCTCGCTCGGCTACCGGCGAGCGCGGGACCGATGGACGCGCTCCGCACCGCCGTCTCCGCGCTCGCGATCCTCGAGCCCGGCGAGACCAAGACCGGGGAGAGCTCGATCGGAGGGGCGCTTCGTCTGACGGCCGCGCTCCCGACGATCGTCTCGGAGCAGCACCGCCGCCGCCAGGGGCTCGAACCGCTCCCGCTCCGCCCCGAGCTCGACCACGCGGCCCACGCCCTCTATCTCCTCACCGGGCGCGAGGGGAACGCCCTCGAGAACCGCTCCCTCGACGTAGCGCTGATCCTGCACGCCGACCACGAGCTGAACGCTTCCACCTTCTCGGCTCGCGTGACGGCCTCCACGCTCTCCGACCTCTACTCCGCGATCACGAGCGCGGTCGGGACCCTCAAGGGACCGCTCCACGGCGGGGCGAACGAGCGGGTGATGGAGCTCCTCCGGGCGATCGATACCCCGGAGCGGGTCGAACCGGTCATCAAGGAGAAGCTCGCCCGCCACGAACGGATCATGGGCTTCGGTCATCGGGTGTACAAGGTCGAGGACCCGCGCGCAACGATCCTCCGCGTCTGGTCGCAGCGTCTCGGCGAGGCGGCGGGGAATCTCCGGTGGTACGACCTCCTCCGGAAGGTCGAGGAGGTCGTGCACCGCGAGAAGGGCCTCTACCCCAACGTCGACCTCTATTCGGGGAGCGTGTACACGTTGCTCGGAATCCCGGACGACCTGTTCACCCCGCTCTTCGCGATGAGCCGCGTCGCCGGTTGGACCGCCCACGTCCTCGAGGAGTACGAGGACCTCCGGCTCATTCGGCCCGTAGCCCAGTACGTGGGCCCGAACCACCTCACCTACGTCCCGATCGCGGAGCGACCGGGCTAGCGCTTCTTTCGGGGCCGACCGGCTTCGAGGACCCGCATGAGCGGGTAGCGGAGCTCCGGGCGGTACTCGAGCCGCGCGGCGACCGCGTGGTCCCCCTCGCGAACTCGGAGCGTGACGGTGAGCATTTCGGGAACGAGGTAGCGGTACGCGTAGCGGCCCTTGCCGGGCCTCCCCCCTCGCGAGACGTCGATCCGAACTCGCACCCGCTCGACGAACGGTTGGAGTCCGACGGCCGCTTCGATCGCGCGGGCGAGCGCGGGCGCGGTGCGTGAAGTTACCGGGATCCCGAGGTACTGGTGGAACACTCCTCCGAGCTTGATGCCCGCCTCGAAGAGGAGTCGCTCCCGCGGACTGAGCGGCGGTCCCGGGGGAACTCTACCCATGGCTCGCCCCCGGGGAAGCGTTCCGCTCGGCGGCCCGCACCGCGAGCGGCCCGAGGAGGTAGTAGAGCGCGATGCCGAGGGCGGCGAGCGCGGCAGCGAGCTCCGAGAAGTTGGCCCACGCGCTCCCCGGCGCGGGCCACCATTGCTCGGGGAGGAGCGCCGCAGCGAGCGCGAGGCTCGTGAGCGCCATCGTTCCGCGTAGCGCGCCCCCGCGGCGCAGTTTCGGGTAGGGAATGGGCAGGACCATGAGCGGCGCGAGGAGCGCGGCGACGAGGAGGAGGGCCACGGGAGCGGTGCCGAGATAGCCCGGGACATCGAGGAAGAGTACAGCGACGGCGACCGCGATTGCGTTCTGCGGAGTGGAGGCGCCGACGAAGTGGGGATGCGCGTGACCGCGGAGCGTGAAGTAGATGAGTCGCGCGACCGCCAGCGAGCCGACCTCGGCTCCCACGAGGAGCGCGGCCCAGCCGTACGGTTGCCAGCTCCCGGCGTTGAAGGTGTGGTAGGCCACCAGCACCGCCGGGGCGAGGGCGAAGGAGAGCGAGTCCGCGAGGGAGTCGAGTACCCGTCCCACGACGCTGGGCGTGCCCCCGGCGCGACGCGCGAGGAGCCCGTCGAGGCCGTCGAACCCGATCGCGCCGACCATGAGGAGGAGCGCGAACCGGGGGTTGCCCGCAAGCGTGTAGGCGACCGCCCCGGCGCCGAGGAGTCCGTTCGCGAGCGTTGCGAGGTTCGCACCCCAGCGCCACCCGCTCATCGGGGCGGAAGCTCCCGCGCGATCGGAGTCACTCCGGCGCGCGTGATCGCGCCCGCGGCCACGAGCGCTTCCACCCGTTCCGCCGGGAGGCGGATGTCAAAGCGCGAGCCGAGGACGATCATCCCGAGCCGCTCCCCCTTCGCGTGCTCTTCTCCTTCCCTGACGAAGGAGACTAGCCGCCGCGCTACGAGACCCGTCACCTGCAGGAGCTCGACCGCACCGATCCGCGTCGCGAGATGGTAGCGGCGCTGGACATTCGCTGAGGCGGTGGAGGTGTAGGCGGGGGCGAACCCCCGGCCGCCGTCCTCGACCCGCGTGACCCGTCCCGAGATCGGGAACCGGTTCACGTGCACGTTCGTCACGCCCATGAACACGCGGATCTCGAGCCACTCCGAGTCCCGTTCGACCGAGAGCACCCGGCCGTCCGCCCCGGCGACGATCTCCGGACCGACCTCGCGCTCGGGGTCCCGGAAGAACCATAGCAGGAACGCCCAGAGCGCCGAGGCGAGGGCGAGGAGGAGGTAGACCGCAGGCGAGTGCGGTAGAACTCGGGCGAGGGTGAAGGAGGCCCACAGCGCGAGGAACGCGACTCCGGCGTAGAGCGGCCCGGCGGTCCGGGGCGCGAACACGCACTAGCCCTTGAGGACGATCTCGATGTTGACGCCGTCGGGGACCTGGATCCGCATCACCTGGCGGAGCGCCCGCTCGTCGGCGGCGAGGTCGATGAGCCGCTTGTGGATCCGCATCTCCCAATGGTCGATCGTGCTCGTGCCTCCGCCGTCGGGTCCCTTGCGGACCGGCACGCGAAGTCGCTTCGTGGGGAGCGGGATGGGTCCGGCCATCTCGACCCCGGTCTTCTGCGAGATCTCCCGAATCTGCCGGCAGACGGAGTCCACCTTCCGGGCGTCGGTCCCGGTGAGGGAGATGCGGGCCTTCTGCGGCATCGCCCCCGACCGGATCCCGACCCCGTAGGGTCTACTCGCGCTTCTTGATGTCGACGACGACGCCGGCCGCGACCGTCTGGCCCATGTCGCGCACGGCGAAGCGGCCGAGCTGGGGGAACTCTTTGTACTTCTCGATCACCAGCGGGCGCTTCGGGGTGATGCGCACCAGCGCGGCGTCGCCCGTCTTGAGCGTCTGCGGGTTCTCCTCGGCGGTCTGGCCGGTCTTCGGGTCGAGCCGCTTCAGGAGCTCGGTGAACTCGCAGGCCACCTGCGCCGTGTGGCAGTGGAAGACGGGCGTGTAGCCCGCCGTGATCACCGACGGGTGGTTCAGCACCTGGATGTTCGCGGTGAAGCTCTCGGCAACCGTCGGCGGGTTCGACACGGGCCCCGCGACCTCTCCGCGACGGATGTCGTTCTTGTCGATGCCACGGATGTTGAAGCCGATGTTGTCCCCGGGCTCCGCCTCGGTGACCGCTTCGTGGTGCATCTCGATCGACTTCACCTCGCCGCTCTTCCCGCCGGGCAGGAAGATGATCTTGTCCCCGACCTTGAGCTTCCCGGTCTCCACCCGTCCGACGGGGACGGTGCCGATGCCGGTGATGGTGTAGACGTCTTGGACCGGCAGGCGGAGCGGCTTGTCGGTGGGCTTGTCGGGCACCTTGAGGTTGTCGAGCGCCGCGAGGAGCGTGGGTCCCTTGTACCAGGGCATGTTGGGGGAGGCCTTGATGATGTTGTCGTCCTTGAACGCCGAGATGGGCAGGAACACGACCTGCTGGTCCACCTTGAAGCCGACGTTCTTGAGGAGCTTCGTGAGCTCCTCCTTGAGCGCGGTGAACTTCGCCTCGGAGTAGGCGACCTCCTGCCGGTCCATCTTGTTGATGGCGCAGATGAGCTGCGAGACGCCGAGCGTCCGCGAGAGGAAGATGTGCTCGCGGGTCTGCTCCTGCACCCCTTCCGCGGCGGAGCAGACGAGCACGGCGCCGTCGGCCTGGCTCGTCCCCGTGATCATGTTCTTGACGAAGTCACGGTGGCCGGGCGCGTCGATGATGGTGA
>JAKIWH010000055.1:0-334 GCA_022750125.1 Thermoplasmata archaeon
TTCATGGGGCCGGAGCGCCTCATGGTCGAGGAGGTCCCCGCGGGGAACATCGCCGCGGTCATCGGCCTCACCGACGCCTTCGCCGGCACGACGCTCTCGGACGATCCCTCGATGGTGCCGTTCGAGGAGATCCGGCACGTCTCGGAACCGGTCGTGACCGTCGCGATCGAGCCGAAGCACATGGGCGACCTCCCGAAGCTCATCGAGACGATGCGGAAGGTCGGCAAGGAGGACGCGAGCCTCAAGGTCGAGATCAACCAGGAGACGGGGGAGCACCTCCTCTCCGGCATGGGCGAGCTCCACCTGGAGATCACGCAGTTCCGCATCATCAACG
>JAKIWH010000055.1:379-11196 GCA_022750125.1 Thermoplasmata archaeon
CAAGCACAACAAGTTCTACTTCGAGGTCGAGGCGCTCCCCGCCGCCGTCGTCCAGGCGATCAAGGAGGGCGAGATCAACCAGGGCAAGTCGTTCAAGGACATCAAGACCCTCGTCACGAAGATGGAGGCGCTCGGCATCTCGCGCGACGAGGGCCGCGGGCTCGTCGCCGTCGAGGGGACGAACATCCTCTTCGATGTGACGAAGGGGATCCAGAACCTCAACGAGACGATGGACCTCGTCGTCGATGCGTTCAAGGAGGCGATGAACCGGGGGCCGCTCGCCAACGAGAAGGTCTACGGGCTCAAGGTCCGCCTCGTCGACGCGAAGCTCCACGAGGACTCCATCCACCGCGGCCCGGCCCAGACGATCCCGGCGGCCCGCTCGGGCGTCTACGGCGCGATGTGCGTCGCCGGGCGCGTGCTCCTCGAACCGCTCCAGAAGGTCACGGTGAACGTCCCGCAGGAGGTGCTCGCGAACGCCACGCGCGAACTCCAGCGGCGGCGGGGCGAGATCCAGGACATGACGAGCGTGGGTGACCTGCAGACGATCGTCGCGAAGGTGCCGGTCGGGGAGATGTTCGGGTTCGCCTCCGACATCCGGAGCGCTACCGCCGGCAAAGTGCTCTGGTCGACCGAATCGATGGGATTCGAGACGCTCCCGACGGAGCTCCAGCCCGAGATCGTGGGCCAGATCCGCCAGCGGCGGGGCTTGAAGCCCGAGCCGTACGACGCGTCGTACTACGCCGGGTGACGACGGGGCCCGAGCGCCCCATCGAGCGTCCGCTGCATCCGGTCGGGCGGCCCGTCCACCGTTCGGGACTTGAGCGGCCAGGAGCCCTCGTGCTGCAGGAGCCACCGCTTCCGCCAGAGCCCGAGCCCAAAGCCCGTCAAGTCTCCGTGCTCCCCGACGACGCGGTGGCACGGGATCACGATCGGGATCGGGTTGCGGCCGACCGCGCCGCCCACCGCACGCGCACTTCCCGCGTGGCCGGAGCGCTTCGCGAGCTCTCCGTAGGAGACCGTGGTGCCGGGCGGGATCTGGAAGAGCGATTTCCAGACCTCCTGGTCAAACTTCGTGCCGAGCGGGTCGACCTGCAGGTCGAAGTCGCGCCGACGTCCCGAAAAGTACTCCCTCAGTTGGGCGGGGGGGCTTCCGGCCGAGAAGCGGGCTACAGGTCGTGCATCCATCGGCGGTCCCGACTGCTCGATCCCGCGCTCCAGGAGGTCGACCACCTGGACCGTCCGCTGGTGGTAGACGACCCGGAACGTCCCGATGACCGTCGGGACCAGCGCAACCTCCGATCCGCTCGCCACGGAGGGCGCATCGGTTTCCTAGCTTATACCTCGCCGGTGTCCCCCGCGACACCGGTGCCCGTGATGCGGAACTCCGCCTGCCCCTCGGGGCGGGAGCGGTGTTTCAGCAACACCGCGCGGCGTCGGTCGCCCGCTACCCGCTCGAGGCGCAACACCGTCTTCGCCACGTGCAGGAGGAAGGAACCGCCGAGCGGCTCGTTCGCGCCCGTCGCCACGTTCCGCCACACCTGGTTCGTGAGGAGCACCGGCACCTCAGCGTGCAGCGCCGTCCCAAGGAGCTCGGCGAGCTCCCGCAGCAGTTCGGTGCGCGCTTCGTCCTCCTCCGGGGTGCCGAGGGCGAGACGGTAGTGGAGGGTCGCGGAGTCGAGCACGACGAGGCCGAACGGGCGGCTACCCTCCCGCAGGAGCGCGCACCCTGCCCGTACGGCCGTCCCTTGTTCCTCGAGATTCTTGGGCGAAGCGAGAAGCCAGCGTCGAAGGATGCGGGCGGGGTCGGTCCCGCTCGCTGCGGCCACCCGCTCCGCCGAGACCCCCTCCGTATCGACGTACAGCACCCACCTTTCCTCGAGCGCGACCCGGACGGCCGCGTCGACGCAGAGGATGGTCTTGCCGGTGCCGCCCTCGCCGAAGAGCATCGTGAGCCCGTCCGTCTCGTAGCCGCCCCCGAGAAGACGATCGAGCGCTGGAATGCCGGTCGACAGCCGACCCTGCGCCCCCGCGGCCCGCGCCGGGGGCTCCGTCACGTGAGCGCCTCCCCGGTGGACACCCGATACGTGACCCCTTTCTCTGGGGGGCAAAAGCGCCCGGGGAAGTCGTGGAACGCTTCGGGATGCTCGGTATGGATCGGGAAGAGGTTCGTCGCCCCTACCTCGCCGCAGATCGCTTCGAGCTCGGGGCCCGAGCAGTGCCCCGAAGCGTGGAACTGGTGCGGGCGGAGGTCGAAGTGGCCGAGCCAGTTCTTGAGCACGGCGTCCTTCACGTCCTCCTCCGAGAACGGCTCGCTCATCGAGTGGACGAACGGCGTCCCCGGCTCGGGCCGGATGTCGATCAGCTCGGGGAACTGGTACAGGTCGAGCAGGAGCAACAGTTCCCTTCCCCGCCGGCGTACCTCCTCGGCCCCCACCGCACCGTCAAGGAGCGGCTTCTCCCAGTTGTAGAGCTTCTTCTTCGACCGCTCGTACACGAGGAGGTTCGGGTCTACGCCCGGTTGGGGGAGCGGTAGCGAGGCGTCCCCCTTGAGCGCCCCGAGCAGGAAGGCGGTCTTCGCGGGTACCACGAGGGTCCGTCCCGAATCCCGCGCTGCTTCGTGGAGCGTCCGGATCCGGTCGACGTCCCGCGGGTAGCAGGAAACGAGGGCGAGGCCGCGAGTCGCGGCGAGGAGCGTGTCCAGCGCAGCCCGGACCCCAGCCTCGCTCAGGTTCTTCCGGGGGTCCGGACCGGCCCGGGTCCCCTCGAGGAGCAGCGCCTTCGGTCCCTCAGCTTTGGCCGCCTCGAGGAAGGTGCGGGTCAGGGCGGCGCGCGGCCCGTGCTCGCGGAAATCTCCCGTGTACACGACCGCGCCCTCGGAGGTACGGACCACGAATCCCGTCGCGTACGGGACGCTGTGGTCCACGGGGAAGGGGAGGATCTCGAGGTTGCCCACCTTGACCGGGCTCCCCGGACGCAGGAGCTCCCACGGGTGCTCCCCGTACTTGAGGGTCGGACCCGTCGTGGAGTTGGCCACCAGGATCTTGCGCGTGCCCTCGCTCGTGTAGACGGGGATCGCGGGGTCGACGAAGCGGAGGTATCCCGCGTGGTCGGCGTGGGCGTGGCTCACGAACACCGCGTGGAACGCGGGATCGGTGTACCGCTCCTCGATGCCCCCGAGCGCCTCCTTCGCGTAGAGGCCGTCGATCCACGGAAGGAGCTCGAACTCGAGGAGGTCCCGGACGGGGCTCGTCGAGCGCGGTTTCAAAAAGTCGACGTAGAACGATTCGTACTTCGGGTCGAACGCCGGCCCGAAATCGAACAGCACCCGGTCCGGCCCATCCTCGAGGATGATCTTGTTCCCGCCGATCTCGCGGACCCCGCCGAGGAAGCGAAGGGTGGGTTCGCGCACGACGCCAAAGCCGGCTCCACTTCCTTAACGGTTCGCGTGCGCGCAGGGGACGGCTCGCGCCCTGGGGGCGCGTGGAGGCCGCGACGATCCTAGCGGGCCTTGAGCGGCTTCTTCACGTTGGGGTGCTCCTTCGTGAAGATCTTCCCGCCGCAGTTATCGCAGCGGACCCCGAACAGGTTCGAGTCGCTCGGGAGCGCCTCGCCGCAGCGGATGCACCGGAACATGCTCTCGATTTCTCCCGGGCGCTTTAGAGCGTTTCGGTCAAGCCCCGCGGGCCGGCCGTGCGACGGCCGGCTCCTCGGTCCGCTCGGAGCGGGTGATCGGGGGGGGCGGGGAAAAGACGTAGGCGCCCGAGGCGAAGCGGGTGCCGCACCGGCGGCACTCGAAGACGCCGCTCGCGACGCGCGCGAGGGTGACGGTAGAGCAGTGCGGACACGGTGCGTCCTTCTCGCTCTCCCGGTCGATCTCGAGCACGCGCCGGCGGATCCGGATACCGTAGCGGGGGCCCATCCAGCCGGTCGAGCCGATCTTCTTCGTGCGCTTGCTCATCGTCCCACGCTCTTGATCTGCGCACGGAGCCGGTCGCCGTGCTGGAACGCCCGTTCCGCGAGCTCCTTTACCTCTTGCGGGGCGAAGGCGCCGACAAGCCCCTTCTGCATCGCGACGATGTTGGCCGCCTCGTCGGTGGCGATCGTGAGCCGCCCCTGGCAGGCCATCTCCTCGTCGACCGTCGGGTCGACGACGAGCGCGTCGCCGAGACGGCAGAAGGTGGTCTCGATGGCGACGTGCTTCACGGCGAGCGGGATGTCGGTGTCGCCGAGCTCGAACCGGACGCGCGGCATCGTCGTGTGGGTGAGCGCGGTCGAGGCCGCGAGCGCCGCGGCGTCGATGATGTTGCCGGCGTGGTCGAGGACGTGGATATCGACGAAGCAGGTCCAGCATTTCTCGGCGGGCGTGACGCAGAGCCCCTTGAGGTCGATCGACTCCGCGGCGCGGAGCGCCCGGTCGACGACCCGCGAGACCTCGATCGCCCGCGGATGGGGCGGTCCGGGTTCGAAGGAGGGGGAGGAGAGCGGGACGAGCTCGGCGTTCGTGGTGAGGACCCCCGCGTTCGGGGTGTCCGGGAACGGCTTGCCCGGTTCGAGCTTCACGCCGCAGAGTACGGTCGTGTCGCCGATGTGCACGAGCGCCGACCCGTCCGCCGAGGCTACGTAGCCGGGCTCCAGGGTAACGGCGCGGTACTCGTCAAGGCCGCGTCCGTCGAGCCGCCGTCCGTCCCGGGCGAGCTCGAGGACGTGGGTGGTGAGGATCTCCGCCGCGACCTCGCCGCTCATGCCGCCGCCTCCGCCATCGCCTGGGGAGGATCGACCGAGTACCGGTCGCGGAGCGCCTGCTTCATCTTCTCGTAGATGGCGCGGCAGCCGGTCACGCCGAGGTCGAGCGCGCGCCCGAGCTCCGACGCGGTCATGTGTCCCTCCATCTGGAGCAGGACGAGCCGGCCGCTCTGCGGCACGAGCGCCATCGGGAGGTCCGCCTCGCCGAAGTTGTCCTCCTCCTTCTTGAGGTCGAGCACGATGTGGCCGCCGACCTTCCCCACGGCGACCGAGGGCAGCAGGTCGACCATTGGGATGCCGGCGTCGGCGAGAGCCACCGAGGCGGCGACGATCCCCGCGCAGCGGGTCCCGGCGTTCGCTTGGAGCACCTCGATGTAGACGTCGATGCTCGTACGGGGGAACTCCTCAGCGAAGACAACGCTCTCGAACGCCTCGGCGATCACCTTCGAGATCTCCTGGCTCCTCCGGTCGAGGCCCGGGCGCTTCCGTTCATCGACGGAGAAGGCCGCCATGTTGTACCGGCACTGCACGATCGCCTTGTCGTTCACCTGGAGGTGCCGGGGGTGGACCTCGCGCGGCCCGTAGACCGCCGCCATCACCTTGTTCGCCCCCCACTCCACGAACGCCGAGCCGTCCGCCCGCTTGAGCGGGCCCGCGACGACGCGCAACGCCCGGAGTTCGTCGACCCTGCGTCCGTCGATGCGGAGGCCGTCGGGCCCGATCAGCTGAGGCACTTCACTTGCTCCCACGTTTCCCATAGAGATCTCCTACTATTCTGGAAAGGAATTTTCCCCGGTGCCGGGGTCGGTGCGGAATTCGAGCTCGTCCTGCGACGGCTCCGGGGGAGCCGCGTTCGGCAACTCAAGGCGGCGCTCGCCGGAGGCGAGGAACCGTTCGACCCGCTCCGTGAGTCCGCGGCGCTGTCCCTCGAGCTCGATGAGCTCGAGCGCGGTGCGGACCCGGTGGACCCCGTCGAGGGGACCATCGACCCAGATGCGCCCGTTCTGGCCCACGACGAGCTTGCACTCGGTGGCGCGGGTGAGGGTCGCGATCATGCTGCCGCCCTTGCCGATCACGCGGGGGATCTTTGCGGGAGAAACCGTGACGAGCGTGCCGCCCTCGAGCTTCCCAAGCCCCTCGCCGTTCATCGTAACACCGATTCGCCCGGTGTTCTCGATCTGCTCGACGGCGACGACTACCGCGTCCCCCACCTGGAGGTACTCGCCGGTCTCGCCGAAGTCGATCTTCCACGGGGTTCCGGTCATGTGGAGGGGAGCCCAGCGGGCCGCACCGATGTCGAGGAGCCAGAAGCTCCCTTGGACGTCCGTGACGATACCGATGACGAGGTCTCCCGCGTGGGGTGCGTACCGCCCGGAAAGCGGGACTACCCGTACGACGGGAGGTTTGCGTTGGAGAAGCCCTAGGACGTTAGCGTACACCCGCCCCGAAACGCGGTACGTGCCGGAGCCCGGCTCGAGCCCATCGGCGCGAATCTCCTCGCCCGGAAGGACTAGTACGCGTTCTGACGATTCTGGCGAGGAAGGACCCTCGCGACCCCGTCGTCGGTGACGGGGCCTGTGACCGTTGCCCATGTGTGGTGCTGCACCGCGGGGCGCGACGGGGGCCCATTATTTAACGGACGCGCCGGGGTTAGCGAGCGACGAGCGAGGTCTCGGCCGTTCCCTTCGTCCGCGCGTTGAGCTTCGCGTAAAGCTCGGTCTGCACGCCCGCCGGGATCTGGACCACGCCGGTCCAACTTCCATCGCCGAGCCAGCTCTCGTCGGTGATCTTGCCGTACCCCTTGAGCTCGCCGATCACCTTCGGATAATCCTGCGCCCGGACACGGATCTTGACCCGTACCGTGTCGAGCCGGATCGGGAGGAGCGGGCGGAGGAGCGCGAGCACCTCCTGGACCTGCTGGTCCGCGGGCCGGAACGGGTCGACGTGCACCTTCGCCTCCCGCATCGCCGCCTCGATGCGCGTGGGCGGGTGGGGGGCGCCGGTCTGGGGGTTCATCGCATTGCGGGCGATCTCGGTCACGATCTGGCGGTACTTCGCCTCCTGGAGCTGGTGGCGCTGCTCGGTCGTGACCTGCACCTCCCCTTTCTCGAGGATGACGCGCGCGATGTCCGGCACCGACCGGGTGTGGAACACCTTCTCGAGGTGCTCGTCGCTCACCTTGTCCCCCTTCCGGGCGTCCTTGAACACCTGGTCGAGGGCGAGCTTGTCGGCGAGGTCCACGGGTCTTCCGTCCTTGAACGCCTGGACAGCGATCGGGTCGACGAGAACTTCGAACCTCGAGCCCTGCGTCTCCCAGCGGGCCACCACCGCGTCCTCGACCTTCACCACGGCCCGAGACTCCCGGGCGCCGTCCGCGCTAGGACTTACCCGCGCGGCTCCCGCCCGTTGGCGGCGGAAGTCGCGTGGCGTACTTCTGTATTTCCTCGATCCCGAGGCGGCGGAATCCCTTCTCCACCTGTTCGACGCAGACCTCTACCTGCGAGAGGTTCTGGCTGTCCTCGAGCGACTGCCGGATCCCTTCGAGCGCGAGGAGGATCGCGGCGTCCGCGTCCATCCCCGGCGTGTACTTCTGCTCGAAGAGCTCCATCACGGGTCCCTTGTTCCCGCCGGTCGACGTCGCCTTGAAGCTCGTGAGGGAGCCCGAGGGCTCCGTCTCGTAGAGGTGGATGCCGGTGTCGTCGTACCCTCCCACGAGGAGCGCCGTACCGAACGGTCGCACCCCCCCGAACTGGGTGTACTGCTGCTTGTAGTCGCAGATGCGGCGCACGAGCAGCTCCACGGTCATCGACTCCGCGTAGGTGACGCGGTTGATCTGGGCGGCGAGTCGTGCGAACTCGACGAGGACCCGGGCGTCCGCGACGAGCCCCGCCGTGGCGCACGCGACGTGCTCGTCGATCTGGTGTATCTTCTCGAGGCTCGCGGGTTCCGCGAGACGCGGGTTCGGGATGCGCCGGTCGGCCGCGAGGACTACGCCGTCGCGGAAGACGACCCCCGCGGTCGTCGCGCCGCGTCGCACCGCCTCGCGGGCGTACTCGACCTGGAAGAGCCGTCCGTCGGGGGAAAAGACGGTGATGGCACGGTCGTACGCCATCTGACCCGGTTGCATCTCCATGGTTTCCTCGAGTTCGGGGAGGGGGGACCGACGTCTCCTTATAAGTCAGCCGAGAGCAGGTAGCTGGTGGTGCGACCGCCACCGCACTGAGGCGACTTTCGCGCTCCCGGAACGCTAAAGCGGAGCCGCCGGGTCGGACGGGTTCGTGGCAAAGCATGCGAGCGCCGGCGCTACCGAGCCGCGGGCCGCGGAGCGGCTCCGCGACTCCCGCTCCCCCTACCTTCGCGCGGCCGCGGAGCAGCCGATCGACTGGTATCCGTGGGGAAGCGAGCCGTTCGAGCTCGCCCGGCGGACGAACCGGCCCGTGCTCCTCGACGTGGGAGCCTCGTGGTGCCACTGGTGCCACGTGATGGACGAGGGCACGTACGCCGATGCCGAGGTCGCGCGACTCCTCGCTCAACATTTCGTCGCCGTGAAGGTGGACCGGGACGAGAATCCCGAAGTGGACCGCAGGTTCCAGCGCCAGGTGGGCGCCCTCACGGGCGAGGGCGGCTGGCCGCTCACCGCCTTCCTCACTCCCGAAGGGGAGGTGTTCCTCGGCGGGACCTACTTCCCACCGAAGGACGGGATGGGACGGCCCGGATTCCGCCGGGTGCTCGAAGAGGTGAGCCGGCTCTGGAAGGAGGAGCCCGAGAAGGTTCGCGCGAACGCGGAAGCGGTGCGGGGGGCTCTCGAACGCGCTGCGCACCGGGCGGGGCCCACGCCCGAAGCCGCGTCGTTCCTCGACGCGGTGCGGCAAGACCTCGGGGCCCGGGCCGACCCGCTCAACGGCGGTTACGGCGACGCGCCCAAGTTCCCGCACCCGATCGCGGTCCGCTTCGAGCTCGTCGACGGCGTTCGCTCGGGCTCCCCCGCGATCCTCGCCCGGGCTCGGTTGACCCTCGAGAAGATGGCCGAGGGGGGTGTGTACGACCAGGTCGGTGGCGGGTTCCACCGGTACGCCGTGGACTCCGCGTGGCGGATCCCGCACTTCGAGAAGATGGGGGTGGACAACGCTGCCCTGCTCGAGCTGTACGCCGAAGCCGCGGCGTTCTTCGACGCCCCCGCGTTCGACGCGGTGCTCCGCGGAATCGTGGGCTGGGCCGGCCAGACGCTCGGCGACACCGCGGGCGGGTTCGGCTCGAGTCAGGACGCCGACAACGCCCCCGGGGACGACGGCGGGTACTTCACCTGGAGCCGTCCCGAGCTCAAGCAGGTCCTCGAAGCGACCGAGTACCGGCTCATCGCCCGCGGGTTCGGTATCGGCACCGAGGGGCGGATGCCCCACGACCCGGACCAGAACGTGCTCTTCCGGCTCCTCTCTCCCGAGGAGGCCGCGGAGGGACTCGGCCTCGATGCGGCGACCCTCGCGAGCAGCTGGGCGTCGGCGCTCACGAAGCTTGCGGCCGCGCGTGCACGCCGACCGATGCCCGCGGTCGACCGCTCGCTCTACTCCGACATTAACGGCGGTTTCATCGCGGGCTTCGCCCGGGCGGGTACGGTGCTCTCGGATGGATCTACGATCGCCCTCGCGCGCCGCGCGGCGGACCGGTTCCTCGCAAGCGCGTACGACCCGGCCCGCGGCATGGCGCACCTCCTGGACGGGGAAGAGGCCGCGGGCTGGGGACTGCTCGAGGACCAGGTGGAGTTCGCGCGCGGGCTGCTGGAGCTTGCGGTCGCTACAGGCCTCCCGGTCTACCTCGAGCGTGCGAAGACGATCCTCGGGCTTGTCGAACGGAACTACCTGCGTCCCGACGGTCTCCTTGCCGACCTCTCCCCGGAACTCTACGACGGTCCGGAGGTGGGTGCGGCGACGCCGGGACCTCCCACGCTCGAGGACTCTCCGCACCTCTCCGCGAACGCGGGCTACGCGCTCGCCGAGATCCGGCTCGCGGCGCTGACGGGCGACCTCGCGCTCCTCGAGAAGGTCCGGACGCGGCTCGCGCTCCTGCGGGCAAACGTGGCGAGGTCCGGGTTGTTCGCGGCGGGCACCGCGCTCGCCTGCGCCCTCGTGGAGGAACCGCCCGCGCGGGTCGTGGTCGAAGGAGGGGGTGCCCTCGCCGAAGAGCTGTTCCGTGCTGCGCGGCGCAGCTGGCATCCGAACCTCGCGGTCTTCCGAGGAACACCCCCGGTGCCGTTCTCGCTGCCGGAGGAGCTCGGGGCCGGGGCGACAGGGACCCGCGAACCGCGCGCGCTCCTCTGCTTCGGGACCCGATGCTTGGCCCCGATCACGGACCCGACGCGGATTGCCCCGGCGCTTCGGGAACGGGGCTCCGGGACGTAGGCAGCGCGCCGAGATCGGTTCCGTCGAGGAGGTAGGCCCTCGGGCGGCTCCGCCCGAGGAACCGGTGGAACAGGAACGAGCGGCCCCGGGAAGGAGCGGATCGGTTGAGCGACTCGATGCCGCTCAACGGGTTGAAGGCCGGAAGGACGACGAGCTCGTTCGCCCTCGCCCGGTGCCCGCGGCGCGGGGGAAACCCCGGGAGCTCGGGCCCGAGCTCAGCACGGACCCAGCACCGTAGCTTGCCGGGTTCTCCCCCGGTGCCAGGGGCGAACCGGTAGCCCGGATGGAGGTGGCCCGCGACGAGCACCCGTGCCCGTTCGAGGCTGCGATCCGGCCAACGGTGGCCGTGGAAGATTCCCACCCCCTCTCGCAGGAGTCCGCCCGGGGGGTGGAGCCGCACTTCGCGGGGGAGATGGGGAGCGAGCCCCACGTCGTGATTCCCGGGCACTACTTCGAGAGGGACTCCGGAGGAAAGGATTCCCGCGCAAAAATCGAAGATGAGCTGCCCCACGCGACCCGGGGCTCCCACGATGGGATGCTTCAGGTCCCCGGCGATGACGACTCCTCGCGCCCGTTCGCGGTCGGTGAGGTCGAGGAGCTCCTCGAGCATCTCGTGCGCTCCGCGTTCCGCGAGGCCCGTTCCGCGGCCCCGCGGGTCGCCGAGCCCGAGATGGA
>JAKIWH010000056.1 GCA_022750125.1 Thermoplasmata archaeon
GCCCCCTCCGCCCACGCCCGGGACGCACTCCTGGCCCACGCGAAAAAGCCGTGGCGCCGACCGGTCGAGGTCGTGGAGAACGGGGTCGAGCTCGACCGGTTCCATCCTGGGATCACCCAGCCCGACTGGCGCGAGCGGTGCGGGCTCGGGGACGCACCGCTCGTGACCTTCCTGAGTCGGCTCACCTCGGACAAGGGGGTCCACAGGTTCCTCGACGCAATCGAAGAGCTTCCCCCGACGCGCCCGTTCTCGGCCGTCATCGGGGGCGTTGGCCCCGAGGCCGCGTCGCTCCGGGCGCGCCTTGCCGGGAACCCCGCACTCGCCCGGCGGGTGCGCTACCTGGGTCCCATCGCCGAGGAGGAGAAGCCCGCGCTCCTCGCGCAGTCGGAGTTCCTCGTCATCCCGTCGGTCTCCGACACCGCCTCCATTGTCCTCCTCGAGGCGATGGCGTGCGGAGCGGCCTGCGTCGCCTCGAACGTCGGCGGGCCCGCCGCGATTCTCCAGGACGGGATCACCGGGCGGCTCGTCCCGCCGGAGGGTCGGGCGTTCGCCGGCGCCGTGGGAGAGCTCCTCGCGGAGCCCGAGAAGCGGGAACGGCTCGCCTCCGAAGGGACCCGGTGGGTGCGCTCGGAAGCGTCGATCGAACGGTCCGCCCGCCGGTTTATCTCCCTCTACGGTCTTCTTCTAGAGGAACGGGAACGACGTGCCGCTCGCAGCACCGGGTGAGCTCGAGGCGGTCGCTCGTCTCGGGGGCTCGGAGCGGCACGACGCCGCCTCGCAGCTCTCGCTCGAGCGATCGGTCGAGGAGTATCTGCCGCGCCGAAGGTCGCCGCTCGCCGCCTTTTCCCTCGAGGTGGACGGGAGCTCCTACGCGACCGGTATCTCCGCCCTTCTCGCCCCTGCGGCGGTGTTCCGGACCGCCAAGATCACGCTCCGCGACGCTCCGACCGAAGAGGGCGCGTGGGAGTACCTCCACCCGTTCCAGGAGCTCACCCTCACCGAGGACGGCTCTGCGGAACTCGTTGGGGGGTCCCAAGGGCCGGAGCGCGGCATGGTCCGCATCCTCCTGCGCGAGCAGTTCGTCCCCCTTTCGGGGGGACGGGCCGGGGGCAGCGCGCGTCCCGGCCTCTTCACGCTCCCCGAGTTCGCCCGGTTCGTCCGGGCCACCGGCACGGTCCCGTTCGGGATCGCGCTCGCCGTCTACTTCGCGAACGAGCGGGTGCGGTACGAGCTCGACCTCCTGGACGACCTCCTCCTTCCGGACCTCCGCGCGGGCCGCCTCCGCCGGGCAACGAGGGTTCGCCGAAGTTCGCGCTTCTCCCACTCGGTCGACCTCCTGGTCGGGAGGGGGGAGCTCTCCCTACCCTCCGCGCGAGCGCTCGAGGCGATCGCGGAGTCCCACGGACTCACGCCGGTCGACCTCGCCCCGGTCTTCTCCGGGGTCCGCGAGCTCGGCAGCTCCGCGCTCTACGCCCTCGTCTCTCGCCGCCTCGTTACTCTCGACCGACGTACCGGTGTTTACCGCCCACGGCTCGAGGCGTTCCTCTCCTCCTCCGACCGGTTGAAGGGTCCCGGCGAGTCTCCCCTTCGACCTCTCTCGGACCCGCAGCTGCGGAGCAGCGTCGCAGAGCTCCTTGCGGCGGCAGAGTCCCGCGCGACGTGCCCGCTTTGCGGGGACCCGCTCCCGCCCCGGCATCGCGCCCTCCTCTGCGACAGCTGCTCGCGGAAGGTGGATGGTCCCCCGGCAGCCCACACCGCGTAAGGCGGGCCTGTCGGGAATCTCCGCTGCGGGGCGTTCCCCCGCCGCCTTTGAACCCGAGACTGCTGGCTTAGAAGGCCAGTACTTTGTCCAGACTAAGCTACAGGCCCGGCTCCGGTACCGGCCGCCCGCACCTTAACGGTTGGGCCGGACGGGTGCGCGCGCCGTCGTTCCCACCGCATGGCCGACGAGATGGGCGAGGCGCAGCGGCTCGGGCCAGCGACCGTGTCCGATCGAGCGGAGGAGGAGCGCGCGGGCCTCCTCCCGCCGGCAGCCGACGACGCTCGCCCAGAGCGGTCGTCCGCCGACCGAAACCGGGAACAGGCGAGAGGCCCGGACGAGCCCCCATCGACGGCGAAACTCCGCGGGGAAGTAGGTGCGGAGCGCGGAACGGATCCGCAGGAGGTCGGGCGCCCTCGAGGTGACCGAGATGACCGGACGGTGGAGGTCGCGCGAGAGCGCCTTGAGGTCGAACAGGTTGAACCCGGCGACCGCGATCCCGTCCACGAGGATGGCGCGAGCGCCGGCGAGGAACGGGGAACCGCGCAGTAGCTCGGTCGCGCGTGCGGTGGCGTCGGTGCCGTCGACCGAGACCCACGTGAGCTCAATCCCCTCGACGAGATCCGGGAGCGACATCGAGACTGCCACGAGCGGTGCTCGGCGCTGACGACGGGAGAACGCCCCGTCGTCGAGGGCGATCACGCGAAGGTGAGGTTTCCCGAGCGCGCGCGCGAGCGCGTGGGTGCCCTTCTCCAGTCGCAGAGCCTTGCTGCGAGTGCCTCTCGCTCGAGAGGTCGGCACCGACGCTCCGGTACGGCGTGATCGGGACGCTCCTCTCCGAGATGCCACGGAACCGACTCTCGGGGAGAGCACGTCGAACATGGTTATGGCCGCCGCGGAGGTGCTCGGTTGGATGGTCAGCCCCACTCCCGTCACGCTGCGATGTCCGCGGTGCGGCAAGTTTCTCTCCACCCTGCCTCCCGTCGGACCCGGCCTTCTCTGGACCCACTGTCCCTCCTGCAGCTATCCGGTTCCCGTGATCCATCCCCGGGATCCCTCCCCGCTGTTCACGTGGGAAGTGTACCCCGAGGTGGCGCCGGTCGGCACCCTTCCCGAGTGGAGCGGTCCCACCGCCCGCCGATTCTCCTCGGGCCTTCTTCTGTTCGCGACCGCGGTCCTGGTGCTGGTGGGGCTGCTCGCCGTCGTCACCGGTCTCGGGGCACTTCCGTCCCACACCTACACGGTGGGCGGTACGGTCGAGAGTGCCGTCGGCGGGGCTGGAAGCAGCGCTCCCGTCCCCGGTGCGCAGGTCGTCGTGACGGGAGAGAACGGGTTTCGGGTGAGCGTGTTCACCGGCTCGGACGGCTCCTTTTCCGTATCCAATGTCCCGAGTGGTGCCATCGGAGTGAATGTCACCGCGGCCGGTTACGCTCCGGCCCAGGAGGAGCTGTTCGACTCGCCAGTGTACGCCGCGCCGAGCGGGGGCGCGAGGGGAATCACCGTCAACTTGGCCGCAGCCGGGTCGAGCGGGGGCTCGTTCATCCAGCTCTCGGCCTTCCCGAGCCTAGAATCGCTCGTGGCCACCCTCTGGTCCGGCGCGATCCTCTTCGTGATCGCCGCCACGGTGTGCATCGTTGGCGGTCTTCGCGACCTCCGCACCGACCGCCCAGCTTGGGGGGTCGCGGGAGGCGCCTCCGCGGCGCTCGCTGGGTTTCTCCTTCCTGACCTCGGACTCACCACGATAATCCCCGAGGGTCTCCTTCTCGCTTCGATCGGAGCAACCTGCGGCGTCCTCGCCTTCGCAACCTCAGCGTTCCGGCTCGCGGCGCGTTCCCCGCCCGTCGGTCCTTCCGAGGACGGGCTCTAACCTTCGCTTACCGGTCGTGCCCGACCCGGGCGGTGGCGGTGTTCCGGCTCTTTCCCTCGAGCGGCCGGCGCGTCCGGAATCCCCCGGACAACGGGTGCCAGTACGCGACGCTCGGCTCGCCCCGTCGCCAGCAGAGGTACACGACCTCCCCCTTGCGGCGGCTGTAGAAATCGACGAGCCCGTTCTCGAGGTCCTTCACCTCGATCCCATCCGCCTGGAGCCGCTTCACCTCGCTCTCGAGGCGCTGCGTGAGCCGCTTCCACTCCTCCTCGAGCCGGAGCTTGAGGTCCCGGTCCGGGATATCCTGGGCGGTGAGCTCCTTGCCCCAGAAGACGGAGAGTCGCTGAAGTTCGGCGTGGACCTTGCCGAGGCGCACGCCCCACGCCTTCAACTGGGGCAACAGTTCCCGGAGCTTGTCGAGGGAACCGTTGGCTTCCTCGACGCTCCAGAGGCGTGGAGGCGCACTCTGCGGTACTGGGTCGGGCCCGCCCGGCTCGGGCATCGTGCGTACGATGGGGCCCTAGAGTACTTACGGTTGCTCCCGGTGAAGAATCGGCGCAAACTCTGCGGCCCCGCGCGTGTCACGCTCGCACCCATTTGGGAGCGGGGGTGGGAGGTTTCAAGTAGCGTTCCGGGCCGCAAGAGCCTCGAAGCTCGTCCGGCCCAGCGAGCGGCGCGCGAGTCCGAAATTCTCGGCACGGACGTTACCAATCTCGCTGCAGCGGGAGCCCTCCACTCTACGCGCGCGTTCAGAGAATCGCTCGGTTTTCTCTCGCTACCGTCGGTACCGACGAGAACTCTGGTGAGCCGTTATATACCGAACCTTTCTCCCCGACCCCCACCGGAGGCACGACGCACCTAAGGCCATGGCTCGCAGGCATCGTCCCCGCCGAGGCTCCCTCGGCTTCTCACCCCGTTCTAGGTCGGCGCGACCGCTTCCGCGTATCCGCCACTGGCCCGTAGGACCCAAGGCCCCCTCCGTGGAGGGGTTTGCCGGCTTCAAGGTCGGCATGACGCACGCGTTCATCGTAGACTACCGGAAGCGCTCGACCACCGCCGGCCAGGAGGTCGTGGTGCCGGTGACGGTCGTCGAGACCCCGCCCATCAAGGTCGCAGGTTGCCGGCTCTACGAACGTTCCCCCTACGGCTCCCGCGTCGTCGCCGAAGTGTGGGCCGACCCGTTCGACGAGCAGCTGCTCGGGCGGATCTCGGCGCACCCACCGTCCAACGCCGAAGCCCGGGCCCGTTTTGAGAAGCAAGCGGGGGACGAGGTACGGCTCATCGCGTTCACGCAGCCGGGTCTTGTGACCGGGCCTACCTCGAAGATCCCCGTGCTGTTCGAGCTTCGGATCAGCGGAGAGGATCCCGTGGCCCGTCGGAGCTACGCCCTCTCGCTCATCGGCAAGGAGCTTCCCATCGAGGAGCTCACGAAGGAAGGGGAGTTCCTCGACGTCATCGGGGTGACGAAGGGCAAGGGATTCCAGGGCCACATCAAGCGCTGGGGAGTGAAGCTCCAGCCCCACAAGAACTCGAAGCACCGCCGAATGATCGGTACGCTCGGCCCGCACAATCCCAGCTTCGTCAGCTACCGCATCCCTCAGGCCGGTCAGATGGGATACCATCGACGCACCGTGTACAACATGCGCGTGCTGCGCGTCGTAAAGGATCCTCGAAAGGATCCCGTGACCCCCCTCGGGGGCTTCCCCCACTACGGCGAGGTCCGCAGCAGCTGTCTACTGCTGCACGGATCCTTGCCCGGCCCCGCGAAGCGCCTTCTCCGGTTCCGGGCGCCCATGCGACTCCATACCGGCTCCGTCGAGAAGGTCGATATCCGGTATCTCAGCACCCGGTCGAAGCAGGGTGCATGAGCGACCCGCCCCCCGCCCGGAACGAACCGGTGCCGGCCGGGGAGGCGCCCCACCACCACCGCGTCCACGTCCTGTCGCTCGCCGGGACGCCCGGCGTGACCCTCTCGCTCCCTTCGGCGTTCTCGAGCCCGATTCGATCGGACCTCATCCGGCGTGCCGTCGTCACGGCGCGCTCGAGGCAGCGTCAGCCGCACGGCACGGGCCGCGGCTCGGGCCGCCGTCACTCGGTCGAGTGGTCGGGAAAGGGACAGGGTGTCGCACGCACCCCGAGACTCATGGGGTCGATGCGCGGTGCCCAGTCGCCCAACACGGTCGGCGGTGGCGCGGCGCATCCCCCCCGTGTGGCCACCCTCTGGGCGAAGGCAATGAACCACAAGGAGCGTCGGCTCGCCTTCGCCGCCGCCCTCGCGGCGACCCGCGACGCTCCGCTCGCCCGGGCGCGCGGCCATCGATTCCCCGAAGCGCTCCATCTCCCCGTTGTCCTCGAGGACCCCCTCGAGGAGGTCGCGACCGCCCACGAGGCGACCGCGATCCTCGCGAAGCTCGAGCTCGCCCAGGATGTCGAGCGGGCACGCGACGGTGTTCACGTCCGGTCCGGCCGGGGCAAGCGGCGCGGGAGGTACCGACGCCATCCCCGCAGCCTGCTCCTCGTCGTCACGACGCCGGGCAAGGCCCGCGGGTTCCGAAACCTCTCGGGGATCGACGTCGTCGCGATCGGCCGACTCTCGACGGAGGACCTCGCGCCCGGGGGGGTTCCAGGACGGCTCACGCTCTTCACGCCGGCCTCGCTCACGGCGCTCAGCACGCGCCTCGAGGCGAGCCCGTGACGCGCCTGCAGCACCGCATCCTGCTCCACGCCTACGTCACCGAGAAGGCGATGGACGAGATGGAGCGGCAGAACAAGCTCGAGTTCATGGTCGACCACCGGGCGACCCGCGCCCAAGTGAAGCAGGCCGTCCAGGAGACCTACCAGTGCAAGGTGGCGAAGATCACCATCAAGATCGTCCGGGCCGGCAAGATCGCCACGGTGCGATTTGCGCCCGAGTACTCGGCGGAGGACATCGGTTCCCGGGCCGGGGTGTTCTGATGGGAAAGCGCATCATCTCGCGGCGTCGGGGCGCGGGCTCGGGTGCCTACCGCTCGCCGAGCCATCGGCACCACGGCGCGATGGTCTACCCACCGAGGGGCGTCCTCGGACCGGGACGCGTACTCGATATCCGCCAGGCGCCCGGAAGGTCGGCCCCCGTCGCCGAGGTGCAGACCGCGGACGGCCACCGCTACCAGTTCCTCGCTCAAGCCGGACTTCGCACCGGCGCGATGATCACCATCAACGAGGGAGCTGTCGACCGTGGAAGCCTCCTCCCGCTCGCGGATATCCCCGATGGGACGCTCGTCTCGAACCTCGAGGTGAAGCCGCTCGACGGCGGGCGGCTCGTTCGCGCCGCCGGGACGAGCGCGCTCGTGGTCGCGCACGCCGGGCGCGAGGTCACGGTCGAGCTCCCGAGCGGCCACGTCAAGACGTTCCTCGCCGCCTGCCGCGCCCAGGTGGGCGCCGTCGGTGGGGGGGGTCGGCTTGAGCGGCCGGTCGTGAAGGCCGGCAAGAAAGTGAACATGACCCGGAGTCTCGCCCGGGCCGCGTTCAAGGTCCGGGGGGTCGCCATGAACCCCGTCAACCACCCGTTCGGCGGCGGCGCGCACCAGCACGTGGGCCGGCCGAGCTCCGTCTCGAGCGGCACCTGGCCGGGCGCGAAGGTGGGCCGGTTCGGGAAGAAGCGCAAGAAGAAGGGACCGGGAGGGCGCTAGGCGATGGCGAAAGCGCGACGGACGAAGAAGGTCGAAGCGCGCCGAAAGCGCGAGTTCACGCTCCGGGGCAAGACCCTCGACGAGCTCAAGGCGCTCTCGCTCACCGACCTGGGCGTGCTCTTGAACGCGCGGGCCCGGCGTTCGATCCGACGCGGCTTCACGCCGGACGTGAACCGGTTCCTCGAGCGCATGAAAGAGGTGCCCCTCGAGAAGGCGGTGCGCACGCACTGCCGGGACGCGATCGTGCTGCCGGCGCATGTCGGCCGCCGCGTCGCGGTCCACAACGGCAAGGAGTTCAAGGAGATCGAGGTCCGACCGGAGATGATCGGACACTACTACGGCGAATTCAGCCTGACGCGCCGGTTCGAGAAGCACTCGGGACCCGGCGTCGGGGCGACGCGCTCGTCGAAGTTCATGCCGCTCAAGTAGGGAGACGATGCGCGGCTACACCTATTCGGAGGAGGGACGGAACATCGTGCGCGCCCGGGGCGTCGAGCTCCCGATGTCCCCGAAGAAGACCTACGAGGTGCTGAACGCCATTCGCGGGATGCCGCTCGAAAAGGCGCGCAAGTTCCTCGAGGAGGTGGTCGCGCTCGAGCGGGCCGTTCCGTTCCGCCGGTACAACCAGGAGACCGCCCACAAGAAGGGGATCGGACCTGGCCGGTACCCGAAGAAGGTCGCCCGGTGCGTCCTCCAGGTGCTCCAGAACGCGGAGTCGAACGCCGAGTTCGAGGGACTCGACACCGACCGGCTCTACATCGCGGTCGCCGCGAGTTCGCGGGGACGCATCCAGAAGGCGCAGATGCCGCGCGCCCACGGCCGCTCCACCGCCTGGAACGAGCAGACCACCTCCGTCGAGATCATCCTCGCCGAGAAGGGGGAGAACTAGGATGGCGCGCGAGCGGAAGGTGATCGAGGAGGCGACCCGCCGGGTGCTCCTCAAGGATTTCTTGGTCCAGCAGAGCGCGCGGGCCGGCTTCGGCGGGCTGGACATTCAGCGGACGCCGATGGGCACCCGCGTCACGCTCATCTGCGAGCGGCCAGGGATCCTCATCGGCCGCCGTGGCGAGCTCATCAAGCAGCTCACCCAGGAGATCCAGAGCCGGTTCCAGCTCGACAACCCCCAGATCGAGGTGCAGGAGGAGCGGCAGCCCGCGCTCAACGCCCAACTGATGGCGGAGAAGCTTGCGGCGACGCTCGAGCGAGGTTGGCATTTCCGACGGGCCGGCCACTCGACGGTGCGGCGGATCATGGAGTCGGGCGCCCGCGGCTGCCAGGTGATCCTTTCCGGCAAGCTCACAGGCGAGCGGCACCGCACCGAGCGGTTCAAACAAGGGATGATCAAGTACTGCGGCGAGGCGGCGCTCCTCCAGGTGGAGAAGGGGTTCTACCCAGCCCGGCTCAAGCCCGGCGTCATCGGCGTCTCCGTCTGGATCATGCGCCCGAACGTCCGGCTCTCGGATGAAATCCGTGTGAAGACCCGGGCCGAGGTCGAGCGGCTCGCTCCAGTCCCGCCCGCACCCCCGGTCGCGGCCCCCGTGCCCGACGCGCCTCTTCCGCCCGCGGCACCGGAGATGCTGTGACGCTTCTCAGGATGGCCGAGCTCCGCGCCCTCACGGAGGAGGAGCTCAACCGGAAGATCCAGGATATCGAGAACGACCTCTTGCGCGAGCGCGGCGTCGCCGCGATGGGCGGTGCGCCTCCCAGTCCGGGCCGGATGCGCGCGCTTCGCACCAACGTTGCACGTGCGCTCACGGTCCTGAACGAGCGCCGACTGAAGCTGCCCGTACCCCGCGCGCCCCGCCCCGCTGGCGGCCGCGCATGAGCGCTGGTCGCGGCTCGGGCCCCGCTTCGCCGCTCGCGGGCGAGCTCGTGGGGGCACCGGTTCGACTCACTGCAGCGCCGGGCGTCGAGCCGCTCCCGCTCGAGGGGACGATCGTGGACGAGACCCTCTCCACCTTCCTCGTCCGGAGGTCTCCAACGGGCCGGACGGTCCGGATCGCGAAGCAAGGGCTCGAGGGGTCGATCCTCCTCGACGGCGCGGAGATACCGTTAAGTGGCGAGCCCCTACGCGTGCGTCCCGAGGACCGCACCAAGCGCCTTGCCTGGCGCGGTTCGGGGAGGTTAGCATGAGTCCTGTGGCCCGCCGCCGCGCGCCCCGGGCGCGGGACATCGGGCTCGACGTCCGCGCGCCCAAGGAGAGCTGCGAGGACCGGCACTGTCCGTTCCACGGCCGGCTCCCGGTCCGCGGCCAGATCCTCGAAGCGACGCTCGTGTCGACCTCGATGCAGCGGACCGCCGTCGTAGAGAGGACGCTCCTCCATTACGTCCCGAAGTTCGAGCGGTACGAGAAGCGGCGTCGCCGCTACCTCGCGCACCATCCCCCCTGCCTCACGATCCCGCTAGGCCATCGGGTGAAGATCGCCGAGACCCGCCCGCTCGCGAAGGCGGTGAGCTTCTGCATCGTCGAGGACCTCGGCGAGGCGGCGCGCCGCATCGGCAGCGAAGAGGCCGCTCCGGCGCCCCAGACCGCCGTCCGCGAGGAGCCTCCCGAGGAAAAGGAGGAGAGCTCGTGAAGGGGCTACCGGGCCGGCGCAGCCGTGGACTTCCGAAGGGAGCTCGCCTCGATTGCGTCGACAACACCGGCGCGAAGGTGGTCGAGATCATCGCCGTGCGCAACTGGCACGGGACGCACCGGCGCTACCCGCGGGCCGGGATCGCGGACCTCGTAATTGTCTCGGTGAAGAAGGGCACG
The DNA here is from genome assembly GCA_022750125.1 of Thermoplasmata archaeon. Classification (GTDB taxonomy): domain Archaea; phylum Thermoplasmatota; class Thermoplasmata; order Lutacidiplasmatales; family UBA184; genus JAKIVR01. The sequence goes on from JAKIWH010000056.1 coordinate 10,053, forward strand.
CCCGAGATGCGCCGCCAAGTGCTCCACGCCGTCATCGTTCGCTCCCGCTTTGGGCTGCGCCGCTCCGACGGGACGCGACTTCAGTTCGAGGACAACGCGGCCGTCATCACGACCGAGACCGGAGAGATCAAGGGTTCCCAGATCAAGGGACCCGTGGCGAAAGAGGCGGCCGAGCGGTGGCCCAGGATCGCCGCGGCCTCCTCGATCATCGTCTAGGAGGCTTCGACCGATGCCGACCCCCCTCTCGCGTCTTCCCCGCAAGCAACGGAAGTTCCATTTCAACGCCCCCGCCTCGGTCCGGCGTCGCTGGCTCTCGGCTCCGCTCTCCCGGGAGCTCCGGGCGCGGTACGGCCGCCGCCAGCTTCCGGTCCGCAAGGGGGACACGGTGCTCGTGCGGAGCGGCTCCTACGTCGGGCGCGAGGAGCGGGTCGCGAAGGTCGACACCCGGACGGGAACGATCATTCTCGACAACGTGACGCTCAAGAAGGCGGACCAGAAGCTCAAGGTGCTCCCGCTCCGCCCGGCGCATCTTCTTCTCACGCGGCTCAACCTCTCGGACCCCTGGCGGCGGCGCCGACTGCGCGCCGTCGAACCGACCGGCACCGAGGGCGAGGAGACCGTCGCCGCTCCCGCTTCCGACGCGGCCCCACCCGCGACGCTGCTCGCCGAGAAACCGGCCGAAGCGAAGCCCCGGGCGAAGAGCACCAAGCGGGCTAAACCGGCGAAGGAGAGCCCGGCATGACGTTCCGTCTGAAGCGAATGGCCTCGCCGAACGCGTGGAAGCTTCCGCGCAAGGGCACGAAGTGGGTGAAGCGGCCGGCGCCGGGCCCGCACCCCCAGGAACAGTCGCTACCGCTCCTCCTGCTGCTTCGCGACGTTCGCCATGTCGCGCGGACCGCGCGCGAGGCGCGAGTGATCTTACGCTCCGGCGCCGTACTCGTCGACCACCGCCCCGTGAAGGACGAAGCGCTTGGCGTGGGGCTCATGGACACTGTGAGCCTCGCCGCGCCGCTCGACGAGCACTACCGCGTCATGAAGGACCGCCGCGGAAAGCTCATCCTCTTGCCCATCTCGGCCGCCGAGGCGAAGATGAAGCTCGGTC
>JAKIWH010000057.1 GCA_022750125.1 Thermoplasmata archaeon
CCCCTTCCCCCGTACTATGGCGTACATGCCGTTGGAGACGGGCAAGACGAACAGTCCCCTATCCCGAAAAAGATCGGGGAGCCGTTCCTCGGTCTCCATGCTTGCCATCAGCCGGGGCTCTTCGTGTGAGAGTCGTTTCACGTCGACTGCCGAAACTCGATTTAGAGGCAATGTCAGGTCGAGGTGCAGCCCGGCAACTACGTCGGCCCACTTCTCCTGCTTCACCGGAGCTTGGCCTCAGTAGTTCGTGACGAGGAGTTCGTCCACCGCACCCCGCCCCGATCCTTTCGAGTTTATTGCCCGCCTCGCAGGGAGGAGCTTCTGGCTGTACTCTGCATACAATTCCTTCAGCATTGGCGTGGCCGAGTTCGAGAGCATCACGAAGCAGCCCCTACGGTCCAGGTCGTGGAAGAGATTGGCTAGGTCTCGCTGATCTTTCTCGCCGAAACCCTCTCGCGTGTAGTCGGTGAATGCGGAGGTTCTCGAAATCGGCTGATAAGGCGGGTCGAGATAGACAAAGTCCCTTCCTCGCGGCCGAGTACCTGCTGTCCGGAAATCCTCAGCAAGCAGAGCTGCACCACCGAGTGCGCGGCTTGCCCGCCGTATCGCATCAACCGAGTAGAGAGTTGGGTTTCGGTAGTACCCAAAGGGGACATTGAACTCCCCCCTCGAGTTCACACGATACAGTCCATTGAAGCACGTCTTGTTGAGAAAGACGGTCCGGGCGGCACGCGCCGCCGGAGAAAGAGCTTCTGACCGCTGCTTCCTAACCTCATAGAAGTAGGTCTTCTGATTCCGGCGTCCCGCATGCACGTCCAGCGCGGCCATCAGTCCCGCGGGGTCGTCTCGGACCATGGAGTACAAGTGAATCAATTCTGCATTCGTATCCGACAGGGTCGCGTGTTCTGGTTTAAGGTGGAAAAAAACGGCACCTCCGCCCAGAAACAGCTCAAAGTACCGGCTGTACTCGGGGGGGAAGTATCGTTCGAATCGGACGAGCAGCTGGCCCTTCCCCCCGGCCCACTTCAAGAAAGGGGAAACTCGTCCATCGCCCCAAGAGTCGAATGAGCCGGTCCCATGTGAACTCACTTTGCGAGTACCCATCCTAGTCTCCTTTCGAGCGGAATTCTCCAGCCGAGGGGAAGTCCGATCGAACCGAGCTCCTTCCTCGGTGGTTACCTTCGGGTTTGGACTTGGTCTGACGGTCGAAAAGGGTGCTAGGAACAGGTCCGACTCTCGCCTCTCCGCCGAGCTGGCTCGCTTCGTTGAGTTCTACCTCCAGCGATGCGAGTCGAGGAAGACCAAACGCTTTAACCCCATCCGCCTCGAACCTCCGTCTTCCGCGCCCGGGACTGGGCCGGTCGGGCCCCCCCTCATGGACCGTGCCACCTACCAACGTCTCTACCAAACCCTCGCGACGCCCGAGGATGTAAAACGGGTCGCTGACGCCGAAAAGCTCGACGAAGAGCTGCTCTTCGTCATTCACACCCACCGTGTGACCCGGGACGCGACTCGGCGGTTCTACGTCATCAAGCGGCAGATGCCCCGCATCGCAAACCAGTGGAGGCGGGGTGCGCGAATGCTCGAGATCGCGCGCGAATGGAATTTCCCCCCCGTGCTGACTGGGCAGCAGCTACTCCAGGAACTTCGGTTGCCACGGAAGAAGATTTGGTCGTTCTTCCTCGAGCCCGAGACCGCCCCGGACGAACGCTTGCGTCGCGAGATCCGGGAGCTGCTCGACTCGGACATGATCTACTCCCCGCAAGGGATGGAGCTCCAGCGGGACCGGGGACGGCGCGGCGAAGCCCGACTCTACGGGTGGCTCGAAAAGCACGGAGTCACCTATCGGACCGAGAAGGATCTCCGCGGCAAATTCCAGAAAACTCCCGACGCGCTCCTCGACCACGCGATCACCTTGTTCGGACGGAAGCTCAACTGGATCGAATCCAAGGCGAACTTCGGCGACGATGTAGAGCTGCGTCGGAACCTGCGCAAGCAACTCGCTCCGTACACCGAACTTTTCGGCGAGGGAGCGGTAGTCTACTGGTACGGCTACGTCGACGGCGCGACCTCGCCCCCGGGCATTCTCCTCTGGGACGGCCCGTCGATGGAGGCGCTCACGCCGCAGGTAACAGCTCTTCCGGCCGGCACTCCCGCTGGGCACCCGTCGTCAGGTCCCGCTCGACCACGACCCCACGCGCATGCTCCCGCGGGGCCACGAGAATCGCCCGACGAGCCTTTCGACGGTCCGCCTCCTTGAGCTGACGGGAAAGCGACCGGCCGAGCAGGTCGCCGTCCGCGGAGATCCCCGCCTTGCGGAGCTTCGCGACCAAGCCAACTGCAACGGGGATGAGCTCCGGGCTCACGGCCACCACGTAGGTATCGAGGGGGGGTTCCCCGGCTGGCCATCGATCTTTGCTCCTCAGTAGGAGCTCGAGCGTCATGTCTCCGATCGCCAGGCCGCAGGCGGGCGTGGGCGGTCCCCCGAACAGCTCGATCAGCCGGTCGTATCGACCTCCGCCGAAGAGGGAGCGCGAATCGCCCTCGCGCGCAAACGCCTCGAAGACGGGACCTGTGTAGTAGTCGAAGCCCCGGACCAAGGACAGGTCGAGCCGGACCCGGTCCTCGATCCCCGCCTGCGGGAGCAGTTCGAGGATTCGACGGAGGCGCGCAAGGCCCGCCGGACCCGGCTCGGGAAGGCCCAGTCCGTCGAGCTTCCCGAGGAGGGCGGCGTCGGTAGTGGAATCGCCGTCTTCAGACGGACTCTCCAGGAGCTCCTCGAGCTTTGCCACGTTGGACTCCGAGAGTCCCGCCCTTCCGAGCTCCGCTCGAAACTCGTCCTGCGGGGTCTTGCGTCGATTGTCCAGCGCCCGGAAGTATCGAACCGGGTCGGTGGCGCCAAGGAGCTTTCCGAGCGACTCCGCGACCTCCCTGTCGTTGAGACGGAACGCATAGATGCCCGCTGCACCCGCCTGGTCCAAGAGCAGGCTCGCTGCCGCGAGCAACTCCACCTCCGCCTCGACGCCGGCCGCGCCCAAGATATCGAGGTTGAACTGGACGAATTCCCGGCCCCTTCCTGCCTGAGGCTCTTCGTACCGCCAAAGCTTCGACACCGTGAACCACTTCACAGGGAGAGGTTCCGCCTTCGCCCGCTCGGCGTAGATCCTGGCTACCGATGGGGTGGATTCCGGAGCGAGAGCGACATCGCGGCCCCCCTTGTCCTGAAACGTCCAAGTTTGGCCGAGGATCCCTTCCCCGCTCTTCACACGGTAGAGTTCGAGCGACTCAACGCTCGGGGTCTCGAGCTCTTGGAACCCAGCGAGACGCGCCGCGGCGCGCATCGTTCGACGTAGTTCGCTTCGCGCACCGGCGTCGGGCGGCAGCTGGTCTCGGAACCCGCGCAGGGCGGCGAACGGCACGGGTCCGGGAGCGGGGTTCGGGTCTTAATGGCTCGGGGGGACAGGCCGAGCGACCGCGCCGGTGTGGGCGACTTCGTCGCGGAACCGGCGGTACGCGGCAACGGCGCCGCCGTAGTTCCGTCGTTCGAGCGCCCTCGCCATCTCGAGCGCGTCCGTTTGGAGCCGGGCCCCGGTGCTCTCCGCGGGCGGGTGGCTCCCGATCTCGCTCCGTAGTTCGGAAAGCCGTTGGGTGAGCAACGGCGCGCACAGGTGCCAGAGCGCGAGGGTCGATCGCTCGAGAAGCGGCTCGGCCCCGGTGCGATCTCCTGATCGCGCGCGGCGGCGTCCCTCGGAGAGTGGCCCGAGTGCGGGGAGAGGATCTCCGCCGAGCTCCCGCACCGTTTCCGCAACGAGCTCAGCTTCTAGGGAGAGGATCCGCACCGTTTCCCACTCCTCCTCGAGCATGTCGAGCGACTCCTCAACGTGTCGCAGGCGGTGGTGGGTGCCGGTGAGGTCGCCGCGACCAAGCGCCTCGCGCGCGGTATCGAGCTCGGCATCGGGCGTGGCCGTCTCGAGGAGCGCCGCGAGCTCGTTTCGGCGGGCGAAGGTCCGCTCGAGCTCCTCGGTGAGCCGAGCCGCCAAGCGGACGAACAGCTCGGCTCGGAGCGTCTCGAAACTTTGTCCGTCGGAGGAGGCGACGGCCGCGTGGAGACGTGGCTCGAGCCCCGGGATCTCAAGCGAGAGTCGGCGGGCGAGCGTGACGTACTCCTCAACCTGCCGCCGAGCGGACTGGACCGGGTCCCCCTGGGGGAGGGCCGGCAACACGGGCAACTCGGCGGGCGGAGACGGTGGGTGAGGAGCGAGCGGCGGGACGGGCGGAGGTGCGGGAAACCGCGCCGGGGTGGAGAGGCTCCCCGCGCTCGAGTTCATGGGAGGCATGCCCACGGCAGCGACAATCGCGTTCGCTTCGGCGAGCGAGCTTCCCCCCGGCGTCCCCTCGGCGAGGGCCGCGCGGACCGGTTCGAAGAGGTTGCTCGAGAGTCCGCAGCCCGCGCAGGTGGGGCTTCCCGCCTCGGCTTCGAATCCGCAGGCAGGGCACTCCGTCACGACGGTCGCTTACCTCACCGCGGAGGGGAGGTGACCCGCGAGATTGCGGTCCGAGCGGGAGCGTCCGGGGAGCTTGTACTCGTAGTCGAGCTTCATCGTTCGCAGCCTCCGGATCCGCTCCTCGATAGGCGGGTGGGTTGAAAAGATTCCGACGAGCCCGCCGCCGCGCAGCGGGTTCACGATGCAGAGGCTCGCGGTCGCCGGAGTGCCGATGGGAGCCGGGTGGCGGTCGTTCGCCCGCTCGAGCTTCGTGAGCGCGTCCGCGAGCGCGTTCGGGTCCCGGATCGTCCGGGCCCCCACCTCGTCCGCCCCCAGCTCGCGGGAGCGGGAGATGGCGAGCTGGAGAAGGAGCGCGGCGATCGGTGCCGTGATCACGGCGACGATGGCAAGCAGGCCGTTGTTGTTACCTCGGTTTCCGCCGCCGCCAAAGAGGGTCGAGAAGAGGAACGCCTGTCCGAGGAACGAGATCGCGCCCGCGATGGTGGCCGCGAAGGTCATCACGAGGATATCCCGGTCCTTCACGTGCGCGAGTTCGTGGGCGAGCACGCCGCGGAGCTCCCGGTCGTCGCAGAGCCTCATGATCCCCTCGGTCACGGCCACCACCGCGTGCTGCGCATTGCGGCCCGTGGCGAACGCGTTCGGGGTCTGGGTGGGGATGAGCGCGAGGCGGGGCCGGACGAGCCCGAACTGCGGGGCGAGCTCGTCCACGATGCGGGCGAGGCGCGGGACCTCCTCGGGGGTCACGATCTTGGCTCCCGAGGTGAGGAGGACGAACTTCTCGCAGAGGAAGTAGGATAACAGGTTGAACGCGAGAGCGAAGGAGAGGGCGACGACGAGTCCTCCGAGCAGGCTGCCGAACAGGTACTCGCCTGCCAGCCCGCCCAGCGTTACGAAGAGGGCAATGATCGCGGCGAACAGCGCCGCCGTCTTGAGACCAGGAGCTACCATCGGGAAACCCGAGGGCCCGAAAACCGGTCAACGGTATAAATCGGTTCGCGCCCGTCGAAGTAACCGAAGCGGCGAGGATCGGCCGTCCGCTGTTTCAGGGGCCCGGGGGGCGAGGTGCCGTCGCGCGGAGGGAGTCGGGTGGTAAGTTCCGAGTTTCGGCGCAGCCGGGTCCGTTCGGATCGCCCGGCTCTCGGGAGGGAACTTGCGGCGGCACTCAACGCACCGGAACCCCCGGGAAGCACCGAGGCTGCGTGCGCGCGCCCCGCAGTCGGGACAGCGTGGGTTGGGGGCTGGATCGGTCCTGGGGACGGTGCGCAGGAGCTCGATTCCCTCGAGTCGGAACGTCGGCCCCTCGGCGATCCCGCCCCAGGCCCGAACGCTGTCTCCTTGGCGGAGCTGACGGACGAGGCGAGGGAGGGTTTTGGTCGGCTCGAAGGCGATGCATTCGACCTGTTCGCCGCTCACCCGTTCGAGGAGGTGGAACTTCCAGTGCCCCCCTCGGACGACGGTGGGAGCGTCCGCGACGACGCCGTGGATTTGGGCCGAGCTGTACGGTCGGAGGGTCCCGAGCGGGAGATGGGAAAGGTGGTCCCCCGTGCCTTGGTTGGTCTGGAAGATCGCCCAGCGCTCGATGGGTTCAGCGGCGACGAGCTCAAGCGCCTTCGGAAGTCGATCCGGCACTGTAGCGCGAAGCCCGTAGAGGATAGGGCAGGGGGTGTGCGGGCTAACGAGGACCCGCCGAGTCCTCAGGTCTTGGCATTGGAAGAGTTCTGGATACCTTCGTTCCGCTTGGGCGAGCTGGGAGGCGGAGACGGGGCGCCGCGCGCCGGTCGCGTCGGACGACCGGTAGGCGATGAGCTCCCAGGTGGCGCCGATGGCTCTCCAACTCACCGCGGCGGCCGCGCCCACGATGCCTTCCCCCGAGCCTTCGCTCCGCGCGGCGCCGCCGTTCCGTTGGACGAGCGATTCGACCTTTGCGGGGTCGATCTGGGTTCGCACGGCCTCCCAGTAAAGAGAGCTCGGCAGCAGGCTGGGGACGATGACGAGCGCCGGGTCGGTGCCGGCCTCCCCGATGCGGCTGCCCGCGAGCACTGCTTTCCAGGCCACCTCCAAGAGCTCCCGAGAGGCGCCCACGGACAGCGGGGCTCCGCTCGGAAACGAGAGCAGGGGACCGTCGGGGAACTCTCCGATCCGCTTCGGCGGGCCTGTGCCTACTCCGAACCGAGCGCTGAGCGCCGCATTGCCCCTAGTCCGGCCCGGGGCGTTCGGGTTGAGCCGCACGAGCCTCGGGTAGCCGATGAGGTCGATCCCCGCCGCTCCGGCGGCGCGGATCACCTCGGTGAGGACATGCGTCGTGCACCCGCCCGAGGGGCTATCGGTGTCGTCGATTCCGAGCCAGCTCATTCGGAGGGCGTCGCGGGCGGTGGGGGAGTCTCCGGCGTGTCGCCCTTGACCGCGTCACGCTGGCGTCGACGGGAGCGGAGGGCGAGGAAGAGGAGGACGGCGATGAGCGCCCCCACGACACCCAACACGATGACGAGAATCCCGAGCGGGAACGCGGGAGCGAAATGGATCGTGACTCCGCTTCCGTCGGCCGGGGAGAACTGTCCCGAGAACTTTCCGGGCGAGAATCCGAGGAGGTCGTTGTTGGTCGAGGAGGAGGAGAATCCGCTGCTCCCGGTGATGCTGTCGCCGGCGGGCGCGAGGAAGGTCAGTTGGAAGTTGAGGAGCGTCGTGAGGGCGACGGGGCCGGTCGCCCACGCGAGGCTCAGGCTGTGGGAGCTCCCGCTCAGCGGGAAGATGTAGTCCACAGCGAGGCTCACGGTGACGGGCGCGCTCGAACTGTCGGGGCCCACCGCGTTGCCGACATAGAGCGACTGGACCGACGCCGAGGTGGGGGAGGCGCCGTCGAGCGTAAGCTGGAACGCGACGCCCCCGGTCAAGGTGCCGGCGGGCAGGAGCTTCGACTCCTCCTGGACGAGCTGGTCGAAATCGGTCACCTCGAACGGTTCGACCGACCCGTCGCGGTTGCCGAACAGCCCGCCCGTGAACGGGTTCGACTCGAGGAGGGCGATCTCGGAGGCGTAGAGGCTCCGGTTCGAGATCGTGAGCGGAAGCTCGTCGAGGAGGGGAGTGAAGTTGCCGTCGAGGGCATACCGTAGCGGGGAGCCGTTCGACACCTGGACCGTCAGGTTCGTCGTGAGGGTGCCGCCCGGGCTCAGCACGAGTGTCAGCGGCTCGGTGGCTGCGCTTGCCGTTGCGAGGGACGTGAGGAGCGTCCCCAGGGTCAGCAGAATGGTTAGCCCAACGACGAGCGCGCGAAGGCGCGTCGATCGGCCGTGGCGCGGCATCGCGCCCTAACCGGCCGCGGCGAGGAGCTTCTGGTACGTGGGAAGATTCCCCTCGAGATCGATCGGGGTGACCGCGGGCCCGATGCGATCCGGGAGGAGCTTGAGTTCGAGCGACTCCGCTTCGGTCGAGACCTCGCGGGGGCGGTGCATCACGCCGATGGGAATGCGGCCCTTGTCCATCGTCTCAAGGCAAAGCCGGAACATCACCGCGCGGTCCGAGGCGTCGTAGCCGGGGAGGGTCGAGACGTCGAGCACCTTCTCGCGCCACTCCTTGAACGTGTCGTTGTAGGTGACGCAGGGGGAGAGGTCCTCCACGAACGCGAACCCGCGGTTCGCGCGGTTGAACTCGAGCGCCTCGACGAGCACCTTCGTGAGGGTCTTCGGGTCGCCCGAGAAGGTGCGGGCGACGAAGTTCGGCTGGGGTTGGGAAAGGGCCGCCAGGATCGCATCGAACGGTCGCTCGATGTTCCCCTCGTACCCGAGCGGGGCCGTCGGCGCCGCCTGCCCCTTGGTGAGGCCGTACGTCTCGTTCATCATGACGACGTAGAGGATCGAGGCGTTCTTCTTGAACGCGTGCATGAAGTGGCCCATCCCGATCGCGTAGCCGTCCCCGTCGCCGCCGATCGCGACGACGTTGAGCTTCGGGTTCGCAAGCTTCACCCCGACCGCCTGCGCGAGGAGGCGGCCGTGGAGCGCATGCAGGCCGTTGATCTCGAGGAAGTTGTGGATGCCGCCCGAGCAGCCGATCCCGCCGACGAGCACCGCCTCGTGGGGGGGGATCTTGAGCTCGGCCATCGCCTTCTTGAGGGCGGCGAGCGCGCCGAAGTCCCCGCAGCCGGGGCACCAGGTGGAAGGGATCGGTTTAGCCGACTCGACCATCGGTACCTCCCTCGACCGCTTTCACGATCTCCGCGGCGCGGAACGGTAGCCCGTCGTACTTGAGGATCGAGCGGAGCCTCGCGTGGTAGCTCGGCATCGCCTCACGGATGAGACCCGCGAACTGCCCAGCGTAGTTGTGCTCGACGACGTAGGCGTGGTCGAGCGGCTCGAGGAAGGCGCTGAGCTCGCGTGCCGGCACGGGGAAGAGGGTTCGGGCCTGGAAGAATCGGGTCGAGACTCCGCGGGTCTGGAGCCGATCCTGAGCCTCTCGGATCGGCCCGGTCGTGCTTCCGAAGCCGATGAAGCCGATCTTCGCGGCGGGGTCGCCGAAGGTGCGGGAGAGCGGGAGGTCGGACTGCGCGTGGATGAGCTTCTCCATGCGCTTACGCATCATTTTGACACGGTTCACCGGGTTCACGGAGACATGGCCGTACTCGTCGTGCTCGTTTCCCGTGACCTGGCTCGTCACGCCCGGCGTGCCCGGCAGAGCGTACGGTGACGCGCCGTCCGGCGTCAGCTCGTAGTACTTGTACGAAGGTCGGGTCGCGACCGCCTCGGCCTCGAGTCGCTTCCCGCGGTCGAGGTGGACCTGCGAAAGGTCGAACCCCGGGACCGTTGACGAGTTCTGGCAGAGCGCCTGGTCGAGGACGAGAATGACGGGGAGGCGCCACTTTTCCGCGAGATTGAGCGCGTCCACGGTGAGGTAGAAACAGTCGTCGACGGTCCCCGGTGCGATCAGGAAGCGGGGGAAATCCCCGTGCCCGATGTGCGCGAGATGAGCCACATCGGACTGCTCGTGGCGGGTCGGCTCGCCGGTGGAGGGACCCACCCGCTGGCAGTCGGCGACAACGATTGGAACTTCGGCCGCGCCCGCGTGGCCGATCCCCTCGGTCATGAGGGAGAGGCCGGGGCCGCTCGTGGAGGTCATCGAGCGCGCGCCGGCATAGGCGGCCCCGATCACCATGTTGATCGCGGCGAGTTCGTCCTCCGCCTGCCGGACGACACCGTGGACGGACGGCAAATAGCGTTGGAGGTACTCCATGATCTCCGTTGCGGGAGTGATCGGATAGCCCGCGAAAAACCGGCCCCCTCCGACGACGAACCCGAGCGCGACTGCCTGGTTCCCCGTCATGAGTCGAAGGTCGTGGGCGGTGCCGTCGACGACCGTGAACCGGTGCATCGGTTCGGCGTGCTCGAGAGCGGCCTTCCGGCCGATCTCGAGTGCCTTGAGGTTCTTCTCGAGCGCCTCTCCGCCCCGCCGCTTGAACCGCTCCTCGATGACGGAGCGGGTGAGCGCGGGGTCGAACCCGAGCATCACCGAGAGGACGCCGTACGCCGCGACGTTCTTGTAGATCGGCTGGCCGAGCTGGCTCCCGGCGAGCGTCGCAAAAGGGAACCCGAAGGTAGCCGGAAGGTCGGTCTGAAAGACCGAGGAGTCGTACAGGACGAGGCCGTCCGCCTCGAGCTCCGGCCGGCCGAACTCGAGCGCCTCCTTGTCGAAGGCGACCAGGATGTCGACGGTGGGCTTGATTGCAGAGATCGCGTCCCGGGAAGCGCGGACCGAGGAGTCGGCGTGGCCGCCGCGGATTCGGGAGAGGACGTTCCGGGAGGTGTAGACGTAGAGGCCCCGCTTTCGGAAGTACCTCGCAAGGAGGTCGCTCACCGTGAGCGTCCCGTCCCCCCCCTGCCCTCCGATGAGAACCGAGAGGTCGGCCAGTTCCTTCACCGGGGGTGTGTCGGAAGGACCGACCTCCCGGACGGTGGAGGGAACCTGAGTTGCGGGGGTCGTCATTTTGTGCGATACTCCGACGGTGCCGGGGCTCGGCTCCGTCGCGCCGGATTTGATTCACCGCGCATATTTAAGGTGGGGCCGAGCGCCAGCTTGTCCGTCGTGAATTTCGCGGCTGAAGGCCCACTGAGTTAGGTCCTCCGGAGCGTTCCTCCGTCGAAAAACAGCGGCTCGGTCAAGTTGCCCCACCAAAGTTATCACGCCGCGAGCGCGTCCAGCTCCCCTCATGAGCGAGCGGCCGCTCGTCGAGTCCTACCACCAGAATACAGCGGGCGAGCGTCACTTCGCGGAGCACATCACCTTCTGGGACGAGACACTCCGCGATGGGGAGCAGACCCCGGGGGTCTACTTCTCGCCCGAAGAGAAGCTCGCCGTGGCCGAGCGACTTTCCGAGATCGGAGTGGGCGTCATCGACGCCGGTATCCCGGTCGTCTCGGAGAAGGAAGCGGCCTCGGTCAAGCGGCTCGCCGAGGCGGGGCTCAAGGCAAAGATCCTCGCTTCCGCGCGGACCGTGCCGGGGGATGTCGAGGCGGTGATCAAGAGCGGGGCGAGCCACATCGCGGTGTTCGTGGCCGCGAGCGAGGTCCACCTGCGCTACAAGCTCAAGATGACCCAGGAGCAGGTCCTCG
>JAKIWH010000058.1:0-2888 GCA_022750125.1 Thermoplasmata archaeon
TCCGTTCTTCTTGGGGGTCCAGTACCACCCCGAGTTCCTCTCCCGCCCCGAGGCTCCCCACCCGCTCTACCTCGCGCTCGTCCGGGCGGCGCGCGCGCGTCAGGAGGTGCCGCCCTCTGTCGCACCCGCGGCGGCTCGCGCGTGAGCTCCCCGACCTGGACGGCGAGCTCGTCCGGGTCGCGGGGCACCTTGAGGAGTACCGCGCCCTCGGCGGAATAGCGTTCGCGCTGCTGAGGGACCGGAGCGGAACCCTCCAGGTCACGTTCAAGAAAGGGACGACCGACCCCGCCCTCTTCGCGCAGGCGGCGGCGATCCCCCGCGAATCGGTGGTCGAGGTGACGGGGACCGTCCAGCGCTCGGCGAAGTCGCAGCGCGGCGTGGAGATCCTCCCGGCGAGCCTCGAGCTCGTGAGCGAGTCGAAGGTCCCGCTCCCGCTCGGCGTCGTCGACCACGTGGGCGTGGAGCTCGACACCCGGCTCAACCACCGCGTGATCGACCTACGGAAGCCCGCCGTCCGCGGGGTGTTCGAGCTGCGCGCGGCGCTCCTTGCCGGATTCCGGGACGCCTTTCGGGACCGGGAGTTCCTCGAGGTTGAGACCCCCAAGCTCCTCCGTCAGGGGGCGGAAGGGGGCGCGACGCTCTTCCCGGTCCAGTACTTCGAGGAACGGGCGTACCTCGCGCAGAGCCCGCAACTTTACAAGCAGATGCTGATGGGCGCCGGGCTCGAGCGGGTGTTCGAGATCGCGCCCGCCTTCCGGGCCGAGCCTTCCGATACGGTCCGCCACATCACCGAGTTCACGAGCCTCGACGCCGAGATGGCGTACCTCGATTCCGCAGAGGAGCTACGTGGCGTGTTGGAAAGCATCGTGCGGGAGGCGGTCGAGCACGCCCGGGGCCGGCTCGCGCCCGCCCAGCCCGAGCTCGCGGCCCGGCTACCCGAACTCACCCTCCCCCTCCCCCGGATCACCTTTGCCGAGGTGATCCGGTCCCTCGGACGGGAGACGATGAACGTCGACCTCGGCACGGAGGAGGAGAAGCGCCTCGGCGAGCGCATGGCCTCCGAGCACCGGAGCCCGTTCTACTTCATCACGGACTTTCCGGTCGCCGTGAAGCGGACCACCTTCTACGCCCGCCGCAGCGAGACCGACCCGTCGCTCACCGGCTACTTCGACCTGTACCACCGGGACCTCGAGCTCGCAAGCGGCGGGCCGAGGGAACACCGGGTCGACCGGCTCCGCGCCCAGATCAGCGAAGCAGGGCTCTCGCCCGACGAGTTCCCGGGCTATCTCGAGGCGTTCGAGTACGGGATGCCTCCCCACGGTGGCTGGGGATTCGGCGTTGACCGGTTCGTGCAGGCGCTCGCGGGGCTACCCAACATCCGGGAGACACGTCTATTTCCCCGTGACCGTTACCGCCTCGCCCCGTAGGAGAATCGTTCGATGGCACTAGCTACCCAAATCGTCCCTTCCTCGCCCGAGCTCGTCGGGCGCTGGGGCGCCGCGCTCGAGGAGGCGGAGCTCCGGCCCCGTGTTCTGGAAGTTCGGGACCGGTTCCCCGAGGAGCGGAGCGTGAGCCTTCCGTTCGCGGCGATCGAGAACGTCGACGCGGGCCTCGCGGACCTCCTGCTCGAACGGCCCGAAGAGACGCTCGCGGCAGGACGGCGGGCGATGCGGGAGATGCTCCCCACTCCGATGGAGGGGGAGGAGTTCCCGCTCCGCCTCCGGATCACCGGTCTCCCCTCGAACGCACGTCGCACGATACGAGAGATCCGGGAGACCGACCTTGGCAAGTTCCTCTCGCTCGACGCCATCGTTCGGAAGACGACGGAGGTGCGGCCGCAGATCCGGGACGCGGTGTTCCTTTGCCTAGCCTGCAAGGGGGAGTGCCACGAGCTCCAGGAGGAGGCCAGCCCCGTCTTTCACGAGCCGGTCGAGTGCACCCACTGCGGCAAGCCCGCGGGACGGACCCGGTTCCGGTTGCTCCCGGAGCGCTCCGCCTACTTGGACGCACAGCGGATCGAGATCCAGGAGAACCCCGAGACGCTCAAGGGAGGCTCCCACCCTCAGGGGCTTACGGTACTCCTCACCGAGGACCTCGCGGGCCGGGTGATCCCTGGGAACCGCCTCGTCGTGAACGGGGTGCTCAAGGGCCTCCAGCGCGCGAGCGCTTCGCGCACGGGACTGCTGCGCAGCACGACCTTTGACCTCCTCCTCCTCGGCAACTCCGTCGAGTACCAGCACGAGGAGTACGACGAGATCCCGATCTCCGAGGAGGACGAGCGGCTCATCCTCTCCTTCCAGAACGATCCACTGATCCTCGACCGGATCGTCCTCTCTCTCGCCCCCACGATCAAGGGGCTCGAGGAGGAGAAGGAGGTGATCGCGCTCCAGCTGTTCGGGGGCACCGAGAAGCACCACGCGGACGGCATCCGGGTGCGCGGGGACATCCATGTCCTCATCGTCGGGGATCCGGGGACCGGCAAGAGCCAGCTGCTCCGGTACGTCGCGGACGTCGCCCCCCGCGGCATCTATACGAGCGGCAAGGGCGCGACCGCCGCGGGGCTTACCGCGGCCGCGGTGAAGGACGATTTCGGAGGCGGCCGTTGGGTGCTCGAGGCGGGGATGCTCGTCCTCGCCGACGGCGGGATCGCCGTCGTTGACGAGCTCGACAAGATGACCCCCGAGGACCGTAGCGCGATGCACGAGGCGCTCGAGCAGCAGACGGTGAGCATCGCGAAGGCGGGGATCACGGCGACCCTCAACGCGCGGTGTCCCGTGCTCGCCGCCGCGAATCCGAAGTGGGGCCGCTTTACTCCCGACCGGACCATCTCCGAACAGATCGACCTCCCGCCCACCTTCCGCCAGTTCGACTACAGCTCCATCACCGAC
>JAKIWH010000058.1:2898-11097 GCA_022750125.1 Thermoplasmata archaeon
GACCTCCCGCCCACCCTCCTCTCCCGGTTCGACGTCATCTACTCCATCCAGGACAAGCCCGACCAGAAGCGGGACCGACTCCTCGCAAGCCGCATCCTCCTCTCCCACCAGGAGGGGGAGAAGCGGGGGCTCGCGCTCCCGCCCCCGGGCGGGCCCGTCGCGGAGGGGGCCGCGTTCCCGCCCGAGTTCCTGCGCAAGTACATCGCCTACGCGCGACGGAACATCCGCCCCGTCCTCTCCGACGCCGCGCTCCGCGTCATCGAGGATTTCTACGTCCTCATCCGGAAGCAGGGGGAGGAGCCGAACGCGCCCGTTCCCATCACCGCGCGGCAGCTCGAGGCGCTCGTGCGCCTCGCTGAGGCCTCCGCCCGGGCCCGCCTCTCGCGGGATGCGACGGTCGAGGACGCGCAGCGGGCGACCCGCATCGTCGAGGGCTTCCTGCGGCGGGTCTCGACGAGCGAGGGGAAGCTCGACATCGACATCGTCGCAACGGGAGTGAGTCACAGCCAGCGGGAGCGGATCGACATGCTGACGGGGGTGATGCGCCAGCTCCAGGAGCAGAACGGGAGCTTCTCCATCGACGAGGTGGTCGGGCTCATGGAGCGCCACAACGTCCAGCGTCCGAGGACCGAGGCGCTCTTCCAGTCGCTCCGGTCGCAGGGGGAGCTCCTCGAGAGCCGCCCCGGCGTCTGGCAGCTCGTCCGGTTCTAGGTCCCGCCCTCCGGCGAGATGATAATCTCTTTCGGCCCTCGTTCGCGCGGAGGCGGGGGCGGATGGATGCGGGGATCGTGATGCGGGTGCACCGCGTCCGGAGCGAGCTCGTCGTCGCCGCCTGCGACGCGGAGCTCATCGACCGTCACCTCCCGGTGGGCAAGAGCGGCCGGACCGTGCAGATCACGGCCCATTTCTACGGCGAGCGCCGGGTGAACCGCGACGAGCTCGTGTTCCATCTCAAGCGGGCGACGATCGCGAATCTTCTCGGGGAGCGGGTCTGCCAGCTCGCGATCGAAGAGGGTCTCCTGGCCGAGGGCGGGGCAGGAACGCTCGGCGGGGTGCCGCACGCCGAGATCATCACCGTCGCCGAGTGATCGAGGAGGGGAAGGTGGCCGAGTTCTGTGTCGTCTGCGGCCGTACGGGGCTCCCTCTCGAGGAGGGCGTGTGTACCGACTGCTTCGTCAAGAGCCATGCGCTCGTGACGGTGAAGGCGCATCCCCGCGTCGTCATCTGCCCCGAGTGCGGGTCGCGCAAGCATGGGGAGCGTTGGGAGGGCGCCGGCTCCTCGAGCCTGCTCACGAAGGAGGACCTCCTTCCGTTCCTCCTTCCTCTCGACGGCGTGGGGATACGGCGGGTCGACTTCGAGGAGGGAGGGCCGAGCCGCCTCGTCCGCGAGCTCTCGGGAACGCTCGCCGTTCGATTCCGCGGGGAGGAGCGTCAGGCAGCGGTCAAGTTCGAGGTACGGATCGAGCACCACACCTGTCCAGCGTGCAGCCGTCGGAGCGGCGGGTTCTACACCTCGGTGATCCAGCTTCGCGGACCGGAAGGGCGTCGGAGAGGGAACTCCCGCGACCTCCGGGAAGGCCTGAGGCGCGCCTGGGATGCCGCGCTCCCCGAGGCAAGATCGGAGTGGCGGTCCGCCCTCTCGTGGTTCGAGCCGCTTAAGGAGGGCTGGGACTTCTATCTCACCGACACCGACGCCGCGAAATCGCTCGCTCGCTGGATGCGCCAACGGCTCGGGGCCAAGCTCTCCGAGTCTCCGTCGCTCTGGGGACGCAAGGACGGCCGCGAAGTGTTTCGCGTGACCTTCTGCCTGCGCGTCCCGGCCTCCCTCCTCGAGTCCGGGACCGAGCGCGGGACGACACTTGCTCCGGAAACTCCGGAAGCGTGAACCGGCGTCCCAGTCGAACGGTAGTCTTAAAAAGCGAGCCCTCGTCGGTCGACGAGAGGAGCGAATCGCCATTCATGCTCGCAAAACGGGGACTTCTGCGCCGGCACCACGGGGATGACACGCTCGAGGAAGGGAGTTTTCTCGACCTCGGCAACATGGAGTTCGACGGGGAAGGCGAGGGGCTTGCGACAGCGCGCGCCGTCGTCCGTCTCGCCGAGGTCCTGCGCTTCGACGACATCCACGCCGCCGCGAAGCTCGCCTACGGGGGCGACATCGTCTTCATCGACTACACGTCGATCGCGAACGACCCGAACACCGTCCGTCGGATGAGCGTCGATCTGAAGAACGTCGCGAAGGACCTGGGCGGGGATGTGGCCGGAATCGCCAAGAACCTCCTCTGCTTGACCCCGGGCGGTGTCAAGATCGACCGGCAGAAGATCCGACCCGAGATGCTTCGTTAGCGCCCGGCGAGCCGGGCGATGAAACTGCTCCTCGACCGCCGGGAGGCACTCCAGGTCGCCTCCGACGCGGTCCTCCTGGGCCTCGCCGAAGGCGGCAAGGACGCCATGCTCCCTCCGGCGCTCGCTCCCGAAGACAAGGTGGTGGGGGGCGCTATCGAGCGTGCCTGGGCCGCCAAGGAGCTCCGGGGGAAGCGGCGCGAGGTAACGATCGTTCACCGGTCCGACCGCGCCGGCAGATTCGTGCTGGTCGGCCTGGGAGCTCGCCCCCTCACGGCGGAGTCCCTTCGGGTAGCGGCCGCCGAGGCAGCGAAACGTCTCCGGGGCAAGGGGATCCGGACCGTGTCCGTTGCCCTCCCCACGTTTACGGCGGGAGAAGTGCCCGCGGCGGTCGCCGTGCAGGCGATCGCGGAGGGGCTCACCCTCGGTAGCTACCAATACCTCCAGTACAAGGCCAACAACGAAACCTCCGTCGAGGAGGCCACGATCGGCCTCGGTCGCGTTCACGGCGGAGAGGAGGGTTCGCTCAAGCGCGCTCTCGCGGAGAGCACGAAGCTCCTCGACGCGGTGCTGTGGACGCGGGACCTTGCGAACGCCCCGCCGAACATCGCGACGCCAGCCTGGCTCGCGGCCCAGGCGGAGACGCTCACCGACCTCGGACTCAAGGTAGCGGTCTTCGACGAGAAGAAGCTCGCCGAGCTCGGCTGCGGCGGGATCCTCGCCGTCGGGAGCGGGAGCCGTCACCCTCCTCGGATGGTCGTCGTCGAGTGGCCCGGGGGGAGCCGGAAGGGCCGGACCGTGGCCATCGTCGGGAAGGGGATCACCTTCGATTCGGGAGGGATCTCGATCAAGGCGGCGCTCGGGATGCAGGAGATGAAGTTCGATAAGGCCGGGGCGTGCGCGGTGCTCGGGACGCTCCGCGCCGCTGCGGTGCTCAAGGCGCCTACCCGCGTGGTCGGCATCCTCGCCTGCGCGGAGAACCTCGTGGGGGAGGGGGCGTACCGCCCGGGAGATATCGTGCGGACGTACTCCGGAAAGACCATCGAGGTGACCAACACCGACGCCGAGGGTCGGGTCGTCCTGTCCGATGCGCTCGCCTACGCGGTCGACAAGTACCACCCGGACGAGATCATCGATATCGCGACGCTCACGGGGGCCGCCCTCACCGCGCTCGGGGAGAATATCGCGGCGGTGGTCGGGAACAACGAGCGGCTCGAGAACGCGCTCGTCGTCTGCGGGACGGCGACCGGCGAGCTCCTCTGGAGGCTTCCGCTCACGGACACCCACCGCGAGATGGTCCGGAGCGATGTGGCGGACGTGAAGAATTCGGTAGAGCCGAAGATCGCCGGCGTGCTCATGGGGGGCACTTTCCTCGAGCAGTTCGTGGGGGAGACGCCCTGGGCCCACCTCGACATCGCAGGGCCCGCGTACGCGCGGCTCGGGACCCTCAAGTACTGTCCTCCGTACCAGCCGCTCGGCGCGACCGCGTTCGGTGTGCGGCTGCTCACCGAGTACCTGCTCGGGGAGTCCGTAGCGCTCTAGCGTCCACGGATCGCGGTCTCCTTCCCGGCTCCGAGCTTCGCCGGGCCGCCACTAGGTCGGCTTCCCGGCACCGATCGCCTCGTTTGCCGAGGACGGTCGCGGCCCAAGGGATAAGCCCACCGGGAAGCTCGCCCACCGACGAGACCGATGCAAGCCGAAGCCCAAACTCCGGCGGACGCGACCCGCTCTCGCAGGGTCGCCACGCTCCGGAGGTTGGGTCGCCGACTCCAGCGGCTCCTGACCCCCGTTCAGCTGCTCGTTCTCTGCCTGAGCGTGCTCGCTTCGATCGGAGCCGGCATCCTGGGGGTGCAAAACATCCTGCCCCAACTCCTCCTCTTCCCAGCGGTCGCCGCCGGCATCGATCTGTGTCTGGGCGCCCTCCGGTATCGAACTCTTCGTGTTCCGTGGAGCGCGTTCGCCACGGGACTTTTCCTCGCGCTCCTCGTCCCGCCTGCCGGGACGGGTCCGCTTCCTGGACAGCCCAACCTTCTGCTCGCCGGCGCCCTCGCCGCGAGCCTCGCCATCGTGGCGAAGCACCTACTACGTTTCCGGGGTCGACCCTGGCTCAATCCGGCCGCGTCGGGGATGCTCTTCCTCGCCGCCGCGTTCCGGATCACTCCGGCCTGGTGGGGAGCCATCGAGCTCAGTGCTGTGCTCGTGCTCGGCGTGCTCCTCCTAGTTCGCACACCCCGGAGGGCGCTGCTCCCCCTCTCGTTCCTCGCGACCTACTCCCTGCGTCTGCTGGTCCAGCGCTACACGGTGCTCGGCATCACCGATCCCGGCGTTCTCCTCCTCAGCGTCGTCGACCCGTCGGTGCTCTTCTTCGCACTGTTCATGGTGGTCGAGCCTCGCTCGGGACCCTCCGACGCGCGGCTCTTGCCCGCCTATGGTGCGACGGTAGGGATCGTGGCCGTGCTCGCGGGCTACTTCACCGGTGGCGCCTCCACGCTCCTCGCTACCGAGAGCCTCTTCGTCGCCCTGATCGCAGGCAATCTCCTCGCCCTCTTCCTTCGAATTGCGCTCCCTTCGGTCCATGCCCGCTCGGCGACCCGACCGAGTACGCGCGCCGCTTCCCCCCGGCCCCGGAAAACGGAACACTGGGGGTGGTCCGAGCAGAGTGCGGTCTCGTTCGGGGCGCTCTTGCTCCTCGCCGCCACCTTGGGCGCCGTCAGCCCGGCCCCCGTCCCCGGACCACCCCCGGCGCAGGTGAAGGTCGCCTCCTGCCTTCACGACAACAGTTCCATACCGGCGAGCGCCCTCAGCATGCTCCACCAGCGGCTGGGGCCGTCGGTGATCTACTCGTACGATTCGTCGAACGGGGTCACCGTGTTCTACGACCCGGTGAACGACGTCACGGTGTACGAGACGGACCTCTTCGAGGACTTTGGCTCGGCGGAGTTCAACGGGGACGACGCGATCGTCTCGCAAGGATGCACCACGTCCACCTCCGGCGCCGTGACCGGCGGATAGCCCTCGTCCACCGGATGCGGGGAGCGGGTCGTCCGGGTCCTGCCAGGTCCCTTATCGTAGCTCGATGGTCGCGCCACCATGGCGAAGATCGTCGAGGGGGCTTCAGGCCGTGACGGTACACGTGAGCGACCTTGAGCGTGGGAGGGGCTTCCACGGGAAGGTGCTCGGACTCGAGGAGGAGCCCCCGAACCCGAAGATTCCCCGGGCCGTGTTCAAACTGCCCGGCACCTCCACCCGGCTCACCATGCACGTCCAGGGTCCGACGGAGGGGGGACGTGAGCCGGGAACGGTGAGCGGGATCCTCTTCCACTCGAGCGACCCGGTGGCCGTGGGTGCCGCCATCCGGGAGCACGGCGGGGCGGTCGTGAACGAGCCGTGGACCATGCAGCGGGCCGCGGTGGAAATCCTGCGGGTCGTTGTTGCCGATCCGGACGGAAACGAGTTCATTCTCTCGTCGGCGCTCTGAGCCTGGCGCGGTCTCCCAACCTTCTCCAGCAGCGCTTGCTTTCCGCAGCTCGCCGCGGCGCGAGCGCTAGTTCTCGACGATCCGGACGCTCTCGCCGCCGTGGCGAGTCGCCCTGGGCCGGATCTCGCAGAAGAGCGGCGTGTGATACCCGCCGCCCGTCACGAGCGCGACGCCCACCGGCAACGCCTGGATCATCTCCGTCATCCCCTCGGTGAGACCCTCGATCGATTGCGCGATAGCCTTCAGGTCGAGCGGATTCGTCACCTGCAGAATGAGCTGCGTTGTACACTGCGAGAGCACCGACTTGTCGATCCGCGCCGCCCGCTGCGTCACCACGCAGAGCCCTAGACCGAACTTCCGGCCTTCGCTCGCGATGTTCTTCAGGATCCGGGAGCAGGTCACGACCCCCTGTTGGGGCGCGAAATTGTGCGCCTCCTCTACGACTAGGAACAGCGGCGGGATCTTGCCCTTCTTCCGGTTGTCGAAGAGGGTGGAGGCGATCTTCGTTACGACGATCTCCTGGATGTCGGGGGCCACCCCACGCAGATTGATCAGGGTCGCCTCGCCCTTGTGGACGAGCTCGTTGAGGCTCGTCCCCTTCGGACCGAGCAGCTGGGTCGCCTCGACGTAGTCGAGCCGCTCGTGCAGCACCTCGAGCGTGGGCCCTTCGCCCCGTTCCGCCGCACGCACGAGCTCCTTCACCGTGTAGTCGGGGTTCACCGCCCCCACCTCCTCGAGAAGCTTCTTGAGCGGCGCGAGGAAGGTCTTGACGTTCGAGAGCCCCATGAACGTGAGGAGCTCGCGCGGGTCGAGCGTGCGCAGGCTGAAGGTGAGCGGCTTCGCGGTCGTGTTGAGCGAGGTGTCGGGAGAGTACTCGTGGATCCGGGAGGCGAATCCTTGCACCTCCACGTTGAACCGGGCGTGGGCGCCGTTCTTCTCCGAGGGTTGGCGGAGCGAACCGTACTCCCCGTGCGGGTCGATGATGACGCAGGTGACCTTGTGGCGGAGGAGCTCCTCGATGAGCACCCCGAGAAGGTAGCTCTTGCCGCCCCCGGTCTTTGCGAGCACGCTCACGTGGCGCTGGACGAGCTGGTTGATGTCGAGCTCGACCGGAAGGTTGTGGTTGCGTAGGAGGCCCACGTACGCACCGGACGCGGAGTGGTGGTTGAGCCCCAGCACCTTCGCGATGAGGGGCTCCTCCGCCCGGTACACCTGGGCACCGGGGCGGAACGGGATCGTCGGGACCTTGACGAGTCCTTGGGCATCCCGGTAGCCGATGATCCGGGCGAGTCCGAGGAGCGACTCGTGGATCGGGGTGTCCGCTCCGCGGCCGAGCTGGTCGGCCCGCTCGAGGTCGAGGTCGCTCTTCCGCCGAAGGTCGTCGAGCTGGCAGAGCACCTCGCCGTGGCTCTCGTCGTTGACCGTGATGTAGTCGCCCCGTTCGACCGGGGTCTGGAGCGTTAGGTGGAACTGGCCGAGCCCCACATCCCCGTAGATGCGCCCGATCTCCTCCACGGGCCCTTCCGGTCGGTTACGACTTATTAGTATGTCGCGCGACGGGAAGTAGGAATCGCGCCGGGCCGGTCCGGAGTGGCGTTCGACCTCAACGCCCGCCGAACATCGCACGGCTCGGGACGCGTCGCTCCGCCCCGCCGGAGAGGTTATAAGGGCCGCCCAATTCGAATTGCCACCGGCCGAGCGTGACGCGTCGGACGGTGAATCTTTGGCCGACGCCGTCGAGGAACTGGAACACAAGCGCGCCGAGTGCAACGAGCGCGCGGACGCGCACCGCGCCACGCGCGACCGGTTGAACGGCGAGGCGCGCACCCTGGCCGACCGCCGCGGGTCGATCTTGGATGAGCTCCATGCGAAGAGCGCGGAGGCCCAGGACCATCGCCACCACCGCGACGAACTGAACGAGCAGGTGCGCGAGGCGAAGCGGCTTCGCGAGGAGAGCAACCGCCGGCTCCAGGAAGCTTCCGACAAGCTCGAGGTACTCAAGCGGAACCGACCCCCTCGCCAGGGAGCCGTTCCCGTCTGGCGACTCCGCAAGGAACTGCGGGAGCTCGAATTCCGCCACATGACGAGCGCGCTCACCCCGGACCAGGAGAAGCGGCTCGTCGGAGAGATGCAACGGCTCGAGCTCGCGATCCGCGAACAGGACGACCAGTTCCGGAAGGACCCCGAGATCGAGGGCACGCTGCAGGAGCTCGCGACCGCGCGGACCGATGCCGAACGCCACCACGCCGCGGTGGGTCAGCTCGCCGAGGACGCCCAGCGCGAGCACGAGGGGATGGTCGCGCTCTACATGGGCGTCGACGAGCTACGCCGGCAGGCGGACGAGGTCCAGGCGAAGCTCATCGAAGTGAAGGGGACCG
>JAKIWH010000059.1:0-609 GCA_022750125.1 Thermoplasmata archaeon
GTCATGCTCGTCGTGACGTCGGCGAGCGGGATCTCCTCGAGGAGGCGGCGCATGTCGCCGAGGGAGCTCACGTTCACGCCGCACTTGCCCACCTCCCCCTCCGCTTCGGCGTCGTCCGCGTCGATGCCGTAGAGCGTCGGGTCGTCGAAGGCGATCGAGAGGCCGCTCTCGCCGTGGGCGAGGAGGTACCGGAACCGGCGGTTCGTGTCCTCGGGGGTTCCGAACCCCGAGAACATCCGCATCGACCAGACCCGGCCGCGGTACATCGTCGGATGGACCCCGCGCGTGAACGGGAACTGGCCAGGGAGCCCGATCTTCGCAGCCTCCTCTCCGGTGTCGATCGGCGTGTAGAGCCGGTCGACCGGGATACCTCCGAGCGTCTCGAACCGCTCTTTCCGCTCGGGGGATTTCCCGATCGCCGGCGCGAGGGTGGACGCTTCCCAACTAGCCAGGGCTGCGGAGTACTCTCCGGGCCCCGTGCCCGGGGCCACCGTTGCGGCGCTCTTCTTCGAGCGACCCTTGCTCAGCGCCACGAACGTTCGAAGGGAACTTCCGCCATAAAGCCCACGGAATCCCCGTCGACCGCTCTTCCCGACCTTCGCGAGTCAT
>JAKIWH010000059.1:619-11027 GCA_022750125.1 Thermoplasmata archaeon
GACGAGACCGCTTCGTGGGATGGGTACGGTTGGGCTTCGAGGCAGTGCGCCGCGATCGAGCCCGAGGCACCCGGAACCCTTCGATGTACGACTCTCTTCGGCGGGCCACCTTCACTCCGAAGGAACGGGCGAACTCCGGAAACGCCTTCCCGGTCCAGTTCGTGTTGTCGGCAAGCACGATCGATCCTGCTCGTAGGCGAGGCCGAACGGTTTCGAGCTCGAAGGTGAGATGCTCCGGGGTGTGGTGGCTGTCGTGGAGGAAGAGGTCGACTCGGTTCAACTCCTTGACGAGGTCCGGCAGAATCGCTTCGCTCGGGCCGAGGTTCAGGTCCCAGCGAGCGTGGAGACTCGAGGGGACGACCCACCCCGTGTTCCGTCCGGGGGGGAGGCGGACCGGCGAAGTTCCCTCCCGCGTCGGGAGATCGATCGAGTGAAGGCGCCCTTCGCCGTTCTTCGCAAGCGCTAGCAGGAAGTGGACCGAGGAGACGCCGGAAGAGACTCCGGTCTCCACGATCTCTTCGGGGCGGGTCAGGCGTGTGAGCGCATACAGCTCGAACGGGACGCAGATCTGTGCGTAGAACGGTCGTCCGGCCTCGGTGTGCAAGCGGTGGATCTCGGCCTCCAGCGCACGATGCTCTTCGAGCTCGAGCAGGAGCCGTTCGACTTCGGCGCGAGTGGCGCCCGTGAGCTCCTGCACCCACGGGATGTCGGGAGCCGCACGCTGGTCGCCGAGCGTCTCTACGAGCGAAGGACTGCTCATCCGGCTGACCGTCATGGTCCGTCGAACGTTCTGTGGCTCATCCTACTTTCGGGAGGGCTTAGCCGCGAGTCGGGCGCCCGAGATCACCAATCGTGTCGCTCCCCCATCGCGAACCCTCTCCTCCGAATCCCAAACGATCCGCTCGCCGAAGAACGGGGCGTCCACGACCGCGGTTTCGAACTCCCCCCCTTCCCCGGCGACATGCAGCGGACGTACCGACCGGCTGCGGCGTTCGAGTTCCTCGAGGAGAGGGAGGTCGAGCCGTCGACCGGCGAGATCCGGCGACAAGGGCTCCGCCGCGAGATGGACGAGTCGAATGTCGAGGCCCGCGTCGATCTCCTCCCGCACTACCCGTCCAGCGGCCTTCGCCCAGAGGGGAACGTAGAGCCGTCTTCCGAGCTGATCGCACAGTCGAAGCAGCCGGGACCACTGATAGGAAGAGGCGATGGCGCCTGCGACGACAGGCCCGCTTCCGCCCGCGAGCGCGGAAGAGAGGGCCGCGGTTTCGTCGGCCTCCCCGGCCCCCCGGACCCGGACCTCACGGTGCGCCTTTCGCCAAGCGCGCGCCTGGAGCGGAACGAGATCGAGGTGGGGCGTGTGGAACAGCATCGACTCGGGGTCGGAGGGGCGAACCGTCACCAGCTCGCCGACGTGCATCCCCTGGCTCTCGGCGAGGTACGCGGAGTAGATCGAGTCCTTGCCACCCGAAACGAGCGCGGTGGCGATCATGCTGTGAGGGTCGGGCGGCCAAGCCCTTCTCTCCAGCTTCGGTAGAGAGCGTGGAGGTCGAGTCGTGCGACCGCCTCACCTCTCTGGCGGTAGACTCCTTCACGCGGAGTGACGGAGCCAAGGCGGACCCACGGCTCTCCGCGCAACACTTTCTCGAACGAGTTCGCGCGATCTGGAGCCACCTCCACCACCCACCGGCTGCCTCCTTCTGCGGCGAGCGCGTGGGCCGAAGAGGCGAGTCCGAGCCCAGCTACCTCTACCTCGAAACCCAGCGCGCCTCCGAAGCTCATTTCGGCGAGGGTGACCGCGAGCCCTCCGTCCGATACGTCGTGAACGGCGCGCAGGTCCCCCTGTTTCCCGGCCCGAAGCAGCCGCTCTCCCCGACGTCGAAGTGAGTTCGGATCCGGTCGCGGCACGGCGAGGTTCCGCAGTCCCCGTTGTCGGGCGAACAGAGAGCCTCCGAGCTCCGGCTCTGTTGGGCCCACCAGATAGAGAAGGTCGCCCGACTCCTTGAGGTCGCTCGTCACTGCTTTACCGATGTCGGGGACGATACCGACGCCTAGGAGGACCGGTGTCGGCAGGATCTCCCGGCCGAGCCCGCCGTTGTAGAAGCTCACATTTCCCGAGGGGACCGCGAAGCCGAGCTCCTTTGAGGCCGAGGCGATCCCCCGAACGCACGCCTCGAACCCCCCGAGCACCCTCGGGTCCTCGGGGTTTCCAAAGTTGAGGCAGTTCGTGAGGGCATCCGGCCGGGCCCCCACCGAGTACAGGTTTCGTGCGAGCTCTTCGACAGCGAGCGCCGCTCCTCGGTTCGGATCGTGCGCGCAGGCGAACGGCTGGGAGGCGACCGCCACCGCGAGCCCCAGCGCTCCACCGGGTTCCGCTGCGAGCACCGCGGCGTCCCCGTGGGAGGGGGTCTCGACCTTGCCGTGCAGCGGTTTCACGACCGTCCGGCCCATCACCTCGTGGTCGTACACCCGGAGGATAGGCTCGCGCGACACGGAGTCGGGTGCGAGGAGAAGTTCCGCGGTGAGCCCCGCGAGGTCGCTCTCCTTGACGATCGGGAGCTTCTGGTCCTTGACGGATGGCGCCCGGCGTGGGCGGCGTGCCGGTGGCGGGTCGATGCGGAAGCCGAGCCGCAGATGCGCGACAATGCGCCCCGCATGGCGGAGAGTCTCGAACTCGCTCTTGACCACGGTGCCGACTACCGAAGCCGGAACGTCGTACTTCCGGAACAGCCCGAGTAGCTCCGGAACGTGCGCGGGCTTCACGTCGAGGAGCATCCGCTCCTGCGATTCCGAGATCCAGATCTCCCACGGTCGGAGGGCGGGATCTCGCAGGGGCACGTGGTCGAGGTCGATCACCGACCCGAACCCGCCCGCGTGGACGAGCTCGCCGGAGGCCGACGCGAGTCCCCCGCCCCCGAGGTCCTTCACGCCACCGACGAGTCCGCGGTCGTACGCCTCGAGACAGGCCCGCATGAGCGGCTCCTTGAGGATCGGATTTCCGAGCTGCACCGCTCCGCGCGACTCCTCATCGCTCGCCTCGGTGAGCTCCTGCGAGGCGAACGCCACCCCGCCGATCCCGTCGCGCCCCGTTCCTCCCCCGACGAGCACGAGCGAGTTCCCCGCGGCGAGGGCGCGGTTGGGGCGAAGGCGGGACCGGGGGAGCAGCCCGATGCTGCCGACGTTCACGAGCGGATTCGTGAGGTACTCAGGGGCGAACCCGATCGAACCCGTGACGGTGGGAACACCCACCCGGTTACCGTAATCTCGGATTCCGGCGATCACTCCTTCGTAGAGGTAGCGCGCGCTCTTTCCACCCGCAGTGGCCACGGGCGCGCCGCCATCTAGCGGGCCGAAGAAGAGGGGGTCGGCGAGCGCGACCGGCTGGGCGCCCACCGCGAGGATGTCCCGGAGGATCCCTCCGATGCCGGTAGCAGCCCCGCCGTACGGTTCGATCGCGGAGGGGTGGTTGTGCGACTCGATTCGAAGCGCATAGGCGGTCCGGGGCCCGAGTTTCATCACTCCGGCGTCCCCGGTGCCGAGCACCCGCGGGTCCCGCTGGAGGGGGCGGAACGCCGCACGAAGGATCGGTCGGGAGCTCTTGTAGCTGCAATGTTCGCTCCAGCTCTGGGCGAGCCCGGCGAGTTCCACGTCCGTCGGGTCTCGACCCACTCCCCGGAAGTACGCCACGATCCTGGCGAGCTCCGGCGCAGAGAATCCCCAGCGGTTCTCCCGAGAGATCCGCGCTCGGTCGCGGGCAGGAAGGGACTGGAATCGAATCCTCGTAACCAGCTCCGACCACTCCGGTTCGGGAGGCTCGGGTTCCACCATCGGAGCCTCAGGTAGGGACGTCGGTCACCGACACCCGGTGGACCACAGGGTTCGCGAGGAGTCGGTCGACCGCTCGGGCGGCCCGCTCTCGGGCCTCCTCTTTTGAGAGCCTCTCGAAGGAAAGGCGGTAGACCCGGGCCGTCTCGACCCTGGCCAGGCGGTCCACCCCGAGAAGCCGGAGCGACTTCTCGACGCTCTCCGCTTCGGGGTCCAGGATGCCCGGCTTGAGCTCCACCCGGACCTCGACCGTGACCGCCGCTCGGGTTGCCACGCGCGTTCCCCGGCGCTTGGACTCGTCCGGCGGCTTAACGGAGCCCCCTCTTGGGGCGTGCAACAGCGGCGATGGAGGTCGGGCGCAGCCTCGCGCAGACCCGAGCACAGAAGGAAAAAAAGGTGGCCGAAAAGCTAAATAAGGACCTCTTCTCGCACTCGCGGCGCGCGGGGGGAGGCGAGCCGAGATGGAGGAGCTCATCTGCAGTGTAGAGTTTCTCAGGGGCGGCGGCGAGCTAGTCGCCCGCGTCTCGAGTGAGGCAGGCGGCGTGCGGGAGTACCGCGCGGGAGCCGCCGACGACGTTATCGAACAGGTCATCAACGATCTCCAAGAGGAGTTCGAGTCGGCCCCGGCGTCGTAACGCTGCGAGGCTAACGTTGGTCCGGCAGTTCGCGGGGAGTCGCTTCCGCATCGCGTTCGTTCGGGGTCAGTAGATGGAGAAATCTTCCGCAGGTAAGGCGCCGGTGAGCCGGGCCGTCGAGAACGCCTTCACCAAGGTCTGGGGGGACGAGCACGTCGTCGCCCTGATCGCGCTCAAGGTGGAGACGAGCGAGGCGGACACGGTGGCGGCCGAGGTCTCGAAGTTCCCGGAGGTGGAGGACGTCTTCCTCGTCACCGGCGACACCGACATTTTCCTCAAGGTCCGTTTCCCCCACTACGACGAGCTCAAGGAGTTCGTGCTGCGACGGCTTCCGGCCGTCCGTGGGATCCGCGAGACGAAGACGCTCCTCGTCGTGACAGCGTACAAGGAGGGTGGGGAGACCCGTCATCCATGAATCCGTCCACGAAGACCGAGGACGGTTCGACGGGAGCGATCCCGGTTCCGACGCCGATGCCGGTCGAGGCCACCGACGGGAAACACCCGGGACTCCTCCAGGTCGTCGAGTCGCTTGCCGCGCTTTCCGAGGACACTTCGGTGCCCAGGAACATACGACGCGGAGCGCAAGCGGCCCGCGTCGAGCTCGGCAAACCCCGTACTGCCCTCGATCTGCGGATCGCGAGCGCGGTCTACGTTCTCGATGACCTCGCGAACGACCCGAACCTTCCGACCCACGGTCGGACGGCGCTCTGGTCGATCATGTCGAGCTTGGAGAGCCTTCAGTGAGACTCCCCACGCCAAAGTTGAAATACGGAACCCGGGTCGGTTCCGACGGGAGCGGACAGGGGCCCGTAGCTCAGGTAGGTTGGCCGACGGCCCACGTCGTCGGTCCTGCAAAGAGCATCTGGCTTTTAACCAGATGGTCGGGGGTTCGAACGGGTCGCCGGGCTAGCGCCGGGCGACCCCGGAGCTCCCCCCGGGCCCGGTTCGTTTCCACGGGAGCATCCGCATGACCCCCACGAGCTCGAAGAGCCCGCGCCGCGCGCGCGGAAAGAAGGCCGCCGAGCCACCGAAGGTGGAACGGCCGTTCGTCGCTCACCTGCTCGTCCCGCCCCACGAGCTGCTGAGCGAGGAGGAGTCGAAGCAGGTGCTCGCGACGCTCGGAAGCACCATCGAGCGGCTTCCCAAGATCTACCTCTCCGACCCCGGCCTCAAGACCGACCCCAAGTTCCGCGCGGCCCGCGAGGCGCGCGAGCCGCTCAAGGGCCGGCTCATCCGTGTGCGCCGTCCTTCTCCGACCGCGGGAGCCGCTGTGGCCTACCGCGTTCTCATCTCCTCCACGGGGGACTAGTTCCGATGCGCGAGATCGTCGATGCGTTCTTCCGCGAGCGCTCCATCGTGAACCACCACCTCGCAAGCTTCAACGACTTCCTCCCCACGAACGACAACCCGAACTCCCGGATGCAGCGGATCGTCGACGACGCCCGCGTCGCCGAGGAGTCCGCGGAGCGGGGGCTCATCCGGCTCGATGTCCAGAAGACGAAGAGCTCGATCTACGTCCGCGTCGGCCGGCGGCGCGACCCGCGCAACCAAGCGGTGAACCCGAACTCCGAGCCGACGATCTACGTCGGCCAGCCGTTCGTGAAGGAGCCCGTCGGGTCGAAGCCGACGCTCACGCCGATGGAGGCGCGGCTCCGGAACCTCACCTACCAGGCGCCGATCTACCTGCGCGTCACCGTCGTGGAGAACGGCGTCGAGCGAGCCCCCGAGGACGTGCACATCGGCGATTTACCGATAATGGTCAAGAGCCGGCCGTGCAACCTGAACCGCGGGAACATCGAGCGGGACAGCGGCTTCCCCCTCTCGGAAGAGGAGTACCGCGCGAAGCTCGTCGAGTACGGCGAGGACCCGCTCGACCCTGGTGGCTACTTCATCATCGGCGGGACCGAGCGCGTCATCATGAGCCTCGAGGACCTCGCTCCGAACCGGATCTTCGCCGAGTTCAACGAACGGTACGGCACGCCGATCGAGAGCGCGAAGGTGTTCAGCCAGCGGGGCGGCTACCGCTCCTTGACCGTCGTCGAGAAGAAGAAGGACGGCATCCTCCAGGTCTCCGTCCCGACCGCCTCCGGCCAGATCCCGCTCGCCGTACTGATGAAGGCGCTCGGGATGAAGAACGACGAGGAGATCTACCAGGCGGTCCTGGGAGAGCTCCTCCCGCTCGACGAGCCGTTCGTCCAGACGATGAAGCACCTCCTGAACGTGAACCTCGAGGAGTGCCTCTCGAAGAAGCTGTACCCCCCCGAGGGCATTCTCACGACCGAGGATGCGCTCCTCTACCTCGAGAAGAAGTTCGCGACCGGCCAGGCGAAGGAGTACCGCCAGCGGAAGGTCGACGGCATCCTCGACCGGTCGCTCCTCCCGCACATCGGCGACGCCCGCGCGGACCGCCTCAAGAAGGCGCTCTATCTCGGTCGCATGGCCCGTACCGTCCTCGAGCTCCACCTGAAGGAGCGCGGCGAGGACGACAAGGACCACTACGCGAACAAGCGGTTGAAGCTCGCCGGGGACCTCATGGAGGACCTCTTCCGGGTCGCGTTCACGCTCCTCCTCAAGGACCTCAAGTACCAGCTCGAGCGCTCCTTCGCCCGGAAGAAGGACCTGAGGATCGCGAGTGCGATCCGGCCCGACCTCCTCACCCAACGGCTCGTGCACGCCCTCGCCACCGGCAACTGGGTGGGCGGGCGCGCCGGCGTGAGCCAGGTGCTCGACCGGACGAGCCACATGTCCACCATCTCGCACCTGCGCCGCGTGACGAGCCCGCTCACGCGCAGCCAGCCGCACTTCGAGGCACGCGACCTTCACCCCACCCAGTTCGGCCGGCTCTGCCCGAACGAGACGCCCGAGGGCCAGAACTGCGGACTCGTGAAGAACTACGCGCTTTGCGTCGACGTCTCGGAAGGGGCGGACGAGGAGGAGGTGGCGCTCCTGCTGCGCGACTTGAACACCCGCGAGATCGGACCCGAAGTGTTCAGCGAGGGTGCTTCGCCGCGCGGCAAGCGCGCTGCTCGTGTCTACGTGAACGGAAGCCTCGTCGGTCTCCACTCCTCCCCCATCGAGCTCGTGCGCGAGATCCGTGAGCGACGCCGCTCGGGGACACTCTCGCCAACGCTCGGCGACAAGACCTACGAGATCAACGTCCGCTACGACGAGGGGATGAACGAGGTCATCGTCCACTGCGACTCTGGACGGTTGCGCCGCCCGCTCATCGTCGTCCGTGAGAGCGCCCCCCGCGTCACCCGCTCCGACCTCGAGGAGCTCGGCCGTGGGACGCTAACCTACACCGACCTCATCCGGCAGGGAAAGGTAGAATGGATCGACGCCGAGGAGGAGGAGGACTCCCTCATCGCGATCGAGCCGTACCAGCCTCCCGAGCGCTGTCCGAAGTGCGCCCGGGAGCTCTCGCCCGGCGACGTGGCCTGGCTCACCGCCGGCGAGCGGGTCGAGCCGATCGTCGCCTGCCGCCACTGCGGCGCCGAGATCAAGGCGCAAGGGGAGATCCACTCAGGGGAGAGCCACCTCGAGATCGACCCGAACCTGATGCTCGGCGTCTGCACGGGGCTCATCCCGTACTGCGAGCACAACGCGACGCCGCGGAACACGATGGGCGCTGCGATGGCGAAGCAGGCGCTCGGCGTGGAGAGCGTGAACTACCGCCGCCGCCCCGACACCCGCGGCCACCTGCTCCACTACCCGCAGGCGCCGCTCCTGCGCACGCAAACGATGCGCTACGTCCACTTCACCGAACGGCCCGCGGGCCAGAACTTCGTCGTGGCGGTCCTGAGCTACGAGGGGTACAACATGCAGGACGCGCTCGTCTTCTCGAAATCCTCGATCGACCGCGGCCTCGGAAGGTCGAGCTTCTTCAGGACCTACCGCGGCGAGGAGCGAAAGTACCCGGGCGGCCAGGAAGACCGGTTCGAGATCCCGCGGCCGGATGTTGCCGGCGCTCGCGTCGACACCGCCTACCGTAGCCTTGGCGAAGACGGGCTCATCTTCCCCGAGCTCGAGGTGACGGAAGGGGACGTGCTCATCGGCAAGACCTCTCCGCCCCGGTTCCTCGAGGAGAAGACGGACCTGCTCACGCCCCAGAAGCGGCGGGAGACGTCGGTCACCGTGCGCCCCGGCGAGGGCGGCTGGGTCGACAACGTGATCCTCACCGAGGGAGAGAACATCTCGAAGCTCGTCAAGGTGAAGGTCCGCAACCAGCGGATCCCCGAGCTCGGGGACAAGTTCGCTTCGCGCCACGGCCAGAAGGGCGTGATCGGGCTCGTCGTGCCGGCGGAGAACCTGCCGTTCACGAAGGACGGCATCACGCCGGACCTGATCATCAACCCGCACGCCATCCCCTCGCGGATGACGGTCGCCCACGTCCTCGAGATGCTCGGGGGCAAGGTGGGAGCGCTCGAGGGCCGGTTCATCGACGGCACCGCCTTCTCGGGCGAGCGCGAGGAGGCGCTCCGCCAGTCGCTCCAGCGGCTCGGCTTCCAGCCGAGCGGACGGGAGACGCTCTACGACGGGATTACCGGTCGCCGCCTCGACGCCGAGATCTTCGTCGGCGTGATCTACTACCAGAAGCTCCACCACATGGTCGCGGGCAAGATGCACATGCGCTCGCGCGGACCGGTCCAGATCCTCACCCGCCAGCCGACCGAGGGGCGCTCCCGCCAGGGCGGTCTCCGGTTCGGAGAGATGGAGCGGGACTGCCTGATCGGCCACGGCGTCGCGATGGTGATCAAGGACCGCCTCCTCGACGAGTCGGACGGCACGATCCAGTACGTCTGCGGCAACTCCGAGTGCGGCCACATCGCGATCCCCGACACCCGCGCGGGCTCGCTCCGCTGTCCGAGCTGCGGGAACACGAGCTCGATCTACCCGGTCGAGATGAGCTACTCCTTCAAGCTCCTGCTTGAGGAGCTGATCAGCCTCGGCGTGATCATGCGCCTGCAGCTCGAGGACATGAGGTAGGGCTTTGTCGCAGGGACTTTCGAAGCGGATTCGCAGCCTGCAGTTCGCCTTCCTCTCGCCGGACGAGATCCGGCGGATGAGCGCGGTGAAAGTGATCACCGCCGACACCTACGACGACGACGGCTACCCGATCGAGATGGGGCTCATGGACCTCCACCTGGGGGTCATCGAGCCGAACCTGCGCTGCCGCACCTGCGGCGGCCGGGTGAGCGAGTGCCCGGGCCACTTCGGGATCATCGAGCTCGCGATGCCCGTCATCCACGTCGGCTACTCGAAGGAGATCAAGCGGCTCCTCCACTCCACCTGCCGGGCCTGCGGCCGGCGGCTCCCGGACGCCCCCACGCCCCGCGGGGAGTCGTTCAGCGACGAGGAGGGACCGACCCCGACCCGCGAGCCGAAGGAGGAGCGCGCCTGCCCCTTCTGCCACGAGACGCAGCAGCGGATCCTGTTGGACAAGCCCACCACCTTCCGGGAGAACGGGCACAAGATCACCCCGAAGGAGGTGCGCGCGCGCCTCGAGCGGATCCCCGACGAGGACATCCGGACCCTCGGCCTGAACCCGACCGCCGGCCGGCCCGAGTGGATGGTGCTCACCGTCCTCCCCGTCCCGCCCGTCCAGGTACGGCCCTCGATCACGCTCGAGAGCGGGGAGCGGAGCGAGGACGACCTGACGCACAAGCTCGTCGACGTGCTACGGATCAACCAGCGCCTGCGCGAGAACCGCGACATGGGCGCTCCGCAGCTCGTCGTCGAGGACCTCTGGGAGCTCCTCCAGTACCACGTCACGACCTACTTCGACAACCAGACGAGCGGCATCCCGCCCGCACGCCACCGCTCGGGCCGCCCCCTGAAGACGCTCGCCCAACGGCTCAAGGGGAAAGATGGCCGGTTCCGGTCGAACCTCTCCGGTAAGCGGGTCAACTTCTCGGCGCGGACGGTCATCTCGCCGGACCCGCTCCTCTCGA
>JAKIWH010000060.1:0-510 GCA_022750125.1 Thermoplasmata archaeon
GCCCCTGGAGCCCGGCGACGGCGGTCATGGTGACGTGGGAGGACCCGGTGCCCGCAGGACACGTGGACTCGCCGTAGGCGCAGATGCGCGAGGGGTTCGCGCCGATGCCGAGGGTGAGGCCCGCGATGTTGGAGACTGGGATCACCGTGGTCGGGGCGACCTGGGCCGCGGGAGAGAGGAGGGCGGTCCGGGCGGGAGTGCCCGCAGTCGGAGCGGCGAGGTGGAGGGCGACCGTGGGGGGCGGGAAGAGAAAGAGGGCTAGAACGCCGACGGCTGCGGCCGCGAAGAGCAAAGCCATCGGTCGACGAGCGCGGAAGCCGTGGCCATCGACCCCGGCTTCTCCCCTTCGGACGGCGGATCTAGCCGGGGAGGGTAGGCCGGGCTTGCCAGAAGACGACCGAGAGGCGAACTTGGCCAAAGGTAGAGGGCGCGAAGGTCGGTTCGAGGGTGTTCCCGTCGACGTGTCCAGCGGCATCATGCTGGGCACCCAAGTATGGATTACGCCTTTTA
>JAKIWH010000060.1:520-8521 GCA_022750125.1 Thermoplasmata archaeon
GCTCTTGTCGCGAATATCAGTATATGCGCCTCTGTCCCGGGGGCAGATCCTGTCGGAAAAGGGGGACGGTGTGAACGCCTCGTCTCTCCTAACCGAAACCAGCCACCCGACCTGTCGGCATCCCCTCCTTTTCTGGAAAGCTCACTGAAGGCTGTTGGCGTCCAGGACGGTCGTTGGCCCCGATACTCGCAGACCCGCTCTAACGGACGTTTTGGGTCCGCAAGCGCCCCTGCGCGGCGGTTGATTGCTCCTCCGCGTGAGAGTGCAGTGGGAGATCGAACCCCTTCTGCACCCCCCCCATCCTGGGAGCCTGGCGTGGGAACGCGGCCCCGTCCTCTAGCTCATGCGGCGCGAACTTTGCTTCCAGTCCGGACCGGGGTCGCGTACACCTCTAGCACCACTCCATCAGGGTCCGACCAAGCGGCGGAGACGTACCAGCGACCACCTTGGGTCGCCTGCCACTCCACCGGGTACAATGGAGGATACCCGAGCAGCCTGAGATCAGCTTCGACCCGCGCTACCTGCCGGCCGGAGCGCACTGCGAATGCCAAATGTTCCGAGATCGGGTCGTCCTGATCGGTCCGAGGGGGTCGGGCCGGCCGGCGCGTTACCCTGCTAGGCCGGCTCCGCGTCAACCATAGGGTGATTCCTGCGCCGCGGTAGCAGAGCCATTTCGGGCTTCCCGTACGCAGTCGCCGGAATCCAAGGACCGGAAGGAAGCGATCGTAGTACCGTGCCGCTCGGCGAAGGTCCGAGACCTCTACCCCCAGGTGGGCTAACCTCACCCTGGGAGGCGGGATGCGCGAAGACCCTCTCGGAGGCATCGACCTGCCACCAGCCGGACGTCGATGAGGTTGCCGTCCGGCAACGCCCCTGCGCAGGTGAGTAGCCCACGCGCGAAGCGATTCGATCAGGAGCTCGCGGGCGACTCGGAAATCTGAAGCAGTTGCTTACCTACATTGACACCGGAAAAGAGCCTCGCCAACGCCGCGGGGGCTTGCTCGAGACTCACCACGACATCCTCCTTCGAGTGGAGCTTCCCGGCTTCCAACCAACTTTGGAGTGCCGCCATTCCCTCGGGGAACCGGTCGAAGAAGTCCTTCCCCAGCAGCCCTTCCATGCGTCCGTTGACCATGATCAGTTGGAGATAGTTTTGAGGCCCCGGAGGCGGGCCCGCTCGGCCGTAGCGGGAGGTCGCTCCGCAGAGCACGACCCTGCCGTGAGGGCGCAACCGCTCGAGCGCAAGGTCCAGCAAGGGACCGCCCACGTTGTCGAAGTAGACGTCGATCCCCTCCGGGCAGAGTTCGTCGAGCCGCTTCGCCACCTCCTCCGACCGGTGGTCGATCGCACCGTCCAACCCCGCCTCGCCCCGTAGCCAGTCGACCTTCTCCTTTCCCCCGGCGATGCCGATGGTCCGCGCCCCGAGGATTTTCGCAACCTGTACGGCGACGGAGCCCACTCCTCCAGCCGCGGCAGAAGCGACGAAGGTTTCGCCGGGCCGCGGCCGACCCACTTCGACGACCCCGAAGTACGCCACGAGGCCCGTGATCCCCAGCGTGCCTGCGGCGAGGCGGGGGGAGATTCCCGTCGGGATCTTCATCGTGCCCCAGTAGCCCGTCCCGTCGATGACCGAATAATCCTCCCAGCGCGAGAATCCGTAGACGAGGTCGCCGGGTCGGAACGGAACGAGCTGGGACTCAACCACCTCGGACGCTGCGAGGCCGGGCATCGGCGCTCCCAGTTCGTAGCCGCCGGCTTCCGGTGCCGCCGCCATGCTCAGGATCTGGGTCGGCTCGAAGCTGAGCCAAAGGTTCCGGACCAGCATCTGTCCCTCCCCCGGTGTTTCGACCGGGGACTCGGCCCATCGGAAGTTCTCGGGGCCCACGGCCCCGTCCACGCCTTTCGCGAAAAGCCACTGTCGATTCGACCTCACTGGTATCGGCGTCCCTCCGTAGCAGGACTCTCGCTCCGCCAGCCGGCAAGCCGTACATATACCGCCCATCGACGGAGTGCACCGACAGCACTCGCGACGACCTTCGCCTCGGAGTCCGCCGGTCCCAATGCCCCCGTCGGTTGGAATCGCATCGGACCGCGCGGCGAACCGAATCTCCGTGGGCCGGGGCGGATTCGAACCGCCGATCTCCGCGTTGTAAGCGCGGCGTCCTAACCGCTAGACGACCGGCCCGAAGGTGCTGGAGGTCTGCTCGTTCATCTCGGTGTCGACCCGGCTCCGGGGGCGCCTCCCAGCGCCGGGGGAAACCGATGTCGGACCTGAACCGCAAGGCCACGAGGAAGCTCGGTCATGAGCGGTCCCGGCAACGCGGCCTCTCCTACCGCCGCGAGCTCGCCGGCACGGCGGAGCAGGACCGCGTCGCCAGTCCGGATGCCGCGGTCCGCGCTGCGGACTCCCGGAGTGAACAGATCTCCGAGCAGCTCGAGTTGCGGCTCGAATTCGATTCCCGGTGCCCCCACCCCGTCCAGGCGGCGAGCACCCTCCATCGTGAGCTGGAAGAGGCCCCGCCGTTCCTGCAAGGTCGCGAGATCCTTCCCGGCGGCGTCGCTCAGCCGCTGGAACCAGGGTCGGCCGTGCAGGCGAACTGGAGGCGCGAAGAGCGCCTCCGCGGCCACGGTGCCAAACTGCATCCGGGCGAGAGCCTGCAGCTCCTCGCGAACGACGGTGAGCGGCCCGCCCTGGACCGGCTCGGCGGGCAGCACTCTCTCCACCGCAGCGCGCAGGCCGGCGAGCGCTTCGGGAGTCGTGCTGCGATGGTCGAGCAACGACCACGAGGTTTCCATCTCCGGGGGGAACGTCTCGGTGAGGAATCCGTATTCGTGCGGGTCGAGATGGAGGACGACCGACGCATACTTCCCCGTGCTCAGGAGATGCTCCACCGCCTGACGAACCGCTCCCCGCTCCTCTTCGTCCCACTCCCCGGTCACGGGGATATCGTAGTGGCGCGCGGGGGGCAGATCCTCGAGTTCGCGAGGAACAACTCCTAACGGAGACGTGACCGAGGTTACGTGGAGCCGGGCGAGCCCGGAGAGTCCCTCGAGGGCTCGGGAAAACCGCCGATGGCTCCTAGAGTACCGGTAGGGTTTCGTCTTGGAACACGGCACGAGGAGGAGCACCCGTTTTGAAGGTGGAGGCCGGTACCGCTCGACAAATCGTCGTCGATAGCGCCGAACCTCGGGCCGACGTTGGGATTCGCGGTAGGCGTACCGGCCCATGCGGTCGGAGATGACCGGCACCCGTTCCTCGAGCAGGTCGGCGAGCTGTCGATCGGCGTGGCGGAGGAGCTCGGCTTGCGCGGGCTCGCTGCCGAGGCGCACCTCGACGAGCTCTCGAAGCCGACCGTCCGCGAGCGCCCGTCGGACCATCGCCATCTCGAGCCGGTACGCGTTGAGGATCTCCTCCGGAGGAACGGGCCGCATCGGCTCGTCCTTGCGACGGAGGATAGGTCCAAGCGTCGCATCCGGTGCCTCCCCCTCCGCTCCCCGCCAGAGTCCCTCGGTTGCGTCGAGCAGGTCGACGCCGAGGTAGGTGAGGAGCGCGAGTCGCTCCGGAACAGCGACACGGGGAGCCCACAGGATCGGAGCGGCTCCGAGGCGCCGGCGGAGCTCCCCCACCGCCTCGATGAACGGCCGCCCTAGGTCGAGAAGGGCGCGAGCGTTCCCGAAGAGGAGGAGCTCCGGGGAGGCGGCCCGCAGTCGCTCCCAATCGGGGTCGGCGAGCGGGAGGTGGAGGAGCCAGGAGCGCGGGCCGATCTCCTCGAGCGCACCGGGAGGCCCCGAGATCTCCGGCGTGGGCACGGTGAGCTCGAGGTCGAGGGCGGACGTGCCCCGTTCGAGACGGAGCCTCCGCTTCCCGGGGGGAGCTCCAGCTCCCGCAAGGAGCACAGGCCCCCCACCGATGCCCGGAGGCGGGGCGAGCAGCCCCGGGAGCTCGAGGGAGAGTGCGCCTACCGAGCCGGAGCCGGTGACGGCGAGCCCCTCCAGGCTGTTGGCGCTCCGCACGGACGGCTGCCTCGCGAGGCTCAGAAGACCGGAGAACGGGTGCGTTCGAGTGGGACTAACCCGACCGGTTCCGCCGGCGGCGGCCCGGTCCGGTCTGCGGGAGCGACGCTGCCCAGTTCGCAACGAGCGCCTCGCGGGCGTTCGCGCCGGCTTCGGCGCGGGTGCGCTTTCCGAAGAGAGGGTCCTGCACCTCGCGGATGTGCCGCAGGAACTCGGCAGGGTTCTCGCTCGCCCGCTCAAACCCGTACAGGATGAACTGGCGGAGCAGGCTGCCGCGGCCACGCCAGCCTATCCTTCGGCGGATCTCCGGGTTCAACGAGCGCTTGATCACGCGCCAGACCTCGTTCGTCGTCTTCATGTCGCGCCCCGAGAGTCCGATCATCACCTGCGGCATTCCACACCTGCAGTTCGGCGAGCTCGTCGGGTAGATGAGAGTTCGGGTGGCGCTGAGACTAGAGAAATCGTCGATGGGCCTCCCCAGAACGAGGTCGATTCTCTGAAGGAACGGGGAGATTGGTGTTCGCTAGAGCGCACTGGACCACAGAAGTGCCGCGATTACCCCCGCAAGGAACAGGAACGCGAGCAGGAAGTGACGGCGGAACGCCCTTCGGATATCTTGGGGGTGCCCCGCGAGACCCAGGTCGGCCTCCGCCGCCCCGACCGCGATGAGCGCGAGCGCCACGTCGAACGGAAGGCCGAGGTGAGCGACAAGGCCGTACAACCCGAACATGCCGAGGGCGGCGGCGTGGAGGAGGGGGATGATCGAGAGAGATCGCCGCGCTCCGAGCACGAGAGGGAGGGAGTGGAGCCCGAGCGCCCGGTCACTCTCGAGATCCCCAAGGCTGTGGATGGTCTCGAACGCCGTGCCCCACAGCAGGACGCCCCCGACCGCGAGATACGCCGCGACCGGAAGCGACCCCGTGACGGCCACGTACGCCGCGGCGGGCGTGATGGCCTCGACGAGGCCGAGGAACGGCGTCGTGAGCGCGCTCACGCGTTTGGAGTAGCTGTACCCTAGTAGGAGGAGAAGGGCGACCGGGGCGAGCACCAGGGCGAGCGGGTTCAGGAGGGCCGCTGCGGCCAAGAGCACCACCGCTCCGAGGGCAGTGAGCGCAAGGGCGAAACCCGGTGGGTACCGTCCCGTGGCGAGCGCGCGGGACTGGGTCCGGGGGTTGCGCCGGTCGTACTCGCGGTCCACCCAGCGATTGAAGCTGTGACCGGCGGTCCTCGCCCCGACAAAGGCGATAACGGCGAGGAGGAGGACGCGGAGCGGTGGTACTCCCCTCGCTGCGGCGAGCAGGAACGCGAGGGCGAGCGGAAGGTTGAGCCCGAGGTTCTGCAGCTCAAGGTACCGCCCAAGCTCGGGGAGCCGACCGGGCCCGCTCATCCCGGCGGGCGGGCCCCGAGGCGGCGCTTGAGCTCGGGCTCGCGGCCGAGGAGCGCTTCGACCCGCTCGAGCACGGCCGGGTCCATACGGATCTCCTCGGGCCAGCCGCGGTCGTACCCCTCGTCGGGCCCCTTCCGGGTCGCGTCAATCCCCACCTTTCCTCCTAGGTTCGGGACGCGGTTCGAGATCGAGAGCTGGTCGACCGGACCGTGAACGAGCTCGAGGTCCTCGCCGGGGTCCGCCTGGAGCCCGACGCGGTAGAGCACCTCCGAGAGGTCGTGGACGTTCACCTCCGCGTCGACGACGATGACGTACCGTGTGAAGATCAGCTGACCCAGCCCCCAGAGCGCGTGCATCACCTTGCGCGCGTGGCCCGGGTACTGCTTGCGGATCGAGATGACCGCGACGTTGATGAAGAGCCCGTCGAGCGGGAGGTTCATGTCGACCACCTCGGGGAGGACGAGGCGGATCACGGGAAGGAAGACGCGCTCGACCGCCTTCCCGAGGATCGCGTCCTCGGTCGGGGGACGGCCGGTGACCGTGCCCAGGTAGACCGGGTCGGCCCGCCGCGTGATGCGCGTCACGTGGAACACGGGGAACGGCTCGGGAGCCGAGTAGTAGCCGGTGTGGTCCCCGAACGGGCCTTCGAGTGCGCGTTCCACGGGGTCCACGAACCCCTCGAGAACGATCTCGGACTGGGCCGGTAGCTCGAGCTCGCTCGAGGTCGCCCGCGCGAGCTCGAGGGGGGAGCCGCGCAGGAAGCCCGCGAACACGAAGTTCGACACCCCTTCCGGGACGGGAGAGAGCGCGGCGAACAGGGTCGCCGGGTCGCAGCCGATCGCCGCGACGACGGGCATCGGCTTCCCGAGCGCCGACCACTTCCGGAGGTTGTTCGCCCCGACGCGGTGGAGTTGGGCGTGGAAGCCGAGGGTGTCGGGGCCGTACTGCTGGAGCCGGTAGACTCCCGTGTGGCACTCCCCGGTCTCGGGGTCGGAGGTGACGACGATGGGGAAGGTGACGGTCCGACCTCCGTCCTTCGGCCAGCAGCGGAGAATGGGAAGCCGATCAAGGTCCACTCGCTCCTCGACGACCTCCTGGCAGGGCGCACTCCTCACCCGTTTGGGGCCGAGCGAACGGAGCGTCTCGAGCGTCGAGATCGTACCCCCGAGGTCGCGGATCGCTCCGAGGATGCCCGCGGGAGGTCGAAGACGAAGAAGCCCGCCCACGCGCGTCGCGACCTCGTCGACCGACTCGACCCCCAGGGCGAGCGCGATCCGCCGGGGGGAGCCGAGGAGGTTCGTGACGACAGGCATCGAGACCCCGCTCACTCCCTCAAACCGGAGCGCGGGACCGTCCGCGCGGACGGAGCGCTGGGTGATCTCGGTGATCTCGAGGTCGCGCGAGACCGGCGCGCGGACCCGGAGGAGATCCCCCCGGCGTTCGAGTTCCTCGAGGAAGCTCCCCAGCGAGTCGAACGCCATCGCCCCGCGCACCTGCGCGCGATATTTAACCCCCCGACGCTCGACACGAGGTTCCCCGGCGAACCTGGGGCTCTACGACGATGCTCACCACGACGCTCGAGTTCCGGACCGATGACCTCTCCGCCCTCGGAGTGATTCCGCCGGGATTCTTCGAACGGTACGAGGAGGTCGAGCTCCTCGAGACACTGCGGCTCGAACGCGGTTGGCGGCTGCAGCTCCTGCGGATCAAGCGACGCGGCCCGCTCAGCTCCACGGCGGAGCTAGAACGCGAGTCTCGCCGGTTTCGGAAGATGTACGGCCTCACGAGCTTCGAGGTCGTAGAGCGCCGGCCGCGAACGCGGGAGTGGGTGCTCCTCGTCCGGCAACGGAACCCGGAACAGCTTTCGAGGCTCCTCTCGCTCGCCGGGGGAAGGATCCTCCCGACCGCTCCGTTCCGAATCGATGCCGAGAGAGTCGTCGCAAGCTTTCGGGGCGAGTCGCGCCCCCTGCGGAGAGTGCTCGCACGGTTGCGTCGGGACGGGCTTCCCTTCCGCGTGCTCCGCTCCTCGCAGCGGCCGTACCCCGCCCCCCAAGCGTCGGAGGAGGTCACGTCGAAACAGCGAACGGTGCTGGTGCGCGCCTGGGTGCTCGGGTACTACTCGGTGCCCCGAAGGATCACGCTCACCCGGCTCTCCCGGCTCACGGGTCAGAGCTCCCCGGCGCTCGGCAAGATGCTGCGCCGAGCGGAAGGCCATCTCGTCGCTCGATTCCTAGCGCGGGAGGCAGGCGTCCTCGTTCCAGAGGCTGGAGCCGAGCCGTCGCCCTCCCCGGGGGAAGGATAAATGACGAGCGCGAGCTCGCGCTCCCGCATGGCCCCGCGCACACGCCAAGTAGTCGTGGAACGGCTCCCGGAGTTCCCCTCGGTGCCGCTCCCGGTTCGCTCCACGCCGGGCGCCGCCTGCTTCGACCTTCACGCTGCGGAAACTGCAACCCTCCGGCGCGGGGAAGTCACGAGGGTTAGGACCGGATTGAGGATGCGAGCGCCCCCCGGGACTTTCCTCGAGGTGCGGCCGAGGAGCGGCCTCGCGACCCGAGGCGTCTCCATGGCGAATGGCCCGGGAACTATCGACCGAGACTATG
>JAKIWH010000060.1:8531-10979 GCA_022750125.1 Thermoplasmata archaeon
TCCAGGTACCGCTCACGTACCTCTTCGAAGGGGAGTACACGGTACACCCGGGTGATCGGATCGGTCAGGTCCGTCTCGTTGAGGAGCACCCCGTCCGGTTCACCGAGGGCCCGGTCGCGCCGGTCGCGGGCAGGGTCGGAGGCTTCGGCAGCACGGGCCGCTAGCCAGCGCACGTCGTATGGCCCACCGACGGCGACCCCGGAGCGAGCCGTGGAGAGCGATCGCCGCTAACCGCACGCTGGGGGCGGCCGCGCTCGAGCGGGCTGCGCTCTCAGCTCTCCTCGCCGATCTTACTGAGCTACCCGACTCGCGCGTAGCAGCCCGAGCGCGCCAGTGGGCACGCGCGCTCTCTGCCGCTCAGCCGGCGATGGCTCCGATCCAACGGCTTGGGCGCGAGCTCGCCGCGGAGCTCGATCAACTTTCTCCGGGACGGCACGCGAAGCCCGCGCTCCGACGCTGGGTCCACCGGGAGAGCCGCCGAGCGGCGCTCGAGGCTTCGCAGCTCTCCAAAATCGTTGCGCGGCGCCTCCCGATTGCTTCTCGGGTGCTTACCGTCAGCCGAAGCTCGACGCTGCTCTCAGCGCTCTCGGGACTCTCTGTCGGCCGCCGACCGCTCGAGGTCTCCGCACTGCGGTCAGACCCTGGCGGGGAAGGAGCCGCGTTCGCCCGCGACCTCCGTCGCGCCGGGCTCCGAGCCCGAGTCTATCCAGATCGCGCGGCCCGGCAGCTCCTCGCTCGGCCGGGCGCGCTGCTCTTGCTGGGGGCGGACGCCGTGTTCCCCGACGGTTCACTCCTCCACAAGGTCGGGACGCGTACGGTCGCGCGCCTCGCCCGATTCCTCGGGGCCCCGGTGGTGGTCGTGGCCGGGGGATCAAAGCGCCTAATCGCACGGCCCGTACGGATAAACCGGCTCTTCGACCTCACCCCGGGAGAGCTCATCGACGAGATCTGGACAGATCGCGGGGTCCAGATCCCGGCGCGCGGGCGGCTTAGGCGGGTCCGTACTCGAACAGCTTTCGCTGCGTCTCGGTCCGAGTTCGTGGGGGCGCGGGGAACCCCGAAGGCGACTGCTCTCGCTGGATCTCCTCGAGCCGCTCCGCCATCTTCCGTTCCCGCGAGACCGAGGCGCGCCAAAGCCCGACGTCCCGGGTCCCCTCCGCGATGAGCACCACGGCGCGCCCCGTCCTCGCCCGACCCGTACGTCCCCGGCGCTGGATCGTCCGGATCTCGTCCGGGATCGGTTCGTAGAGTACGACGAGGTCGGTCGACGGAACGTCGAGCCCCTC
This sequence comes from Thermoplasmata archaeon, assembly GCA_022750125.1. Classification (GTDB taxonomy): domain Archaea; phylum Thermoplasmatota; class Thermoplasmata; order Lutacidiplasmatales; family UBA184; genus JAKIVR01. Next base: position 9,818 of record JAKIWH010000060.1, read on the forward strand.
CTCGGCCACGGAGGTGGCGACGAGGCAGTTCAGCTTCCCCGCTCGAAACTGGTCGAGCAGGCCGATCTGGGTCTTCTGTCGCATCCCAGGATCTCCCGCGTGGGAGGCCTGGCCGACGAAGCGCGCAGGGCGGACGCGGGGACCGCCAGTGCGCTCGAGCTCCTCGACGATCCGCTCGGCGCTCTGGCGGTACTGGGTGAAGACGATCACCCGGCTCTCCGGATTCCGCTCGAGCTCCTCCCGCACGAGCGTCGCGACACGGGCGAGCTTCGGGTGCTCGAGCTCGAGCGACCCGAGACTGCGCTCCACGGCCGCCACGTCGGGGTCTGCCAAGAATCCGCGGAGCGACCCGGAGCGACGACGGGCCGAGTCGGCTCGTTGCCGAGCGAGGTACTGGCGGAGCGCGTCCACCCCCTGGGACTCGATGAGCTCGACCGCGTGCGAGGCCTTGAGGGCGATCGCCTGGAGCGTTCGCGCCGCCCAAAGTCCGCCCACGTCCCGTTCCCCGCGGGCCTTGGCGGCAGCGATCGAGCGGTCGAGCCGGTCCCCGAGCTCGAGGAGCTCACGGCGGGAGAGCCCCCCGGGGGGGGAGAATCCCATTCGTTGAAGCGCTGTGCCCTGGCGAGCGACGGCGGTTTTCAGCTGGAAGACGAGTTTCTGCACTTCGGGCGGGAGCGGGATCTCCTCCGGTTGGATGGTGATGCCGGCGAAGTACGGTGCAACGTCGGGGTCCAACGGGGTGCGGAATTCGAACCGCTCGATCCCTAGATTCCTCCAGACCTCGAGTATTCTCTCCCGGCGCGAGCCGGGGGAGGCGGTGAGCGCCAGGATGCGCGTCCCCTGGGCGCGAAGCGCCGCCGCGATGGGGACGTAGGGGTAGTCTCCGGCCGCGCGGTGGGCCTCGTCGAAAACGGCGAAGGAGATAGTGGAGAGCGGAAAGCTCCCGGAGTCCAAGTCCCGGGCAATCACCTGGGGCGTTGCGACGATCACCTGCGGGGGATGCAGGAGCTCCGGCCTGCGTGCGGGCGCGACCGCGCCGGTGAGCACCACGGGAGCGGGAGCGAGCAGGGTGCGCTCGACCTCCCGTCCGTGCTGGACCACGAGAGGTCGGGTCGGGGCGAGGAAGAGGACCGAGGAGGTGGGACGTGCGAGGAGTGCGCCG
>JAKIWH010000003.1:0-5644 GCA_022750125.1 Thermoplasmata archaeon
CCGCCTACGAGCGCGCGATCCTGAGCCCGTGGGCTTCTGCTAGCGCGAGACGGGAAGCCCGGCGGCTGCCGGGGCGTCGAGGTACCATCGGGTCCGTTCGAGGCCGGAGACGAGGCCCGCCGGAGGTGGGGCCTCGATGGTCGGGGCTCCGAGGATTCGCGCGAGGACCGAGGCTTTCTCTCGGCCCCCAACGAGGAAGGAGAGTTCTCGGGTTCCGTTGAGAGCCGCGAGGCTCAAACTGAGGCGAGGCACCCTGGGCGGCTGGCCCGGGTGGCGCTCCACCACGACCCTTCGGTTCCTCTCCTCGAGCCGAGGGGAACCCGGGAACAGGGAGGCAGTGTGCCCATCCGGGCCGACCCCGAGTATCACGTGGTCGAACGGCGCGAGGTAATCCCCCGACGGGGAGAGGGCGAGGGCCCGCAGCAGCTCTTCCTCATACCGGCGTGCCTCCGCCTCGAGCGGTTCCGCCTCGCCCCGCATCCGATGCACCCGCGCTGCGGCGAGACCGGGGAGAGGAAGGAGGGTTCGGGCGGCGAGCCCATAGTTGCTCTCCGGCGATTCCGGGGGCACCGCTCGTTCATCGGTCCAAAAGAGCTCGACGCGGTCCCAGGGGACCTCCCTCCTGTAGCGGCCCGAGAGTTCCCGGAAGAGCAGCTCCGGGCTCGTACCCCCGGGAATCACGATGCGGGCGTGGCCTCGGGCGACCACGGCGAGGCGAATCGCTTCCGCGAGGTCGGCGGCAAGCGCCTCCGCGGCCCGCCCGAGGTCGGGGAAGACCCTGATCTCGCGGCCTACGGCGCCGTCCAATGGTGGCCCCCTCGGCGCAAGAGTGCCGCCGCGGCAGGTGGCCCCCAGCTCCCGGCCGGGTACGGGATCGGTCGAGCTTTGCGGGAGAGGACGGGGTTCAGCACCTTCCACGCCTCCTCGACCTCGTCCGCGCGCACAAAGAGCGTCTGGTCTCCCTCCAGGATGTCGGAAAGCAGGGTCTGATAGGCATCCGCGAGCGGCCCGAACGCCTCCGCGTACTGGAAATGCAGCCGCTGGGTGACGAGGGCAATCTCGTCCCCCGGCTTCTTGAGCTCGATGGAGAGCGTGAACCCCTCGTCGGGCTGGAGCGTGATCGTGAGGCGGTTCGCGTGGATGTCGGCGGTCGACCGTTCCGGGAAGAACCAGACCGGAGGCTCCCGGAAGCGAACCACGATCTGCGTGACCTTTCCGCCGAGCCGCTTGCCGGTCCGCAGGAAGAACGGGGTCCCGTGCCAGCGCCAGCTGTGGACCTGAAGAGCGAGGGCGACGAACGTCTCGGTCCGCGAACGCGGGTCGACGCCGGGCTCCTCGCGATAGCCTGGTACAGGCTCGTTGTCGATCCGGCCCGCCGCATACTGTCCCAGGACGACGTCCTCGGGACGGATCGGTTCGAGCGAACGGAGTACCTTCACCTTCTCGTTCCGGATCTGTTCCGCATCGAGGCTCGAGGGCACCTCCATCGCCGTCAGGGTGAGCAGTTGCAGCAGGTGGCTCTGGACCATGTCCCGGAGCGCCCCGACCCGGTCGTAGTACCCCGCACGGTGCTCGACGCCCAGGTCCTCCGCCACGGTGATCTCGACGTGGTCGACCCGGTCCCGGTTCCAGACCGATTCGAACAACATATTGGCGAACCGGAACACGAGGAGGTTCTGGACGGTCTCCTTGCCGAGGTAGTGGTCGATGCGGTACACCTCGCGCTCGGGAAAGTAGCGGTGGATGAGGCGGTTCAACTTCACCGCGCTCGCGTGGTCGCTGCCGAACGGCTTCTCGACGACAAGACGGGTCCAGCCGAGCGACTCGTGGAGCCCCGACTCCCCGAGTCCGTACACCGTCGGCGCGATCGCGTCCTCGGGAAGCGCGAGGTAGTACACCCGGTTCCCGGGAAGGCCCGTTCGCTTCTCGAGCGCCTCGACCTCGGCGCGAAGTCCCGCATACTCTTCCGGACCGCCGTCGCCGAGCGCATGGTAGCTCACGCTGTGGTCGAGCCACCGCTTCGCGGCGGCCCGCGGCGCGGCTTTGGCCGCGAGGAGCGAACGGAGGCAGAGCGCCCGGTAGGCGGCGTCGGTCAGCGGTTGGCGGGCGCAGCCCAGGAGGCGGAACGACTTGGGGCCTCCGCGCAACCCCGCCGCGACGGCGTACAGGCTCGGGAGCAGCTTGCGCTGCATGAGGTCGCCGGTCGCCCCGAATACGAGGAACAGCTGGGGCTCGGCCGGGCCACGGGCCATCCCGCGCTCACTCCTTGGTGATGGCGTGGCCACCGAACTGTTGGCGGAGCGCCGAGAGCATCTTCTCCACGAGCGGATCCTTCTCGCGGGAGCGGATCCGCCGTTCGAGGGCGAGGAGGATCACGGGCGCGGAGACGTTGAGATCAAGCGACTCGACGGCGGTCCACCGTCCCTCCCCCGAGTCCTGGACGACGGGGGCGATCTGGGCGAGCGCCGCCGGGTCCTTGAGCGCCTCGGCCGCGAGGTCGAGGAGCCACGAGCGGACGACGCTCCCCTGCCGCCAGATGTTCGAGATCTGGGCGAGGTCGAGCCCGAACTCCTCCTTCGCCGCGAGGATGGCGAACCCCTCGGCGTACGCCTCCATGAGCCCGTACTCGATCCCGTTGTGGACCATCTTCACGAAGTGACCAGTGCCGGTCGCCCCCACGCGGCCCCATCCGGCGTTGGGCGCAGGGGCGAGCGCCTCGAACAGCGGTCGAAGCTTGGCAACATCCTCGGGTTCGCCGCCCACCATGAGCGAGTACCCTTCCTTGAGGCCCCAGATGCCACCGCTTGTCCCGACATCGACGAAGTGGATCCCCCTCGCCCGGGCGAGCTCCGCGTGACGGAGGGTGTCCTTGTAGTACGAGTTCCCGCCGTCGAGCATCGTATCCCCGGGGGAGAGGAGCGCGAGGGTAGAAACGACCGCCTCCTCCGTGGGGGCACCGGCGGGAACCATGAGCCAGACGGCCCGAGGCGGGGCGAGCGCCGCCACGAGCTCTTCCAGCGTGTAGGCGGGCGTGATCCCGAGCGTCGCCGCCTGGTCGACGATCTCCTTGCGCCGCGCGTAGCCCACCACCCGGTGGCCCGCCTGCACGAGTCGTGTCGACATGTTGAGTCCCATCCGGCCGAGACCGACCATCCCGAGTTCCATTCCTTTCCTCCGTTCCTCGCAAGAACCGGGTTAGGCCGCGACCAGGGCCGTCAGGAGCCGTAGCCCCGCCACCGCATCGTGCCCGAGTTGCACGCGCAGGAGGCGGCGGTGCTTCTCCCGAAGCGCCTCGGCGTCCCCCGCGGCCTGGGCTCGAAGGATCCCTTCGAAGCTCCCTCGTCCTCCGGGGAGCTCGACGTCGGCCCGCGGCTCGTCGACGAGCTGCAGGAAGAGCCCCGTCGGGGGCCCGCCCTTGTGCAGCTGGCCCGTGGAGTGCAGGAACCTCGGGCCGTAGCCGAGCGTCGTGGAGATGCGTAGCTTGCGCCGGAGCGCGGTCCTTAATTCGAGGAGGTGGAGGTCGAGCTCCTCGCTCGGGGCGAGGAACGCCTGGATGGCGAGGTAGTCGCCGACGTTCGCGAGGTTGAGCCACTGAGCAAATGCTGGGGCGACCTCCGTGGGGCGATCGACCCGCTCGAGCGGAACCTCGGGCCCTCCCCCGCGAGGGTCCCGGGTCATCGCGCGGCGTGCGAACTCCTTGGCGCGTTCCACGTCCGGTTGGTCGAACGGGTCGATCTCCAAGATCGCCCCGGCCGCTGCGACGCCGAGCTCCCAGCGGAAGAACTCGGCACCCAGGTCGTCGAGCTCGTCGAGCGTGAATCGCAACACCGGCATCCCCGCTTCGACGGCCTTCGCGGTCCCGGTGTCGAGTCCCGACGTGTCCTCGCCCCGCAGTCGCAGCTCGACCAGGACCCGGTCCCCCGAGTTCGTCGGCTCGAAGGGGGCGACCTCCCCCGCCACCGGCACAATGCCGGTCCCGCGCTTCCCGGTGCTTTCAGCGATGAGTTGCTCCGCCCACGAAGGGAAGGCCGAGAGCGCGGGGGTTGTGACAAAGGTCACCTTGTTCCGCCCCGAACGCGCGAGCTCCCCGAGCGCGGCTCCCAGGATAAGCCCAGGATTGTGCGACGCGGTGACGGCAGGGGAGGACTCCTCGGCCATCTCCCGCGCGCGCTGCACGACGCGGCGAACGTCGATCCCCGCGAGCGCGGCAGGGATAAGGCCAAACTCGGTGAGAGCGCTGTAGCGGCCGCCGACATCCACGGGGGAGGAGAAGAGGCGTCGGAAGGAGTGCGCCTTCGCGAGCTGCTCGAGGGGGGTGCCGGGATCGGTGATGGCCACAAAATTCGGTCCGGGGGAGGCTCCGCCCTCGGAAAGTCGCGTCCAGAAATACTCGAACAGTGAGTTCGGCTCGAGCGTCGTCCCCGATTTGCTCGAGACGATGAAGAGCGTCCGTTGGTCGGGTGCCTCACGTGCGGCGTGCCGGACAGCGGCGGGGTGGGTGCTGTCCAGGATTTCGAGTTCCGGAAAGCCTGGCATCCGTCCCCAGGTGTTGGCGAAGACCGACGAAGCCAGGCTCGAGCCCCCCATGCCGAGCAGGAGGACCCGGTCGTACGGTCCGGATTTCACCTCGTTCGCGAAGGTGGTGATCCCGTCGAGGCGGGCGCCCATGCTTTCGGGGAGCGAGAGCCAGCCGAGGCGCGCCGGCACCTCCTTCGGATCGGCGGCGGGCCAGAACCCTGGCTCCTTCCTCCAGATGGCCCCCGCAGCACCCGAGGCGTCCCACTTCGCGAGACGGAGAAGGGTCGCTTCCTGCGCGGCGCCCAGGATCCAGCCCTCGGGGAGGTGCCCCCGGATCGTCTCCTGGGATGCCTCGGCGACCACGCTAGCCGCCTCCCGACCGGCCGCTGACCTCGAGCGCGGCGTCGACGACTTTCTCCGGCGTAAAGCCGAGCTTCTCGAGAACCACCTTTCCCGGTGCCGAGGCACCGAAACGGTCGAGGCCGATGACCCTGCCCGAACTGCCCACGAACCGTTCCCACCCGAACGGTCGGGCCGCTTCTACCCCGACCACGGGCACGCCTGCCGGGAACACTCCCGCGCGGTAGCTGTCGGGTTGCTCCGCGAAGAGCTCCCACGAGGGCATCGACACCACCCACGAGCTCCTCCCTTGCTCCGTGAGGAGCTGCTGTGCCGCGAGGCAGAGCGATACCTCGGAGCCGCTCGCCGCGAGGAGGACTTGCGGGGGAGCTGTCCCCGATCGACGCGCGACGTAGGCACCGCGCGCGACCCCGGCCTCCAGCGGAACCGAGCCTCGATCGAGCACCGGGAGCTTCTGACGGGTGAGGAGGAGGGCCACCGGTCCGGGGCGGGCGACGGCGACCCGCCATGCTTCGGTAGTTTCGTTGGCGTCGGCGGGGCGGAGCACCGTGAGGTGCGGGATCGCCCGCAAGCTCGGAAGCTGCTCCACCGGCTGGTGGGACGGCCCGTCTTCGCCGAGCCCGATGCTGTCGTGCGTGAAGACGATCACAAGGTGCGTGCCCATCAGCGCGGCGAGCCGGATCGCCGGCCGTGCGTAATCGGAGAAGATGAGGAAGGTGGCTCCGAACGGCAGAACGCCCCCGTGGAGCGCGAGTCCGTTCAGCAC
>JAKIWH010000003.1:5654-41408 GCA_022750125.1 Thermoplasmata archaeon
ATCGCGTTCTCCCGGACCCCAAAGTGGAGGTTCCGACCGCACTCCCCCTCGAAAGAGAAATCCCCGACCCCCTCGAGGTGGGTTTTCGTGGAGGGCGTGAGGTCGGCGGAGCCCCCTAGGAACCCAGGAAGGCTCGCGGCGATCGCCTGCATCACTTTCGCCGATGCGTCCCGGGTCGCAAGCTCGGGGGAACCTGCCGGGAACGTGGGAAGCGAGGCGTCCCATCGCTCGGGGAGCCGTCCGTCCAGGAGCCGCGCGAGTTCTTGAGCGGGCTCGGGGTACTCGGCCGCGTACCGAAGCCAGAGCTCCCGCCAGCCTCCTTCGGCGGCCGTTCCCCGCTCTCGGCACCGGGCCCGATACGCCTCCGCCTCGGGAGGGATCAGGAACGGAGGTGCCACGGGCCACCCTAGTTTCTCCTTCGTGGCCCGGGTCGCGTCTGGGCCGAGCGGCTCCCCGTGCGCGTCCTTCGTGTCCTGTTTCGGGCTGCCGTAGCCGATATGAGTCCGGACCCGAATCAGCTGAGGACGGTCGGGGTGCTGCCGGGCGGTCCGCAGCGCCGCTTCGAGAGCCCCAAGGTCGTTGCCGTCCTCGACGTGCGAGACCCGCCAGCCGTACGCCTCGAACCTCTTCCCTACGTCTTCCGTGAACGACCATCGCGTCGGGCCCTCGAGCGAGACGTGGTTGTCGTCGTAGAGGTACACGAGCTTGCCCACCTTGAGCGTGCCCGCGAAGGAGGCGGCCTCCGAGCTGATCCCCTCCATGAGGTCCCCGTCGGAGCAGAGGCCGTACGTCCAGTGATCGACGACCGGGTAACCCGCGCGATTGAAACGGCTCTCGAGATACCGCTCCGCGAGCGCCATCCCGATCCCCATCGCGAACCCCTGGCCGAGCGGGCCGGTCGTAGCTTCCACCCCGGCGGTCAGGCCATGTTCGGGGTGACCGGGCGTCCGGCTCCCGAACTGACGGAATCGCTCGAGTTCGTCGAGCGGAAGGTCGTAGCCGGAGAGGTGGAGGAGGGAGTAGAGGAGCGCGGACCCGTGGCCCGCGGAGAGGACGAACCTGTCGCGGTTGGCCCACTGGGGATTCTGCGGGTTGAATCGGAGGAATCGGTCCCAGAGCACGTACGCCATCGGTGCTGCGCCGAGCGGAAGCCCCGGGTGGCCCGATTTCGCCTTCTCCACCATGTCGACAGAAAGGAAGCGGAGGGTGTCGACGACACGTTGGTCGGCGTCGCTCACGGTTCGCCCCGCACTGCGTCGCGGACGAGCGCGGCCCGATCTAAGACGCCGACGCCCGGACCGTGTAGGATTCGGAGGACGCAGAACCCCCGCGTCCACGCGCCACGATCCACCTTGAACGTGGACCCGCCGGCGCTAGCCTTCTCAGATCGAACGCGCTCCTTCGGTGGCTGAGGATGAAGGCGCCGGAGCGTCGCTGACATCATGAACCCGATCCGAGTCACACTGGCCACAGCCTCGGAACTTGAGATGAGACAGAGCCCGAACGGATAACGGTTCGGTGACTCAGGCGCCGAGCAGGCTTGCGGGGGCGCCGGCTGACGTTGCCACCAGTTCTGCCGGGATAACTTCGCCCCGAAGGATTGCTACCGCGGCCCCCGGGACGGCTCGGAGAGACCCGTGCAGCGATGCGCGGTGTCCCGACAAGCGTACTTTCAGGGCGTGGTGCCGCCGGCCGATGCGGTAGGGGAGACGATCCGCCGAGAATCACCCGATCCCGACGCACCAGGGCTTTCCGCGATTCGGGGCAGGAAGAATTCCCAGCTGTCGAGGTGGCCTTGGCGCTGCTCCACCCCTTGGGGAGAGTCCGCGTAGGGACCCTGGCGAACGAACAACGTCGCACCCCTCGCCTCCCGCGGCTCGATCGTGACCTTGACGACGCACACTAGGTTTGGCTCATGCTTCCACCGCCAGCTGAAGGCAATCTCCGTCGAGGGAACGAGAGAGAGATACTCGCCTTCGAGCTCCCATCCCCCCTCGGGCCACGAAAATCGGTACCTCCCACCTACGCGAAGATCGAGTTCTGCTACCGGGGGCCACCAGCGGGTTAGGAGCTCCGGCCGGGTCCAGCGGTCGAAGACGGCCACCGGCCGAATCCGTGGATAGTCCGCCCGAAGGAGAAGGAAGCTCGGCTCGGGCGACACCACCGCGAGCTTGAACGCGGGCGCTGGCGACGGACCTCGCTCCTTTGGCAACATCACCCGGATCCGAGAGCTCTCCCCGAGAGTACTTCTCTCTCCCCCTAGAAGAACTCGTCGACCCGAACGGTCCGGGAAGATGAGTTGAAAAGCCCTCGCAAGGTGCCCTCTTCGATGCCGGCGATGAAGATGCCTGGGGCCGATCCCGCAGCGATCGCGAAGTTCGAAGCGCTGCGGCCCAGGAGGCCCGATGTGATCGTCAAGAAGGTGTTCGGTCACCCGGCGGCCTTCGTGAGGGGCAACATGTTCATGGGAGTCTTCGGCGAGCAGGTGTTCGTCCGGCTCTCCGAGCCTGCGCTCGCAGAGCTTGGGAAACACCCAGGGGTCCGGTTCTTCGAACCGATGCCTGGGAGAGCGATGCGCGGGTACGCTGTCCTCCCCGCCACCCTCCTCGCCAAACCGCGGGCGGCGGGAGCCTGGGTGCAGAAATCGTTCGAGTTCGCCTCGAGCCTGCCGCCCAAGGGCACTGGCCCCAAGAAGGCCACGAAAAAAGTCGCCTGAACGTCTTCGCTCAGAGGGGCTTTTCGGCATGGCTCCGACTACGACGCCAGTGCCAAACTACGGCGCCTACCGCGATAACCGCGAGTCCGACTGCCCCGACTCCCACTTCCGCGAGAGTTCCCCCGGTCAGCGAGGAACTCGTAGGGTGAGGGGTGCCCCCCGTCACCGTGAGCCGGACTTGAGCACTCGCTCCGCGTCCGTTGTTGTCGTTCGGCTAGCCTCGCCCCGTTAACCTCGAGATGGAGATCGGCCGCTGGTACGGGTGGATAGCCTCCTGACGGTGGGCCGCTGGGCGGAGGCGAGGTTTACCTGCGCCCGTTTCAGTTCGACGAGCTCTTTCGAAGGACGGGCCGCGGTCCGGAGTCGGTTGCCTTCCTCGCCCGAGATCCCCCGGACCCGATGCACGGTGCTGGGGTTGGGAGCCCACGCCGGCACCCGCCTTTGGAGTCGGAAAGAACCCACGCTTCCTTCCTAGACGAGCCACTAGGTAGTGACCTCGACCCGGCCCGGCCCCCTATCGAGGCGATCCACTGCCGTTGGTCTCCATGCGCGCGCAACGACAAGCGCCCCGAGCGGGACCGCAAGCAGGTACACCCAGAGCCCAGTGTAGGTGCCGGAGAGCACCGCCGGCGCCAGCGTTCGAACAGGGTTCAGGGAGCTACCGGTTAACGGTCCGATGAGGAAGGTGGAGACCCCGACCACGAGGGGGGGAAGGCTCACTCTCCATCGGTGTCGCCCTTCACCTTCGTCCGAAAGGATGAACACCGACCCCACTAGGGCGGCGGTGAAACCGAGTTCTAACCCGAAGGCCAGCGCGACCCCACCGTCGGAAGGAACTGTGGCGCCGAGGCGATCCGTACGACCGAGAAGTCCGAGGACCGTCGCGCTGCCGAGAAAGGCTCCCGAGAGTTGGCCCGCGAGATAGGCAGGGGCCTCCCGCCAAGCGACCCGTCCGCTCGCGGCGAGAGCGAGCGTGACGGCGGGATTTAGATGGGCACCGGAGACATGGATGAAGAGCAGTATCGGCAGCAGTACCGCGAGGAACCATGCCGCGGCCAACTCCCACTGCGGCAGACCCCCGGCTCGGGCTCCCCACACGATGGACCCGGTCCCGATTCCCACGAGGAGCGCGGTGCCCGCGGCCTCCGCCAAGCAGCGGCCGAGTAGACCCGCTCTCACTGGGTGCGGAGTTCGAGAGCCCTAAGTCGGCGATCCCTCAACACGAGCTCCGTTCTCAGTACCTGCATCCTGCTCCGAATCTCGTCCCGGACTCCACGCGCCCCGGCATCATCGAGTCGGGCCGGGTCAGGCAGCTCCCAGTCGCTCATTTTCAGGGCCTTGAGGTTCGCGGGGCAGCTCGCGTCGTCCAGGCAGCCCATCGAGATCCGGACGGTAGCCGCTTCGATCATCTCCGGGGTGGCGAGTTGGGGCGCGTGGGCCGGTAGGGTCAGCCCGATTTCGGCCAGAAGCGTTCTGGTCCGAGGGTGCGGTTCCGTCGCCGGCCGAGTTCCCCCCGACGTCGCCCGCCAGCCGGGCGCTGGATGGGCGTTGAAGATTGCTTCCGCCATTAGGGATCGGCCCGCGTTCTCGACGCAAACGAACAGCACCGTCCGTTCGTTCATGCGCGCGCCTCACTCCCTCGGGTCGCCGCTCCTGGGGAGTACGGTTCCGGAGTGCGGAGCCATCCCCCCGGAGCTGGCAGGCATGCTACTCACTTCAAAGTCTGAAGTGCTCTTAAGCGACCGCTACGTACGGAGAAAGCATGCCCCGGGGGCTATCGCTGGTCTGCCCCTGCCCTCCGGCCGGCCTGGTCGACGTGGTGGGCAAGAAATGGGCGGTCTGCGTAGTCACTCTCTTGGGGCATCACGGCGCCCTCAGGTTCGCGCCGATACAGAGGTCGCTCCCAGCCGTTAGCCCAGCCACACTCACCTCCACGCTCCGTTCGTTGGAGCGAGAGCACTTGGTCGCTCGAGTCCGAATCTCGACCGACGGGCGCGCGACAGGGGCGTACGCGCTGACCGAGCGCGGGGAAGCCCTCTATCGGAGCCTTGTTCCCTTCGCCTCCTGGCTCAGGGCAGCCTAGCACCTCGCCCAGGTGGTCCGGGATGGGCGGACCAATTTCGCAACGCGAGTCGACTCCCGGCTTGGGGTCGTAGGAGCACGAAGACGCCCCGGACGCAAGAAAAGTTCGTACCCTTCGTACGCAGGGAGGATTACGCTCCCAGGCTCCCTGCCACCGGATGGAACCTGAGAACGCTGGCATCGCGCTTTCCTTGCTTCTTCTCTGCGCCGTCCTGGGATTCCTATCTATCCGTGGGCTAGTTCGCGCTGCCAAGGTCCGCTCTCGCCACCAGCTCATGTTTGGCAGCGGACTCGGCCTTGGCACGGCGGCCGTTGCCATTGAGGTTCTCGCGTACGTGGGGATTGTGAACACGCCGATGCTGCAAGCGTACGTGTTCTTCTCCGCGGCGATCGTGGGGATCCTGTCGCTGGGATCCGCCGCGTCGCTGAGGCCGGGGCGATTCGAGGACGTCTACTCCGCATTCATCCTCGCGGGCTGCGCGATCGTCGGTTTCGTGAGTTTCACTACTCCGGTACCTGTGTCGATCGTTCGGAGCGGAGTGATCTCAGGCAATCCGCCTCTCCTGCTGCTCCTCCTCTCTTCCCTCGTGACGGTGCCCGCGACGGTGGTGTTGCTCACGGCCTCGGTGCTTCACCTCCGTCGCCACTTCCATGCCCGAGGGCTGATGATGGTCGCTGGGGCCTCCATCCTCGGCGCGGGCGGTGCCTTCTACATCGCCTCCTTCCCGGTGGCGCTCTACTATGCTGAATTTTTGGGAATCCTGATGCTTTTCCTTGGGCTCGTGGATCTCTCGCGGTTCTCGCTGCGTGCCTCTGCGCCCGCAACCACTGCCGCGCCCAGCGCCTCTCGGTAGCTTACCTGAATGTTGCGCCTGGGGAGGCGCGCGTAGCCCGTCGCCGGGCGGTGCTAGGCACTCGCTGATTCAGCGCTGCCCGTTGCCGGCGCTGAATCGGGGCGGAACACCATCGAGATCGAGTTTACGCAGTGGCGCGTGTTCTTGGGCGTCATTCGCTCGCCCTCGAAGACGTGGCCAAGATGGGCGCCGCAGCGGGCACATTGAATCTCGACCCGGTGCCCGTCGGCGTCCGCCAGACGCCGGACAGCGCCTGGAAGCTCATCGTCAAAGCTGGGCCAGCCACAGCCAGAGTCGAACTTCGCTTCGGACCGGAAGAGCGGGGCATCGCACCGCTTGCACACGTAGAGACCTGGACGAAACTGGTGGTCGTACTCTCCCGAGAACGCCGGCTCGGTCCCCTTCCGAAGGATGACGGCCTCCTCGCTCCGAGAGAGCTTCCGCAACGGAACGGTGGGTTGCGCCATGCGAGTGGGAGGGGGGAGGGGAATATGAGAGTCCGGGCGAGCGCGGTTTGCTTACCAGCTCATCACCGGGCGCAGTCGCCGCCCGTTGGTCGGTGGCAAGACAAACTCGCGGCGAGGAACCTTGCCCTCCGTCGACAGGAGGACCGGCGACCGTGGACTCGGGGAGGGGCGGGACGAGGGGTGGATCATCCCCACCGCTCGAGGCCGGCGCTGCCGAATGAACCGGGGTTGCCCGCGGCGCGGCTCGTTCACGAGGCGCCGGAGCGAGACGCCAACGAGGTCCGGTTCCGCCTCGAGGCCAACCTCGGCCAGAGCCGTGGGCACCACGTCCACCAGGCTCGCGGTGCGACGGCCGATGGTCCCCTGCATGGGCTCGTCGGGGAAGTTCACAAAAAGCGGAACTTGAGCTCCGGGTTCTCGCGAGTTGGGGCGCTCGAGTTGGGAGGGGAGCTGCGAGAACGCGAGTTCCTCCCAGTTCGATTCTAGTAGTCTACGCACGAGGTGGGCGTGGTCGTGTACTGGCCGCGGAGGTTCGGGCATCACTGGAACTCACGTGTGGACTCTTGGGTGCCTGACGCTTGGAAGCGGTCGGTGGGCGTACATAATGGGTGGGCGCGACGGGAAACTGGCGGAGGGCTCGCGTCGCGCTCCGAGTCCTGATTCGGCCCGTACGCACGGTTTATCGGACCTTGGCTCGTCGTAAGGACCGTGGGGGACCCGGACGCCGCGCGCAAAGGAGCGGCCGCGGGTCCCGCGGGGCGTTCCGTCAGCGCCGTGATCCCCACCAAGAACGCGGGTCGTACACTCCTCGGCTGCCTAGCCTCCCTCGCGGAGCAGACTCATCCGATCAGCGAGATCATCGTCGTGGACAGCCTCTCCACGGATGAGACGCCGAGGATCGCCTGCACGCGAGCCCGACTGATCAGTCGGCGCTGCGGTATGACGATGGGACGTCTCCTCGGCGCAGAGGCCTCGAAGGGCGACTACGTTCTGAGCCTCGACGCCGACCAGCTGCTCGACCCGCGCGCGGTCGAGCAGGCACTTGCCACGGGACGACCCGCCGTCGCGCTCGGCGAGCAGAGCACGGGTTCTGGAGTGGTTGCGTGGCTCAACGAGATCGACCGCCGCGGGATCGAGGGGAGCTGGCAAGCGAACCTCGACCCGCTGCGAGGCTCGATCCGCCCCCGGTTCTTTCGACGGGATCTCCTCCTCCGGGCGTTACGAGCGATTCCAGCAGAGCTCGTTGAGATCGAGCCCGCACCGTACTCGGAGGACAGCCTCATCTACCTTCACACAGGCTTACAGCCTGAGGAGGTCGGCTACGTGCCTCGCGCCCTCCGGCATGTCGAAGCTCCGCTCCTCGCCTACTTGCGGAAGTGGCGGGGCTACGGGATCTCCGCGCAAGTCTATCGAGGGACTCAGTGGGAGGGCCTCGTCAATCGCCGCGGGAAACGAGGGGGGTCGCTCGGGATCCGCGCCGCCGCGATCCCCGCCCTGCTCCTCAAGGCCGTCCCGTTCGCGATAGGCTACAACTCTGGGTAACCGGGGCGAACGACAGGCATGGATGCTCCCAACTCGGCCGATACGCGAGAACCCAGCCCGCCGGTCGAACCTCGGGTCCTCGCGTTCGGCCGTCAGCTCCTCGCGCTAGCCCGACGGGCGGCCCGGAGAGCCGGCGGTTGGCTACAGACCCGCGAAGGTCGCGTCTTTCTCGGGTTCGCCGCGGTCGCGACGTTCATCACCCTGGTGAACTTCCGGGGACTCTTCACGGTACACTTCATCGATAACTCCTGGCCGCAGGACCCGAGCGGCCAGCTCCGCTCTCTCGTCTACGCCTGGGGACCCGACCGGTTGGGCTACCTCAACCTACTCGGGCCGATCGCGATACCTAGCACCACCTTCGCAGCGGGGTTACAGCTGCTAGGAGCGCCGTCCGGAGTTCAGGAGATCCTGCTCCTGGTTCTCCTCCTGACGGTGGCCCTCTACTTCACTTACCGGCTGCTGGCTCGGTATGTTCTTCGGCAGGTCGAGCCGGAGCTTCGACAGCTCCTCGCCGTTGTCGGCGCGCTTCTCCTCGTGACCAGCTTCTACGTTCAAACCGTCTACTGGTGGGACTTCCTGCCGGATGGATTCCTCCTTCTTGCGGCGGGGTCGGTCCTCCTCTACTACGCGACAGCAGCCCTTTCCGACGTGCTTGGTCAGCATCCCCAGCCGCGGGGCCGGCTCGTACTGCTGGCCGTCGCTTCGACCCTTGCGTTTAGCGTGAACATTCCGTTCAACCTCTCGCTCCTCTTTCTCGTATTCACCCTCCCGGCCCTCGCGGTGATCGCGGCTGGGCGCGCGAAATTCAGGGTCGGCCCGTGGCTCCGGTTCGAGGTTCTGCTCGCGGCTCTCGTCGCTCTCACCTCGCTCTGGTGGCTCCTTCCCTCTGCCGAGTTCGCCACCATCGCGCCGGCGTACGTCACGACCCAGTCGGTCGCCATCGACAGCCATGCGATCTTCGTAAGCAGTACGAGCGGTATCGACCTCGTAGGCCTCCTCGAAGGACAGCTCGGCTACCCGCTCTACAACGCGGGCCACTTCGGGCTCACTTCGGCGATCCACGCCGACCTCGGCGTTCCCCTCTCCGTCCTCTTCCTGGGTGTGCTCGCGGGTGGCCTCCTGCTCTGGAAACGTCGCGAGCACCTTGCGCTCACGCTCGCGACGGGACTCATGCTCTTCCTTGCGCTCTTCGTCACCGGGGTGAACTCGCCGTTCTACCCCGTAGTCTTCGGCTTCCTGTTCCAGTCGCCGCTCCTCCTCACGTCGCTCCGGACGCCGTTCGTGGCGTTCGGGCTCGCCTTCGAGGAGTTTTGGGTCTGCGCGATGTGTCTCGGTGCGAGTTCCTGCTACGGATGGCTGCGCGGTCAACTTGATCGGCCCGTCGGCGAAGTCGCGGCGTCGCCGCCGACACACCGCTCGATCCGCGCGCTCCGGTCCCGGGCGCCACGTCTTCTCGGTCCAGTGCTGATCGGCCTCCTACTGCTTGTTCCGGCCGCAACGCTCGCTCCGGGCGCCTGGGCGGGAGACGCCGTTCCCGTTGCGCCGTACCAGGCCCGCATGGAGGTGGCCCCGTACGAGGCCTCGGTTGCCTCCTTCCTTCGCGGGCACCTCGACGGTCGAGTAGCCATGCTGTACCCTGGGGGGTTCCTCGAGCAGAATTGGACCCACGGGTACGACGGCTACGACGTGCTTCCTTCCCTGCTCCCCGGGGAGCTCCTGATCGACAACTACCGGGAGGGGTTTGTGGCCACCAACAACTCCCTGCTCACTCTCGCGTACTCGACCCTCGACAACGGCAATCCTCGTTCGGCCGGATTCGGCACTCTCCTCGCCCGGCTGGGCGTCGCCTACCTCGTCGTTGAGGGGGACGTCGGAGGAAACTTCCCGTTCGGACAGAGCACGCCTCCGAACTACGCGGCGCTGCTCGGGTCGTTGAACGCCTCGGTGAACCTGAGCCTCGCGGCGACCTTTGGCCCCGACTACGTCTACGGCGTCGCCTCCCCGCGGGGACTTGTCTCCCTCGTCGACTCGACGGTCTCCGAAGCGGGGCTCGTCCAGGCCGAGGTCCAGCCGAGCCTGGACCTCACCCGAGCCTACTTCAACGCAACACGAATCGTGACCACCTCGGTTCCGTTTCCGCCGGTCGCCGCCCGCTGGCAGAACGGTATCAACTTCACGGCGGCTCCCGGGGACAAGATTCGGATCGCCGCTTCGGACGCAGAGCAGGCTCCGCCGCTGCCGGGTCCGATCACCCTCGTGAACGGCTACCCGCTCGACCTGAATGTTTCCGCCGGCGACACGCTCCTACTCAACTTCTCGACGAACGCGGCTACGGCGATCTCCGTTTCCCTGATCGTCGCTCCCACGCTCACGGGACTTCCGCTTGGATCGGTGTACGCGGCCACGTATTCGGTGGGCGCCCCTGCCGACAACCTCGGAACCGGCGACGCGGCGCTCGTACCGGCCTACGGGGCCAACCACTTCGTGAGTCCGGGCCATTTCACGCTGCTCTCCGACGACCTCGCCGCGACGCTACGTGGAGTGTCGAACCCCACCATCCACTTCCTCGCGATCACCCTCTGGCCCGTGAATCCGGACGGCTCCGGAAACCGCGGTGCTCCGGTTGCCGCTTGGCCCGGGAGCCAATCCGTCCAGATCTCGAGCCTCGAGCTCGGAACCAATCTGTTCCTCGGGCCGGCCCTGCTCCCTGCAGACCCGTTCGCGGGGGGATGGGCTTCCGGGACGAGTCCGGTCGACCTCCTTCCCGCAGTTACCGTCGGGCTTCGGACGAACAGCTCCCTAGCTCCGCCGCACACGCTCTTTGAGACCGGGGTGAACGGTTCGGTTGGGATGGTCTTCGGTCCCTCCGCCAAGTCGAACTGGTCCTCGCACCCGCTCGGTCCCCCCTTCGCTCCTTACGGGCCGCCGACGTACTTCTCCGCCAATTCCCTCGGCGTGAACGTTAGCCGCACGCCGTTTCTCACGCTCAACCTTACGAGTGCTCGGGACACAGCATTCGCGGTCGCGGTCGTGCCGGACAGGAATCTCTCCTCCCTCTCCTCCAGCAGCTTCGCTCGCGACACCTTCTTCCTCGGCGGGGTAGGGAGCACGGCGGGGGAAGGAGATCCGCTCCTGACCCCGACCTACGGGACGCGCCACTACGACTCGAACGGGAGCTGGCTCCGCTTCACCGAGGTGCTCTCAACGCTGCTCCCAGGCGCGAGCCCGTTCGTAAACCACCTCCTCTTCGAGCTGTTCTACGTTTCCCCCAACGGGAGCGGCGTCCGCGGCCTATCACCGGAAGCCTGGCCCGGCACCCAGACGCTGCTCCTCGGTTCCGCGGAAGCCAGTCCATACCTCGTCGACGGTAGCCCGCCGACCGGACCGCTTCCTTCGCTCATGGGGATCCCGTTCGCGGCAGCCGTACCGGGAGGACTTCCGCTCGACGCCGCGAGTCTCGCAGGGCCTCCAGCGAGCTTCGATCGGAACGTGAGCCTCACCTACAGCTATCCCTCGCCGACGAACTTCAAGGTCCGCCTCTCGACGACCGACCCGAGCTCCCCGAAGCTGGAGGTGCTGGTCGAGCTCGCGCAGACGTACTTCGGCGGCTGGCAACTGGAGAACCTGCACGGGATCGTTTCGTGGAGCCAGGTGCGCCTCGACGGCGCCCTCGATGGTTTCCTGGTCGAGCTCGCGCCGGGTGCCGTGACGGCGAGCTTCGACATCACCTTCCTTCCGCAGACGCTCTACACGGTCTCGCTCGTGCTGGGACTGCTCGTCCCCGCCTCGATCGGCGTGTACCAGTGGCTCGTCCCCCTCGTCCGGAGGCGGCTCCGTTGAGGGACGGAAGCGGATCCAAGCCACGACTTCTCGTCCTGTACCCTGCGGGCCTCCCCCACTACGCGGACCGTGAGCTCCTCGCACTGCTGCCTCGGTTCGACACGACCTTCGTGGTGCCCGAGGATTCGTCCCGTGAGCAGTTTACGACCCCTCCCGCGCTCATCCTTCCCGCACGGTACCGCCGCGTCCCCGGTCTCGCCCCGTTCAACGCGACCGTCGCCGGGGGACTCCCCGACCTCGAAACACTGATCGACAGGACCGAGCCCGACCTTGTCGCGACGTACGAACTCTTCAGCGCTCTAACCCACCAAGTGACGAAGACTCCCCACAGGTCCAGATTCTTCCACCTCGTCGTGAGCTACGAAACGACCCGCGCACCGGACGGAGCCTGGGGTCACTACCCGCTCGCTCGGCGCTGGGCGAAGGACGCGGTCCGGCACGCCGACCTCCTCCTCGTCCACACCGAGCGCGCTCGGGATGCGCTTCGCGAGTTCGGAGCCCCTCCCGAAAAGCTCTGGCTCAATCCCCCCGGCATCTACGTCCGTGACTCGGTACCGGCCCGAGGCGCTCCTCGGGTACCAGGTCCCCTGCGGGCGCTCTTCGTGGGCGGACTTCGTCGAAACAAGGGGGTGCTGAGCCTCCTGGCAGCGATCCGGGAGCTCGCCTCGGTGCACGCGGAGTTTCGGTTCGTGGGCGACGGACCGCTCGAGGGAAAGCTACGAGCTGCGGCACGAGCCGATCCGAGAATCCTCGTGGAGGGACGGCTCAGCGAGACGGAGAAGCAGGTTCGCCTCGACACCGCGGACCTCTTCGTGTATCCGAGCGAGGACCTGCGCCTCGGACCGTGGATCCGCTGGGAGGAGCAGACGGCCACGAGCGTCCTTGAGGCGATGGAAGCCGGACTTCCGGCCCTCGGAACCTCGTCCGGCGCGCTCCCCGAGATCATCGGAGACCCCACGATGGTCGTCCCCCAGCACTCCCCGGCGGCGCTCGCCGGTCGCCTCCGGGAGCTCCTATCGGATCCTCCCGAGCTCGGACGGCGGGGGCGCGGTTGCCGGGAGCGGGCCCGCACCAGGTTCAACCTCCGGCTCGCCGCTGTTCGGGCGGACGAGGAGCTCTTCCGGAGGTGGGGGACTGCCCGTTCGGCTCCGCGAGGTCGAGAAGCGGCGCCCTCCCCGGACCCGGGGCCCGCGGTTCCCCGCGCCACGACGGGGGGCCACCGACGCGCCGAGCTGACGGAGCAGGAATGAGAGACGCCGAGGCGATGGCCTATCGTCTACTCCACGAGACCGGCCTTCTCCGCCCCGCAACGCGGCTTCTCGCCTCCCCGGCCCTCTGGCGAGCGAGCGGGCTCCTCGAGGCTGCCGCGCTGTTTGCGACCGGCGGTTCGGCGGGTAGCATCCAGGAGTACGTTCAGAGCATGGAGGCACGATGGACTCCCTTCGGGCGGTGGTTCACCGACGCTCCCCGCGTCCTCGACTTTGGAACGGGCCTAGGCGGAAACCTGCTCGGACTCCGTGCCCGTGTCGGGAGCGGGCTCGGGATTGACGTCAATCCGTTCTACATCACCCGCGCCCGTCGGCTCGCCGAGAGGTACGGTGCCCGTCAGCTGCGTTTCGAAGCGTACGATGGGGTCCACCTTCCGCTCGAGCCCCCGTACGACGTCATCCTCTCCACGGGCACGTTCGAGCGACTTTCCAAGCCGGCGGTGAGGCGGTACGCGGGACTCCTAGCGGCCGCGCTCGCCCCTCGGGGACGTTTCATCGCGTACTTCCTGACCACGAGCGCGCGGGAGCGGGGGTTCGGGAGGCTCCTCGGCCAGGAATCGTACGTCTTCTGGGAGGAGTCGGAGCTCGATTCGCTCGTCCGGTCGAGCGGGCTCAAGCTCGAGGAGCGGATCGCCCGGTTCCCGACGAGCGGGGACGTGCTGGTGATGCGTCCCGCCGGCTCAGGCCCGCACGCGGCGCCGTAGAAGGCCACGCCGCCCGGGGGTGAGCCCGCCGACCGCCTCCAAGGCGACGCCGGTCGCAAAGGTGCTGAACGCTGAGTTCCAGGTCACGTCGTCGGCGTAGAGGAACCCTCCCGCACAGAGGTGCGGCCAGGCCGCCTCAAACTCGAACCGCATCGTTTCCATCGAGTGCTCGCTGTCGTGGAAAAAGAGCCCGACCTCGCCGAGTCGTGCGAGGAGCCCGGGGAGGAGCTCGTCGCTCCGTCCGAGCTGGAGCTCCCAACTGGGTCGGAGCTCCTCCGGAACGAGCCACCCCGGTGCGAGCTCCTTCGGAAGGAACACGCGCTCGCGCCGGCCGTCGCTGTTGAGGTAGCCTCCCGCGCTCCGGCTCGGGAGGTCGATCGAGTAGAGCCGCCCCGAGCCGTTTCTCCGAAGTGCCTCAAGAATGATCGTCGAGGAGAGTCCGGAGGCCACGCCGGTCTCTACCACGACGTGAGGGCGCGCGCTCCGTACGAGCAGATAGATCTCCTGGTTCGCGAGGCTTGGCCCCCAGCCGGTCAAGAGCCTCTCCGCGAGACTCGCACCCTTGAGCCCGGCCCCCATTCGAGCCGGGTCGCCGGAGTACGCCTGCGCGAGGCGGTTCGCGAGCGAGCGAAACAGCTCGCTGCCCCGAGCAAACTCTCGCAGATGCTCGCGCTGGCGGGCGCGGTCGATGCCCAGGACCGATTCGTAGAAGCTGGAACGTCCGAGATATCCCGCGAGCCTCCCTCCCATGAAACCTCCCGGAGCTACGTGGCGGCGGGGGCCGGCTCCACCCCTGCCACCCGCCGAAACTCCGACTCGAGTCGATCGACGATCTCCTCCCAACGGTACTGGGCGGCTCGGAGCCTGCCTGCGATCCCGAGCCTTCGACAGAGCTCCGTGTCCTCGAGCAGCCGTGAGAGCTGGTCGGCGAGCCTCTGGCGATCCCCCACGGGGTAGTAGAGTCCCTCGACTCCGTCGTCCACGAACTCCGAAACCCCGAACACTTCCGGGTACTTGGGTACGGCAACAACGGCGGGAAGGCCGTGAGCGAGTCCTTCGAGGGCGGCGAGCGAGAATCCCTCGCGCTCGGAGGGGAGGACGAGGACCCGACTCGACCGCAGGGTCTCGTTGCGGAACGCGGGAGAGGCGAAACCCGGGAGCTCCACCTGGGACTCCAGGCCAAGGCGTCGAACCAGCTTCCGGCTCGGTTCGAGCCGTGGACCCGAGCCGAGCAGCACCGCGCGACCGACCCAACCGTGCTGCGCTCGAAGGAGGCCTAGCGCGCCGATGAAGTCCTCCGGCCGTTTCTCCCGGACCATTCGACCCACATACGCGAAGTCGAACCGGGGCTCTGCGACGGGCGCGGCGGTGCGGCCGGTGGACGCGACGGGAGTCTCCGGGGCGAGAGGGATCACGCTCAACCGACCGGGGTCCGCGCCGAAGTTCCTCTCAAGACTCTGGGCCGTCACTCGCGAGATGGCGATCACCCAATCCGAATCGCGGACGCCCTTTCGCAGGAGGCGGGCGATCACGTGGGTCATCGAGGAGCCGAGCGGTCCCCGCCAGTAGGGGTAATCGAGCCACGCCTCGCATACATCGATGGCGAGAACGCATCCCAACTCCCTCGCCCAACGATCGACGCTCCGAAGGTGGAGGTAGGGGATCGCCTCAACGATCACGAGGTCCGGCTTCCAGGCCACGAGCCCTGGGGGCGGATGGCGGAGCGCGAGAGCGAACCGGAGCCCGTGGAGGAGACTTCGTTGGCCCGAGTGCTGGGCTTGGAAGGTCAGAGACGAACACCGAACGAACTGTACACCCTCCCGCTGGACCGAGGCCACCGGCAGCGATGTGTACACTCGGACGTCGTGGGACACGGCGAGGCCCTGAGCGAGCGCGAGAACGCGGTGCTCGTATCCGCCGGTGAACCATGGCTCACATTTGTCCACGATGAACGCCATTCGGAGCTTCCGATCGGCGAAGAGGGGTGGGGAGCCTCGATAGCGAGAGACCTTCGGACCAGCGGCGCCCCCGATCACTAGCGTGCCTCTACCACCGCTCGGATGGGACGGCCCACAGGGTCGCTAGGAGTACCCCCACGCAGCAAGATGTTCCTCAATCGGGGTGATCGACTTAGGTTCACGCTGGAGGAAAGGAAGCTCGGAGGGTCCCTCTCGCATCGGAGCCGGGAACAATCGGGCGGCCAACTGGACCGCCTCTTCCCCCACCACGATCTCGCGCGGGGGCCGGTCGTGGTCTCCGTTGCCGCTCCAGCGGCCGAGGGTGCCGGTGTCCAGATCGAGTACCGCCTTTCCCTCCTGATCGTAGCGGGCAACCAGGCGGTGGTTCCACGAGGCAGACATGAACCTCATCGCAAATACGGAGTTCACCTCGTGCGCAGGACTGCCTTCGCAGAACACGGCGGGAGCTTCTCGCGAGGTCCTCCCGTTCGGGGAGATTCGCTCGCCAGATCCCTCGAACGGTGGTTCGCCCACGGCGAGTGCCAAGGACCAGTCCGAGATCGAGCAGAGGCTCGTCCAACGGTCCGAGCGTCCCCGCAGCCGCATCGTGTCGGGCAAGCGAGCGAGGAGGGGGACGCGTGCCACAGCGTCGCTCACACCTCCGGAATGAAACACGTTCCCCTCCTCCCCGAACTGCTGCCCATGGTCGGAGGTGACGAACACTGCGCTCTCTCCGAGGAGGCCGGTCCGCTCCAGCGCACCGAGTATCAAGCCCACCTTCCGGTCGGCCCGGGCGATCTCGAGGACATAGGCCTGCTCGAGCCGCTCGAGCGCGGCGCGCCGCGAGCGCTCGGAGGTCTGAAGGAGCAGACTCGCAGGAAGCAGCCCCAGCAGTTCGGAAGGGCGGAGTGGGGGAAGTCCGGGGCCGCGTAGGGTGTAGGGTTCGTGGGCATCGACGCAGTTGAGCAGGAGGTGAAACGGGCGGTCGCGAGGGCGGCCCGAGATCCACCGGCACGCTTCTTCCACCAGGGTCGGGGCGGTCAATCGTTCCTTGAGCTGCAACCGTTCCCGGTGGACGAGGAAACCTACGGGCAGCGCCAACGCCGCCCTTCTTCCTTTGAAGAGCCGCGCAAGCGCGTCCATTACGCTCGCTTTCGCCGTGCCGGGGATTGGGAGGCCCGTGGCAAGACCGCTCACCTCTCCGACCGAGTTGCCGCTCGTCCGGCAGTACTCGTACCCCTCGGCGAGGCCAGAGTCGCTACTCAGGTGGGCCTGTTCGGTGAAGAGTGCCGTGGAGAATCCGGACGCGCGGAGCCGCTCGGCGAGGAGCGGCACCGTCGCCCGGGAGCGTCGCTGGACGCTCCTTACCCTGTGCGAGCTCGGATACAGGCCCGAGAGGAGCGACATGTGCGAAGGGAGGGTCCAATTGGCAGCGGCGACGGCGTGCGTGAACTCCATCCCCTCCGTACGGAGGCGGTCGAGCGCGGGGGTGGACGGGGGGCTCACCCCGTCCCTGCTCTCGAGGTTCTTCTGGCGGACGCAATCGAGTACGATGACGACGATGTTGGGTGTACCCGAGCGCATTGCCCTCCATCGGTATGGATGCCGGCTCCCCCCATATGAACCGGAGCCCCTGCTCGGAGCGGAGCGAAGGGAGGTGAGGGCAGGAAGACCCTCCGCCCCGCCTTTCGGCCCCTTTGCCGCAGATTCGGCGGGTTTCTCACCCTCGGAACTCGACGAACAGGATTATCTCCCCCACCGTCCAAATCTCACACAGGCCAACCAAGTTTTGGGGGTGTACACAGGTGCTGGCGGGAGCCCGCTCCGCCAAGCCACTTGCGAGCTGGGCCGGGTCGCTCGCAATGCTTGCGCTGCTAAGTGCGTCGCTGTGGGGATCCGGGGGGACCCCCGTTGGGATCCCTCTGGCCAGTCCGATTGCCGCCGGATTGAGCGGTGGACACGCCCAAGCGTCGATCCCAAGCCCTCCGCACCTCCCGTCGCCGGCGAGTCGTTCCAGCCCCTCCCAGAGTGTAACCCCGCTTCTCCCACGCCCGTTCAGCGGGCAGGGATCGATCCCGTCGGTGAACGCGTCGCTCGTTCTGTTCAACGGGACCGTCGTTGCAGGTCTCGGGCGGGCCGTGCCCAACGATGCGCCAAGCGCCATCGCGACGGACCCATCCGCGTCCCGGCTCTATGTGGCGGACCAGAACTCGAACCTCGTCAGCGTGGTGAATCTCACGAGCGGCAAGGTGCTCGGGACCCTCGCCTTCCCGAGCGGGGGGCCGCTCTCCTCGCTTGCTGTCGACAGTCGGAGCAACGAGCTGTACGGGATCGACCCCACGAAGGGGTACCTGGATGCGGTAAACCTGAGCGGAAACCATTCCACCGCGGCGCAGATCGCGCTGAGCTCTCCGGAAGAGCTCCTCTACGATCCCGCCTCGGGGGAGGTGTTCGTCACTTCGGGGTCCCCGAACCAGCTCCTCGTGTACAACGGGACCAACCACACGCTACTGAGTTCGTTCTCCACGACCGGAACTCCGGCCGGCATCGCCCTCGATGGAACTGGCCCGTTCGCGTACGTGGCAGCCTCTTCCTCGAATTCGGTCGACCGAATCGACCTACTGAACGGCTCCGTTCAGAGCCTCCCGGTCGGCACGGATCCGACCGGGGTTGCGGTCTCGACCGCCAACCACACGCTCTTCGTCACGAACGCGGGCTCCGACAACGTAAGCCTCCTGAATCTGACCACGCTCGCCTCCCGCACGGTCGCGGTGGGAACCTCGCCGGAGGCCGTACTCTACGACAGCGCGACCGAAAGGGTGTATGTCGCCAATTCGGGAGGGGACAACGTGAGCGTGTTCAACTCCACCAGCACCGCTCGGCCCGCCTCGCTCGCCGTCGGTGACTTCCCGGACTACCTGGCCGTGGACCTCCCTCGCGCCGAGCTCTACGTCTCCGCAAGCTCACGGTACAACATTACCGGCGTGAACACCACGAGCGGAAACGTGTCGCGGGAGATCTCCGTCGGAAACGTTCCCACGTTGGTCAGTTGGAACCCCGGCAGCAGCACACTGCTGGTGAGCGACGCCTTGTCGCGATGGGGCTACGAAGTGAACGGAAGCAGCCTCTCGGCGCACGCAGTGCCGATAGCGGGCACCCACGACCTGTCGAGCGCCGTCGCCCCCTCGATCGGAAAACTGTTCCTCGCGTCCGCCGTCGACAACCGAATCTGGTCTCTCTTTCTTTCGAACGGTAGCGTAGCCACCTCCGCAGCGCTGCCGTACGGGCCTGTCTCGCTCGCCTACGACCCGGGGACGGAACGGCTGTTCGCCGCGGACCCGACCGCCTCGAGCGTCGCCGTGTTCGATGCCGGCACCCTGACCGAGCTGGGCGCGATCCAGTTCCCTACCCCGGCGCTGAACGTCTCCCTCTCGGGGATGGCGGTCGACCCTTCCACCGAGCAGCTCTACGTGGGCGAGCACGCCGCGGGGAGAGTTGCGGTCCTCAACACCACCACCCTTCGTTTCGTAACGAACCTGAGCATCGCGAGCCCTTCCGCCCTCACCTTTGTCTTCACCTCGAACCGCGTTGCGGTCGCGTCGGGCACCAACCTCGTGTTCGTGAACGCGTTGAACCGGGCAACCCTCGCGAGCGTCCGACTCGGCTCCCCGGCGGGCTCCGTGAGCCTTTCGCCTTCGACCGGTGATCTCTACGTCGCCTCCACGAGCAACGACTCGATCGAGATCGTGCAACCGAACCCCGCCGTCGCGCGAGGAAACATCTCCCTCGCCGCGGTGGCCGGAACTCCGGGGCTCGACGCCGCGAGCGGCACGCTCTGGATACCCGAACCCTCGCTCGGTGTGATCGCCGGAGCGCCTCTCGGGGGGAAGAACCCGCTCTGGATCCGAAACCTGAGCGCGACGGTCTCGTCGATTCCCGTCGACCTCTCGATGAATTTCACGGCGGACGTGGCGGGTGGGGTCGCGCCGTACCGGTACCTGTACATCGGCCTCCCGTCCGGGTGCGCGCCGCTCAACCGCTCGCGGTTGCCCTGCTCCCCCGACCTCGCGGGCAACTACACCGTCCGGCTCGAGGTGAAGGACGCGACCGGAAACTCGACCAACGCGACCGTCTCGCTGAACGTGAGCGCCCTCCCGACCGTGCTCATCCAGGGGTTCTCGGCGGTGCCTCCGCGGCTCGACCTGGGAGCATCGACCGTTCTGCACGTCCTCGCGTCGACCAACTTGGGCACGATCAACTTCGCGTACACCGGGCTCCCGCCAGGATGCAGCTCTTCCAACACTCCGACTCTACCGTGCACCCCCACCACGACCGGCAATTTCACCCCCCACGTCACGGTCACGGGCATCCTCGGGATCCAGGCGAACACGTCGCTCCTCCTCTCCGTCTATCCGTATCCCGGGATCGCCTCCTTCCAATCGACGCTCACCCACCTTGACGCCGGCGAGACCACCGTACTGTCGGTCGTTCCCACGGGGGGCGACGGACCTTTTGCCCTCGCCTACACGGGCCTTCCCTCGGGCTGCGTTACCTCGAACTCGACGAGCCTGAGCTGCCGACCCTCTGGTGCGGGGAACTTCACGGTCCAGGTGACCGCCTCGGATTCCGCGGGCGGGCAGGCGAACGCCTCTCTGCAGATGGTCGTGACTCCCGCGACGGTGATCGGCTCCTTCGAGGCTAGCCCCGGCGCGGCCGACGTGGGCGAAACGGTCGCCTTCACTGCGCAGGCGGGCGGGGGAGCCGGATTCCTTGCGTTCAGCTACGCGGGGTTGCCGCCGGGATGTGTGGGGGCGAATCTGAGCGCGATCACCTGCGTCCCCTCCCAGCCCGGCAACTTTACAGTCACGCTCTCCGTGAAGGACTCCCTCGCTCCTGCCGTCCAAAGATCGCTTGAGCTCCCGGTCGCCGCTCGGCCCCAGGTTTCGAGCTTCGCCGCCTCCCCGAGGTTCGTCGAGACGGGCGGTGTGGTGACCCTGAACGTCCTCACGACGGGCGGGACAGGGCTCCTGGTGTACAGCTACGTGGGACTGCCGGCTAGCTGTGGGGTGCCCAGCACACCCTCCGTAGTGTGCCAGGTGACGCAGGCGGGAACGTTCACCGCGAGCGTAACGGTGGTCGACGGCGCGAAAGTCTCGACCACCGCCTCTACGAGCTTCGAAGTGCTCCTCCCTGGGACCGTCCATCCGACCATCCAGTCGTTCGTGGCCACTTCCACGAGGATCACCGTCGGCCAAGCGACGATCCTGACCGTTCAAGTTTCGAACACCTCGGCGTGGTTTGGGTACGCGTATTCGGGACTTCCCACCGGGTGCGGCTCGTTGAACGAGAGCGTGCTCTCCTGCACCCCCACGGGACCGGGATCGTTCACCGTCACGGTCCTCGTTTCGAGCCCGTACGGTGGCTCGGCGCGGCAAGCCCTCAATCTGACGATTCTCCCCTCGGCCTCCCTGGGAGGAACTTCGGCTTCCCGCCCGTCGGGACCTCCCCTCTTCTCCCTCGTCCTGGCAGGGGCGCTCGGGCTGTTTGCGGTCCTTCTTGCCATGCTCTACCGACAGCAGCGCCGTCGTACGGCTCGCGAGGTTCGCGCGGCCCCGCCTCCCCCTCCCTTCGCGGCCTTGGCGGAGCCCGCCCCCTCCCCTCCGCCCCTCGAGGAGCCGGCAGCTGTGGTCGAGGAGCCTACTCCCGTGGCGACGGAACCTGCCGAGGCAGCCAACATCGACCCGCTGGCCGAGCTCCAGCTGGAGCTGGATCTCCTCACGAAGGAGCTGAGCGACCGCGAGCAGCAGGGGGAGTCGGCTCTCGACCGTCAGAACGAGAACGAGTAATCCTACCCCGAGCCGCGGATGGAGTCCCGAGTCGCTCCTCAGATTCTTCCAAGCCAGCGAGACGGTCCCGCCCGGCAATCCAAATGTAGTCGACCGCGTTCCTGCCGCGGAGCGTGCCCAGCATGGTGGTAGATTTTGAGTTCAGGAAGAGCCCGGCGCTTCGACTCGCGACGTTCGCGTGGAAAGGGTCCTGGAACGAGAAGCGGATTCGCTCGGAGTTCGAGAAGCTGGACCGATGGGCGAAGAAGCGCGGCATCCGCACCGGCAAGTGGGTGTTCATGGAACCGTCCTCGCGACACTGGAAGGTGGGTATCGAGGTCAAAGGCAAGAGCCGAGGGGAAGGGGCGATCCGCCTGACGACGCTGCCCGCGAGCAAGGTCGCCTGCGTCGTCTACGACCCGGACAAGGTCTCCCCCCGCGTCGTGTACCACGGTCTCACCGACTGGCTCCGCTGGAGGCGCAAGGAGGGCGACATCAAGGGCGTCGGCGCCTACCGCGAAGTGTACGACGGCAACCCTTGGACGAACGCCCGTGCTTGGGCGAACTCCTGTGTCCAGGTCGTAGTCCGTTAGGTCCCGGGTCGACGGACGTCTACTCACGAAGCGAGCGAGGACCGGGACTCCCGACCGGCCCCAGGGAAGGGCTGCGACCCGGACCGGGCCCAATCGGGCCTGGCACGAGGCACACCGCTTCCCGAAGGGGGCCTCTGGGAAGGTGCGAGCTTCGTGGTTGCGAGAACATGCGGCGCGATGCGGTTGCAAGGAAGCAGAGAGTTACGGCGTGCGCATTGGTAAGGCGCAGGTAGGCGGTCGGGAACGCGCACCGCCTCGACGTGCAGCCCAACCTAAACCAGCTCCCGCGAGCCTGCCCGCCCCCTCTCCGGGAACGCCATCCTTGCGGGAGTCGAGGGACTTGATCGAGAACGTTGAAGAAGGATTCGACGAGGCGACCCTCCATCTCCTGCGGGAGCCAAGCTACGCCAACTGGTCGTCCGGCCCGGTCCTGCCCATCCCGCTCGATGACCTGGCCGCGGGCGAACTCGGGTGGTTCCGAAAACTTGAGGGACCGAAGGGACGCGTGCTCGTGGAGTACCACCTGCTCCCCCGATCGGGGCGCGCGAGTTCGCCGAGAGCACCCCTGCGCCGCGATCGGAGCGGTGAGCTCGCGCTCCATCGGGTGATCCCGGGCAGCCCTCCCGGAACTCTCGTCGTGCGGGCCGCCACGCCAGCCGAGCCTCGCTGGGTCCGGGCCCTGCTCGACGACCTCTCCGGGAAGCTCAGCGCCTCGGAAGAGGAGTAGGCCCAGCCGCAGGCGGGCGCCGGCCCCCCGGCCGCGGCCCGCGGCCAAGGGCAATCCGACCAGTACTACTCTTTTGGAAAAGCGCATACGCTTAAATTCCTCGGCCGGTGGGAGTCCTCGTGGCGTCCGACCAGGGGCCGGCCCTCTCGCCGGGCGATGCTCACCTCTCCTCCAGGGAACGGCAGCTCCTCATCGGACTCTACACCGCAATCTTCGCCGTGACGATCGCCGGATTCGTGGCGGCGTTCGCGTACCTGCCGCACCAGTTCGCGGGGGGCGTGGCGGGCGGCGGGCTCATCTTTTCCGGTCTCGCCATCACGGCGTACGTCCTTGGTCTCCGCCACGGCTTCGACGCGGACCACATCGCGGCCATCGACAACACCACCCGGAAGCTCCTCAACGACGGTCAGCGCCCGCTCACGGTCGGGACCTGGTTCTCGCTCGGTCACTCGACGATCGTCTGCGGCATGGTCGCCGTGTTCGTAGTGGCGACCGAGACCGCCCGCACCTACTACCACGCGCTCGCCTCCACCGGGGCGGTCGTCGGCACGCTCGTCTCGGGAACGTTCCTCTTCGTGATCGGGCTCGTGAACGTACTGATCGTGCTCGACGTCTACCGGCTCTTCAAGGGATTGCGGGACCGGGAGCTCGACCAGAAGGGACTCGACGAACAGATGGAGAGGCGGGGGTTCCTCTACCGCTACTTTTCGGGACTCTTCCGGGTGGTCCGTCGGCCGCGCGACATCTATCCCATTGGCGTCCTTTTCGGACTCGGGTTCGACACCGCGACCGAGGTGGTGCTCAGCGCCTTCAGCGTGGGGTTCGCCGTCTCCACGGCCGTACCCTTCTGGGCGGTCATGCTCCTTCCGCTCCTCTTCACGTGCGGGATGGTGCTCTCCGACACGACGGACGGGTTCGCGATGCGCTACGCCTACGGCTGGGCGTTCCTGAAGCCGATCCGGAAAGTGTACTACAACCTCACCCTCACGGTGATCTCGGTCCTTGTGGCGTTCGCGATCGGTGGCGTCGAGCTTCTCCAGGTGTTGTCGCAGGAGCTCGGCTGGAGCGGCCCCTTCTGGTCGGTGGTCCAGAACCTCAACTTCGAAACGGTGGGGATCGGGATCG
The DNA here is from genome assembly GCA_022750125.1 of Thermoplasmata archaeon. Classification (GTDB taxonomy): domain Archaea; phylum Thermoplasmatota; class Thermoplasmata; order Lutacidiplasmatales; family UBA184; genus JAKIVR01. The sequence continues at coordinate 29,356 of JAKIWH010000003.1, forward strand.
TGGTCCTCTTCCTGGCCGCCTGGGGGATCGCCATGGCGATCTACCGGTACAAGCGGTACGAGGAGATCGGGTTCGGTCCCGCCCCGGCGACGGGACCGTGACGGGCCACGTCGTCCGGACGGCGGTCTCCCTCGAGCCCGCCGTGCTCGCGGCCCTCGACCGGTGGGTTCGGCAACGGAATTCGGCGAGCCGCTCGGAGGCGATCCGGTTCCTGGTTCGGAAGGAACTCTCGGAGGGCCGCCTGGGGGAACCCGACTCCGACGCCGTCGGGACGGTCATGGTCCTCTACGACCACCGCTCGCCCACCGTTCAGCGGAGGCTCACCGCGGCGCAGCACAAGTGGGGCGAGCACATCCGATCCTCGAGCCACGTTCACCTCGAAGGGGACGTCTGCCTCGAGGTGATGGTCATCGTCGGCCAGCGGAGCGAGCTCGAGCGCGCCGCCGAGGACCTTCGGGGCGTGAAGGGCGTGAGTCAGGGGGACTACCTGCTCGCGACGCCGGGGATCGCGGGGGGCCACTCCGGGCACCGTCACCCCCACGCTCACCGAACAAATCTTCGTCGAAGGCGCGGTGGCCCACCTTAGGAGCTGCGGCGAGGGCCGCTGCTGACTTGGGCGCTAGGATTCGAGCAGCGGTCGAAGCTTGACGAGGGCGCTGTCCCAGCTCTGCTGTTGCCAGGCGCGGGCCGCGGTCCATCGGTCTCCCTCTCCCCACCCCAAGTGCTCGAGATGGAGCCGGCTTCGGGAGGGGCCGAGGGGCTGAAACCGCACGAAGAGCGTCGTGGGAAGCGGGGTTGCGTTCATGACGTCGGCAAACTCCGGCGGCCCGCGCCAGTCGGTCCTGAGGGAGTACTCTTCCTCGAGGGACTGAATCCGGCAGCCGAGGGTGCTGTTCCCCTCGGGGTGCTCGGGGTCCCAGAACAGTTCGTAGGCGCCCCCTTCCTCGAGGACGATGTTCGCCTTGGAACACAGCCACTTGGCAATGCGGTCCTGATCGGTGAACGCGGCCCAGAGGTCCTCCACCGGCGCCGCGAACTCGAGGTCGATCACAATGGACGGCATCATCGTCGGGAGCCGCGGAGCGGCTTAGGAGTTTGCGTGCCGTCTAGGGCGGTCCGGGTCCGACACCCAGCTCGACGCGAAGGGCGGCGCAGAGCGATTCCATCTCGAGGAGCACTCGCGCCTTGGCCCAGAGATGGACCGAAGCATTCTCGGCCACGAACGATGCGATCTCGACCGGGGTCACGCCCTCCCTCGAGTCGGGGGCGATCGTCGGTTCGAGCTGCGCGCGGGTTCCGACCGGGCTCACGAGCAGGTAGAGGTGGCCCCAATGGACGGCGCCGGTCCCGGGGGTACGGCGAAGCAGCGCCCGCTTCCACGCGAACGCGCCGTCGCGGTCCACGGCCACCTCCCACCAGGGGGAAGCGTACACCTCCTCTCGGCCGGGGGAGCGAAGAGTTCTCTCGAGAACCGAATCCAGCCGGTCCCTGAACGCACGGGCGTACGCTCCGAGATCGGTCGCAGTATCCCCCGACAACGTGGGAACCGTGAGCTAGCTCCCCCCGATATCGGCTCCCGAGCTGGTGGCTGAGGAACGGCGACCGAACGCTTATCCCCCCCTTCGATTCGGGCCGGGCCGATGCCGGGGCCGCAGGAGTACATCCGCTCGGTGGAAGAGGAGCGGAGGCAGAAGGACGGGTTCATGGCGCACCACCCCGAGTCTCCCTTCGTCGACGCTGCGGTAGCCGGGTTCGCGGGCCTGCGGTACTTTCCCATCGATCCGGAGTATCGGGTCCCCGCGAAGCTCGAGCGCCGGGGGCGCGCCGCGGAAGCGTTTCTGCGGACCAACCGGGACGGCCAGATGGAGTGCCGGTACGTCGGGGATCTCCGGTTCCGGCTCGGGGGAGAGCCGCTCCGGCTACGAGTCTACTTTGCGGGGGAGCAGGTCGGACCGAGGGTGTTCGTGCCGTTCCGCGACGCCACCTGCGGGAAGGAGAGCTACGGCCCGGGCCGGTATCTCACGCTCGAGCTCACGCCCGACGACAAGTACGACCTCGACTTCAATCTCGCCTTCAACCCCTACTGTGCCTACACCGACAGCTACGAGTGCGGCTTTCCGCCGGCCGAGAACGACCTACCGGTGCCCGTGCCCGCCGGGGAGCGGGCCTGGTCCGACGCACGCAATCCCGCGGGGCCGAGCTCGGCGATCGCGGAGATGACCGAACGGGCCCTCGATGCAAAAGATCCCGAGCGAAAGAAACCGGTGTCGCGTACGACCCCACGGCTTGCGCGTACCGGTGCGCGGCGAACGCCCGCGGTCAAGCCACGCACGTCGCGCGCGCGACCCGTGAAGAAGAAGTAGCCGCCGTGGGCCGCCCTAGCGGTGGGCGGTGTGGTGGGGCTTGGGCTCGAACCCGGTCGCAAGGTAGCGGTCGATCGCCTTCGCCCGCTCCCCCTCTCCAGCGCGTCGGAGCAACTGCGCGAACTCCACCAGGGCACGAGCCTCCTCGGGCCGGTCGCCGCGAGATCGGATAGACGCGAGCAGCCGCTGGGATTCGACGAACGCGAGGTCGATGGCGCCTGCCGTTAGGGCGGCGTCGCGACGCTGAGCGAGCTCGATCTCCGCCTGGGATCTCGACATCTCCTCCCTTTCGCCCTACCCGAGAAAGCGTCCCCGCTAGAAACGGACGATGCTCCCCGTACGGAGCGCCTGGCGCTCGAACACTCCCCAGAGTCCCATGGCAAGGCCGAGCGTGATGGCGGTCGACAGGACGAGGGCGCCCCACAACGGCAGGAGCGTCATGAGGCCCGCGCCCGCGGCGGTGGCACGGATCGCCGAGATACCCCAGGTAAGGGGGAGCAGGTAGCCCAACCACACGAGCGGGAGCGGCAGGAAGCTCACCGGGAAGTTCGCACCCGAGAGGAGGAGTCCGATGAAGAGGAAGATGTTCCCAAGGATGATCGAGGTGCGCAGGAAAAGGGCGACCCCTCCGAGCAGGAGGCCGAACCCCACCATCGAGACCGAAAGCAGTCCGACCGAGATCGCGATGGGACCGGTCGACCCGGCCGCGAACGGGACGTGGAACAGGAACGCTGCGTAGAGCAAGCCCACCGCGAGCGTGGCGACCGAGGCGAGGATGGGGAGGAGTCCCCGACCGAGGTAGAGGGCGGCGCGGTTCGTCGGGGAGACGAGGAGGTGTTCCATGGTGCCTTGATGCTTCTCCGAGTCGGTCGTCTGGCAGACGCTGAAGATGCTCGAGTAGGTCACCGGGGCGATCGCGTTCCCGAGCACGACGAAAGCGACCGGCGCCGACGGGTTGCCGGCGAGCTGGGCCACCACCGCGAAGAAGAGCATCTGGGTGAACGGGACGATGAGGACGGTCCCGAGCACGTAATCGATCCGCATGAACCCGAGCGTGGTCCGCGGAGCGAACACCGCGTTGGTCCAGAGGACGCGAAGAAGGTTCGGCGTTCTCGTGACGGGGGCGGCCACGGTCAGTACTCCTGCAGATTGCCGACGGTGAGCACGTGCTGTTCCACGCGGTGGTAGACGGAGCCTGCGGCCGCGAGGTAGACGAGCATCGTCCCGAGGGCCCCGAGCAGGTCTACCGTGAACCCCCAGCTGAATCCAGTGTAGCCCGGGAGGGCGGCGTAGCGGAGCGCGTCGAGCGCCCAAGTGGGCGGTAGGAGCAGCGCAATGGGGCTCGTCCAGAACGGAAGCAGGACGACCGGGAACATCGAACCCGTGATGATGTAGAACCCGAACTCCCCAAAGTTGTTGATGAACCCGGCGTAGCGGGTGTACACGTAGACCGCGGAGAGGACGAGCCCGACGCTCGCGAGGGTGACGAGGACGAAGGCGAATAGGAGCACGAACTCGAGCGGCGCTCGGAGCGGGAGCGGGTGGGGGTAGGCGAACGAGACGACCGCGAACACCACGAGGCCGCCAACGAGCCCCGTGACGGCGTTCACCACGATCCGGCCGAACACCACCCAGAGGTACGAGGTGGGGGTCGAGAGGGTCGGCTCGAGCGTGCCGAGCTCCCGGTCCTGGCCGGTCGCCCAGCCGGCACCGTAGAGCGTCTGGCCCCACATCGACATCATCCCGGCGCCGAGGATCGCGTACAGGACGAGCGTCGCGCCCGACCCCCGATACAACTCGAAGGCGGCGAACCCAAAGATCACGGGAGCGATCGTCGCCGGGATCACCCACTGGGGGTCGGCGAGGAACAGCAGGAGAGAGAGGCGGACGGAGGCGAGGAACGCCCGCGGGCGCGACGGCTCTACCTTCCCCATCAGTTCGGTTCCTCTTCGACGAGGTCGAGGTAGATGTCCTCGAGCGCGGTGCGTCGCTCGCGCACCTCGAGTTCGGGGTGGCCCGGGAGCGCTTTCGCGACCCGGTCGAGTTCGAGCTCGGGACTCCGGACCCGGAGCGTGATGCGCAGGCGCGGGCCAAACTCCTCGGTGACGAGGCGAGAAACGCCCGGCAGCGCCTTCACCCGGGCGAGCTCGGCGTCCTCGAACCCGTACCCGTCGATCTCGAACGTCCGGTCCCCGCCCACGAGGTGCCGGAGGCCCGCCACCGTGTCCGAGGCGACGATCTTCCCTTTCGAGATAACAGCGATCCGCTGGCAGAGCTCCTCCGCCTCGAACATGTAGTGCGTGGTGAGGAAGATCGTCACGCCTTCGGCGAGCAACGCGCGCACGAACTTCCGTGTTTCCCGCGCGCTCTTCGGGTCGAGCCCGATCGTCGGTTCGTCGAGGAAGAGGAGCTCCGGTTGGTGGAGCAAGCCCCGAGCGAGGTGGAGCTTCTGCTTCATCCCCCGGGAATACTCCTCGACACGTTGATCGCCGGCCGCGCCGAGCCCCACGCGCTCGAGCATGTCCGAGATCCGTCCCTCGCGCTCCCCGCGAGGGATCCCGTACAGGTCCGCAAAGTACCGGAGGTTCTCTCGACCGCTGACCCGGTAGTAGAGTCCCCGCTCCCCACCCAGAACGAGTCCGATTCGAGGCCGAAGCCGCTGCGCGTCCCGAACGACGTCGAGCCCGAGTACGCGAGCCGAGCCGGACGTGGGGATGAGCAGGGTGGAGAGGACCTTCGCGAGCGTAGTCTTACCCGCGCCGTTGGGGCCGAGCAGGCCGAACAGTTCGCCCGGAGCGATCTCGAGGTCCACACCCCGCAGAGCCTCGGTCCGAGTAACCTCGCTGAAGAGGAAGCCCTTCCGGGAAGAGTACACCCGGGTGAGCTGCCGGACGGAGATGGCGGAGTCGACCATGGGAACGAAGCTCGAGGGGGCGCCGACCATAATCCTTCGCGTGGGGAGGCACTGAAACGGTCGCGCGGGGCATCGCGTGGAGCCTCAACTGGAGGCCCCGGTCCGAACCGTCTCCGGACGAATCCTCCGACGGAAAAACCACCTTTTCCGTCGCCCGGAACCGCGCGCGTCGGGGCACCTTTATATCGCAACCCTCGCTCGCCCGCGCCGGGTGGCTTCGATGGCGGAAGCGCGACCGGCGCCGACCGAGACGCCCACCGCTCCGACCGACGAACCGCCGCTCTCCGACGTACTTTCCGCCTACCGAATGATGGTGGTCGCGCGGGTGATGGACGAGCGGTGCCTCACCCTACAGCGTCAAGGGAGGATCGGCTTCTACGTCCCGTTGCAGGGCCAGGAGGCCGCGCAGGTGGCCTGCGGCTGGGCCTTGAACGACGAGGACTGGATCTTTCCGGCGTACCGCGAAATGGGGATTGCGCTCGCCCGCGGCATCCCGCTCGCGCTCCTCATGAACCAGTTCTTCGGGAATTCCGGAGATGAGCTCAAAGGTCGGCAGATGCCGAACCATTACGGATTCCGCCGGTTCCGGTTCGTTACCGCTTCGAGCCCGGTCGGGACACAGATCTCGCACGCCGTGGGTGCGGCCATGGCCGCGCGGATGAGGAAGGATCCCATCGTCACGGTGAGCTTCTTCGGGGATGGAACGACGAGCTCGAACGACTTCCACGCGGGCCTCAACTTCGCTGGAGTTTTCCAAGCACCGACGATCTTCTTCTGCCAGAACAACCAGTGGGCGATCTCGCTGCCGCGGGAGAAGCAGACCCGGAGCGCCACGCTCGCCGAGAAAGCGCTCGCGTACGGGTTCCCGGGCGTCGTGGTCGATGGGATGGACTTCCGCGCCGTGTACCGTGCCGTCGCCGAGGCGCGCGCGCGTGCCATCGCGGGAGACGGCCCTACTCTCATCGAAGCGCAAGTGTACCGCCTCGGTCCGCACTCCACCTCGGACGACCCGCGACGGTACCGATCCGATGCCGAGCTCGCGGAGTGGAAGGAGAAGGACCCCGTAGCCCGGCTGAAGCACGAGCTTCGGGCGTCGGAGGCGCTCACCGAGGAGAACGACCAGGCGATCTGGGAAGCGGCGAAGCAGGAGGTGGCCCGTGCGGTCGAGGCCGCCGAGAAGCTCCCCGCGGTCGACCCGCTCACCCTATTCGACGACGTCTACGCGACGCGCACCCCGGCGCTCGAGCGCCAGCGCGAGGAGCTTGCCCGCGAGCTCGCCGGGGCAGCAGGAACTTCGCCGTGACCGAGCTCACGCTCGTCCAGGCCGTGAATCGTGGCCTCCAGCAGGCGATGCACGACGACGGCGACGTGATCCTCCTCGGCGAGGACATCGGACTCAACGGCGGCGTCTTCCGCGCTACGGACGGTCTCCAGAAGGAGTTCGGGGCCGAGCGGGTGATCGATACGCCGCTCTCGGAGACCGGCATTGTCGGCACCGCGATCGGGATGGCGCTCTACGGGCTCAAGCCCGTGCCCGAGATCCAATTCCAGGATTTCATCTACCCGGCGTTCGACCAGATCGTGAGCGAGCTTGCAAAGTTCCGGTACCGGTCGGGAGGCCAGTACCCGTGCCACGTCGTCATCCGCGCTCCGTACGGCGGGGGCGTGAAGGGAGGCCTCTACCATTCCCAGAGCGCGGAGGCGTACTTTGCCCACACCGCGGGGCTCAAGGTGGTCATCCCCTCCACCCCCGCCGATGCGAAAGGGCTCCTCCTCAGCTCTATCCACGACGAGGACCCAGTGCTCTTCTTCGAGCCAAAACGAATCTACCGGGCGGTCTCGGGCGAGGTGCCCGAGGGGGACTACCGCGTTCCCCTGGGCGAGGCGCGGATCGCACGCGAGGGGAGCGACCTCTCGGTGTTCGCCTACGGCGCGATGGTCCATCCGGCGCTGCAGGCTGCCGAGTCGCTCGCCGAGAGCGGACCTAGCGTCGAAGTCGTCGACCTCAGGACACTGGCTCCCCTCGACGAAAAGACGGTCCTCGCCTCGGTCGAAAAGACCGGGCGGGCGGTCATCGTCCACGAAGCGCCCCGCTTCTGCGGGTACGGCGCGGAGCTCGGCTCGCTGTTCGCCGAGAAGGCGCTCTTCTCGCTCAAGGCGCCGGTCGTCCGGGTGACCGGATTCGACACGCCGTTCCCCTACGCGCTCGAGCACCTCTACCTCCCGAACGCGCCCCGGATCCTTCACGCCATCCGCGAGACGATGGCGGCGGGCTAGGGGTAGCTGTGCCGTTCGAGTTCCGGCTCCCGGATATCGGGGAAGGGGTCGCCGAAGGGGAGGTCGTGAAGTGGTTCGTCAAGGAAGGCGACACCATCGCCGAGGATGCGCCGCTCGTCTCGGTACTGACCGACAAGGCGAACGTCGAGATCCCCTCGCCCCGCGCCGGCACGATACGAACGCTCCACGCCAAGGAGGGAGAGAAAGTGAAGGTCGGCGGGCTCCTCGTAACTATCGACACGAAGGACGGAGATGCTCCCGCAGCCCAAGCACGTCCGCCCGAGGCAACGGAAGCTAGCGCTGCCCCAACCGCCTCCCCCGCTCCCACGCCGCCGGCAAGGCCGACCGGGGGCCGGGTGCTCGCAAGCCCGCACGTTCGGAGGCTCGCCTCGGAGAAGGGGATCGATCTTGGTCAGATCACCGGAACGGGACCGCAGGGCCGCATTACCGAAGCGGATCTTACCGCGGCCACGAAAGTGCCAGAGGCGGCCGAGGCGAGTGCACCCGCCGACGGCGCTCCGGCGGCCACCGAAGCGGACGCGGCCGGTTCGGATCCCTCGAACCCACCGCCGATCTCGACCGGCGAGGAAACCGCCGTGGCGGGCGCTCCGGCAAAGTCCCCTGCATCTACTCCCGACGCTCCGCACGGGCGCCCACCGGACCCAGAGATCGAGCGGGTGCCCATCCGTGGACTCCGGCGGGTCATCGCGGAGCACATGACCGAGGCAACGCACCGCGCGGCCCACTTCACCTACGTCGAGGAGGTCGACGCCACCGAGCTCGTCCGGACTCGGGATCGGATGGCGATGCACCTCGAGGAGAAGGGCGTGAAACTCTCGTACCTTCCTCTCATCCTGAAGGCGATCGTGGCCGGGCTCCGCGAGCACCCCCGGATGAACGCGACGATGGACGACGAGGCGAACGAGCTCCTCGTCCATCACCGGTTCAACATGGGGATCGCGACCGCCACCCCCGACGGACTCCTCGTCCCGGTGGTGCGCGACGTCGACCGGAAGAGCGTTGCCGAGCTCGCCCGCGAGATCCAGCAGCTCTCCGAGCGCGCCCGCGCCGGGAAGCTCGCCCGCGCCGAGCTCACGGGAAGCAGCTTCACGATCACGAGCTTGGGCGCGCTGGGCGGCGTCCTCGCCACCCCCATCCTCAACTATCCGGAGGTAGCGATCCTGGGGGTCCACCGGATCGTCCGTCGCCCGATCTACCGCGAGGACGGCACGCTCGCTCCCGCGCACCTGATGAACCTCTCCGTCTCCCTCGACCACCGGGTGCTCGACGGGATCGAGGGCGCACAGTTCCTCGCCGTCGTGAAACGCCACCTCGAGGACCCGCACCTCCTGTTCGCGTACCTGGTATGACCGCCGAACCGGTCGCGCTGCCCTACGACCGGCCGGCGCTCGCGCAGGCGCTGGGCGCCGACTACGAGGAACGGCTCCTCGCGGCCCATCACTGGATGACCCTCGCCCGCGAGCTCGACAGCCGGATGCTCGGCCTCCAGCGGCAGGGACGGATCGGGTTCTACGGCCCCGCGACCGGGCAGGAGGCGGTGAGCGTCGCCGCGGGGCTCGCGAGCCGTCCCGAGGATTGGATCATCCCCGGACTGCGCGAGCAGCTCATCGCGCTCGTTCGGGGTCACTCGCTCGCCCGGTACGTGCACCACCTCTTTGCGAACGACCGCGATCCGGCCCGGGGCCGGCAGATGCCCTGCCATCCCACCGCGCGCGAGGTGAAGTACGTCTCGATGTCGAGCGTGGTCGGGACGCAGATCACCCACGCGGTAGGGATCGCCTACGGCCTCAAGCTTCGGAAGGACACGGGGGTGGCGCTCGCCTTCTTCGGGGACGGGGCCACGAGCGCGAACGATTTCCACGCCGGCCTCAACTTCGCGGCCGTGCTCGGGCTGCCCGTGCTCTTCTGCCTCACGAACAACCAGTGGGCGATCTCGGTCCCCGTCGAGCGGCAAACGCACGTGAAGGAGCTCGCGATGAAGGGGGGCGCCTACGGCATCCCGAGCCGCCGCGTCGACGGCACCGACTTCGTCGCCTGCTACGCAACCTTCGCGGAAGGGCTCGAGGCGGCGCGGGCGAGCCCGGGACCGCTGCTCGCGGAGTTCCTCCTCTACCGCATGACGCCGCACTCGAGCTCGGACGACCCGAGCCGCTACCAGGCTCCCGACTGGATGGCGCAGGCGCTCGCGCACGACCCCGTCCGCAGGATGGAGGAGCTGCTCACCCGACTCGGGATCCTTTCCGACGCCGCACGGACCTCGGTGCGCGAAGAGGCCGCGCGGCTCGTGAAGGAGGCCGTGAACGAGGCGGAGTCGGTGGGGACCCCCACGCCGGAATCGATGCTGACCGATGTGCTCGCGACGGCTCCGTCCCCGGTCGCGCCCCGCTCGGAGCCGGCCTAGCGATGGCCGGGACGTACGCCCGCGAGACCGAGACGCTCGTGATCGGCGGCGGTCCGGGCGGCTACATGGCCGCGATCCGGCTCGGCCAGCTCGGTCGGAAGGTGCTGCTCGTCGAGCGCGCCGAGATCGGGGGCGAGTGCCTCAACCGCGGCTGCATCCCGTCCAAAGCGCTGCTTCACGCGGGAGGACTGTTCCGAAGCCTTCGCGCCGACGGCGAGTTCCTGGGCATCCGGTCGACCGGGCTCGAGTTTGACCTCGCCGCGACCCAGCGGGGCAAGAAGGCGATCGTCGAGAAGGAACGGCAGGGCGTGAAGCTGCTCCTCAAGAGCGCGGGCGCGACGGTGCTCCCCGGTGAGGCCCGGTTCACCGGACCTCGGACGGCGGAGCTCGTCGGACCGGACGGGGGCCGGGAGCGCGTGGATTTCCAGAACGCGGTGGTCGCGACCGGTGCGATTCCCATCGAGCTTCCCGGGTTCGAGGTGGACGGCGACCGGGTGATGAACGCTGCCCAGCTCCTCGACCTCGAGACGCTCCCGCACTCCCTCCTGGTGCTCGGCGGAGGCGTGAGCGGCTGCGAGTTGGGCCAATTCTACGCGGAGGTCGGTGTCGCGGTCACGATCGTGGAACTACTTCCGAACCTGCTCCCGGGTCTCGAACCGGACCTCTCGGCGGAGCTCACCCGCGCGCTTACGGCGCTCGGGGTGACGGTACGGACCGGGACTCGGGCCACCCGGCTCGAACGCGACGCGAACGGTGTCCGGCTCACCGTGGACGGAGGCGCGGGCGAAGAGACGCTCGCGGCGGACCGGCTCTTCGTGACGATCGGCAAGCGCGCGGACACCGCGCGACTCGGCTGCGAGGAGGCCGGGCTCGAGCGCGACCCGAGAACGGGATTCCTCGCCGTGAACGACCGGCAGCAGACGAACGTGCCGCACATCTACGCCGTGGGGGACGCCTGCCGCGCGCCCATGCTCGCCCACAAGGCGTACCGTGAGGGGGTCGTGGCGGCCGAAGTGATCGCGGGCCGCCCCACCCGCTTCCAGTTCCAGACGATCCCCTCCGTCGTGTTCACGACCCCGGAGCTCGCGACCGTCGGCCTCACCCGCGCGGAAGCGGAGCGGCAGGGCCGGGCGCCGCGCGAAGTGAAGTTCCCCTACGCCGCGCTCGGCCGCGCGCACGCGGCCCACGCGACCACCGGCTGGACCAAGATCGTGGCCGAGGAATCGACGGGCCTTCTGCTCGGCGTCCACGCCGCGGGAGAAGGAGCCGGGGAGTTCGTCACCGAGGCGGGGCTCGCCCTCGAAATGGGTGCGACCGTCCGCGACCTAGCCGGTACCATCCATCCGCATCCGACCTTCTCCGAGAGCCTCCAGGAAGCGGCGTTCCTCTGGCTCAACGAGCCGATGCACGTCGTACGACGGAAGTAGCATGCTCGAGGTCCGGGAGTGGGGGGTCCGACCGTACCCCGAGTCGCTCGCGGAGATGCGGGCCCTTCGCGCCGCGCGCCGTCGAGGAGAGATCCCCGATACGCTCCTTCTCGTCGAGCACCCGGCGGTGATCACCGTGGGGGTACAAGGGGCGGAGCTCGAGAGCTTGCCCGCGGGGATCCCGGTCGTCCAGGTGGAACGCGGGGGCCACAGCACGTACCACGGTCCGGGCCAACTGGTGGGCTATCCTATCGTCGACCTCGACGCACGGGGACGCAACGTTCGCGGGTTTGTCGGCTCGCTCGAAACGCTGATCGTGGCGGCCCTCGCCGAGCTCGGGCTCCCGGCGGGCACCGTGGCGGGCCAGCGCGGGGTATGGGTGGACGGGGAACGGAAGATCGCCTCCGTCGGTATCGCGGTCGAAGAGTGGGTGAGTTTCCATGGGTTCGCCCTGAACGTAGACCCTGACCTCTCCGTGTTCGCGGCGTTCCAGCCGTGCGGTCTGGATGGCCGGCGGATGACGTCGGTAGCAAGGGAGCTCGGTCACCCCGTATCGGTCGAGGAGCTCCGGCTCCCCGTCCGTCGTGCGTTCCTGCGCGAGTTTGGGGAGCGCGCTTCCCCGCTCGCCGAGCCGGGCCCGCCCCCGACGG
>JAKIWH010000003.1:41418-48049 GCA_022750125.1 Thermoplasmata archaeon
AGCCCGGACTGCTCGGGGATCCTCATCGGCGGTCGGGACCGGACGGCTAAGGTGTGCGAAGCACGGACCGGGGCGCCCCTGCTCGAGCTCAAGGGCCAGACGGGCTGGTTGGACACCGCGTCATTCGCCCCCGACGGCTCTCGCATGAGCACCCCGCCCCGACCGACGCTTCTCCTCGTGGGTGGAGGAGGTGGCCTCGTCGGGCGCGCGGTGGTCGAGGAGTTTGCGGGGAGCTACCGCATCCTGTCGGTCCACCGCCATCATGTGCCGAACGAGGTCGCAGGGAAGGTCGAGTGGTTTCCGGCCGACCTCGGCCGGACCATCGACTGGACCTCCCTCGTCCAAGGGACGAAGGTGATCCTCACCCTCGCCTGGTACCGTTGGGAGAGCGAGCAGAGATTCCGCGAACTACGCGACGGACTTCTCCGGCTCGTGGACGCGGCCCGTCGCGCGGACGTCCCGAGGCTCCTGCACGTGAGCGTGCCACCGGCGCCCGCGGACCTCGAGGAGCGACTGCCGTACCTCCGCTACAAGCGGGAGGTGGACGCGGCGATCGAGGCGACCGGCCTCTCGTATCGGATCCTGCGGCCCTCGATGCTGTTCGGACACGGTGACCGGCTGCTCGGCGTGCTCTTGCGGCTCATCCACCGATACGGGCGGCTCCCGATGTTCGGGGACGGCAGCTACCACGTGAGCCCGCTGGCCGCCCGGGACCTTGCGGCGGCGCTTCGCCTCGAAGCCGAAGGGTTCAGCGTCGGAACCGTCGACGCGGGCGGCCCGGTCCGCTACACGTACCACGACCTTACGGATCTCCTGTTCGCCGCGCTGGACCGGCGCCCGAAGTACGTGAAGCTCCGTCCCCAAGACTCGGCGCGGCTCGCCTCGCTGATGAGCCGCCTCGGCTCTTCGCTGCTCTACGCGTACGAGGTGCGGTGGCTCGTGAGCGACCTGCTCGGCCTCCCGCCGTACGAGGGGCTCGACCGGCCCCTCATGCGGACCGAGACGTACCTCCGGCGCGAGGCCGCCCGCATCCTTTCCGGCGACGGCCGCTAGCGAGGCGGTGCCGCACGGCCGCCTCCCGCGCGCGTCCACCGGCCCGCCGCATCCTTCCTACTTGCGAGCGGTTGGGAACCCCGGCCCCCGTCGACCGAACCCTCTCGAAGCTCCCCGATGCGCAAGCTTAAGCTCCCATCCGGTCCATCCTATCCCGATGGAGGCAAACGAGCTTTCCCGCCGACTTACCGAGTTCTCCCAAGCTGCGAGTGAGGTGCTTCGCGACGTCAAGGATGTCACCGAGCAGCAAGCGAAGCACTGGATCGTTAGCCCGTTCCTGGTCGCGCTCGGCTGGGACCCACACGACAAGCGGCAGGTGTACTTCGACTTCCCGGCGGGACCGGGGGGTGCCCACGTTGACTACGCCCTGCTCGACCCGGCCGGAAAGCCGAGGATCGTCATCGACGTCCACAAGCCTTCCGAGACGGGGACCGACCCCGAGGACGCGGCGAAGCTCGCCCGCGCGATCTCCGCTCCGCTCGCCCTCGTCACGAACGGACAGGAGTTCTCGCTCTGGTACACGATGGAGGGGGACAGCCCCACGCCGCTCCTCACGCTTGCGCTGCGGGAGCTCGCGGAGAACGCCGAATCCCTCTTGGGGCTCACCGCGGACTACCGCGGCTCCGAGACCGGCGTCTCCCAGCTGCGCCGCGTGGCGATCCGGCAGGCGGTCCTGCAGCTCCTCGAAGAGAACGGTGAGCGGACCTTCGACGCGCTCACGAGCTGGGTGCGGGCGCAGGTCGCCCCGAACGGCCAGCTCGACGAGGTGAGCGAGCAGGCGCTCCGCGAGGCGACCCTCCTCTGGCTCACGGACGAGCATCTCCAGCTGCCGGGGTTCCTCAACGACCGCGACGGGACGAAGTCCTCCGACCTGCGCGTGAGCCACGTCCGGGACTGGGAGCAGTTCCCTCGGGGCCCGCCCGGCACGTTCCAGTACAAGTACGACTCCGCGAAGACGCTCGACGTCCGACAGAGCGCGAAAGAGGTCCGCGAAGCGCTGCGCCTGCAGGGACTCAGGACCGCGACCGCCACCGCGTTCGGTGGATTCTACTCGGCGCTTCGCCAGAAGGCGGGCCTACCCGTCACCTAGCGTCGGCTCGAAGGGGAGAGCGGATCGGAGTCCGCCTCTTCGAGCGTAGCGCAGGTGGGACACTTGCCCCCAACGCCCGACCGCACCGAGGCCGAGGCGCAATCCTTGCAGAGGGCCGCGTGGCAGGCGGTGCACGACTGGAGCTCCTCCTCCTCCGGAAGACGGCGCTCGCACCCGATGCAGTACCGGACGATCGCGGTCCCCCCGGACGAGGGTCGGTATGTTCGCACGGGGCGCAGCAGGCTCGTCAGCTGCTCGAGCTGGGCGAGCACTTCGCCGGTCTCCTGCTCCGGAGGGTCGAGCGGGAGTCCGTCCGGCCCTAGTTGACCCGAGTACGGCGTTACGGGCCGTGGGACGGGGAGGGAGAAGATCGCTGCCTGGGCCGAGAGGTCGATGGGCACGAGCGGCTCGTGCTCCTCGTCCCACGGGTCCGCTTCGAGCGCGTCGAGGTCGTCCAGTTCGGTCTCGTCCACGGGGGCGGCCGCACGCGGGGCAGGTTCGCGGGGGGCTACCGGGACCGGAGCTGTCCTCTTCGTCCGCGGGACCGGGGGCTCCTCCTCCGGAGTGATGGCTCCGATCGCCGCCCCGGCGAGGGCGATGATCCCGATGCCGAGGAAGAGGACCCAGACGGGCAGGGGAGAGCTCGGGAAGAGGCGGATGGCGCGGACGTAGAGCAGAATGCCCAGCACCAGCGAGAGCACGCCGACCAGGAGCAATGGCCAGCCGGCGAGGAGGCCGGGAACGAGCTCCCGCCAGAACGATTCCGCCCGTGCGGTCCGTACGTGGGGAGCTCCGCGGCCGCCCGGCTCGCGGGAGTCCGCGATCCTGTTCCGCACCGAAGCGGTTCTCCCTTCCATCCGACCCTACCTACGGAATTGAGGGTCCCGTCCCACCATTAGACCTCTGGTAGGGCGGAACCGCGTTGGGGGGAGCTCGGCTCGGGTCGCCCGAACTTCGGGAAAAAAAGGGGAATGCCGCCCCCCCTTTGGGGGGGGCGGCGGGCATAGGAAAGGGTTCGGCGAGGACGCGCGGAAGCGAGACGGCCTACGGGCAGCTCGCGCCCGAGCAGCCGAACTCGATCACCGTCACGCTCGTGATGGTGTTCGCTCCGTTGCCGAGGTCCCAGGTGAGCAGGATTCCGCCCGCGACCGCGGTGGATGCCTGGGCCAGGTAGAGGCTCGTGGTTCCGCCGTTCGTCGTCGCCACAACCGCGATGTCGATCTGCATCGCGCCCGTGAAGCTGGTCGTGAAGGCGAGGTAGCTCGTCTCCGAGATGTCGCCAGCGATGCAGGTGTTGAGACAGAACGCGTTCGTGCCCGCGACGACCTTCTCGGGGGTTCCGGAGGTGCCGGTCGAGGCGGTGGGCGCCGGGTTCGCGGTCAGGTTGATCGTGGTGAACTTGTACGTCACTCCGGGCACGCCGGCCGTGTTGTTCGTGATGTCACCTTGGCCGCCCTGGTTGTGGATGTTGATCGTGATCGCCGCGAGGGCGAATCCCGCCACCAGACTCACGATGGCCGCCAGTGTTCCCAGATAGACCGTTCTCCGACCCAGCTTCCCTGTCATTTCGTACCTACCCCGAGGGGTATGGTTCGATTTGGTGGCAACCCGTATTTATACGTATAGATGCGGCGAGGGAGCCGTTTGCGCCTATCGGAGCTCCCCGCGGGAGGGAACCGGTGCCTCGTCGGGAAACGGGGAGGGCCGAGGCTACCCCCCGACGGCCGCTCGCGGCGGTGGGAGGAGGAGGTGGCTGTCGCCGAACTCGTGCCAGAGGTACCCCTCCTCCACCGCGGTTCGGTAGGCCGCCCGCACGCGAGAGGGCCCGGCGAGGGCGTGGAGGAGCGCGAGATGACTTGCGTAGGGGTCGTGGAATCCGGTGAGGAGCCCATCGACGACCCGCACGGGTACGCCCGGCATGAGGCGCCGCCGGGTGAATCCCCGGGTGGGCCGTAGCTCGCCCGACCCCGCCGCCGCTTCGAGCGCCCGGACTACCGTCGTTCCGACCGCTACCACCCGGCCCCCGGCGAGGTGGGTTCGCTCGACTGCCGTCACGGTCCGGGCTCCGACCTCGAACGGCTCCGGGAGGAGCGCTTCCCGCTCGAACTCTATCGACTCCACCTCCAGGCTCGACACGGAGGCATGCAGCAGGATCTCCGCGATCGACACCCCCCGCGCGGAGAGGGAGGTCAGCACCCGCTCGGTGAACGGGCGACCGGCGGAGGGCATCTCCGCGCTGCCGGGCGTTCGTCCGAAGATGGTCTGGTACTCGGGGAGTGGGAACTCCCCGTCCGAGTACCCGTAGCGGATCGGCGATCCGTACTTCTGCATGAGCTCCCGCGGCTTCCGGTCGAATCGCAAGAACCAGAGCCGAGGCTGCCCTGGGAACTGTGCGACCGCCACCGCCGTGGCCGGGCCGAGCGCGAACCTCGTTCCCTCGTGCACCGGGAGGGGGCCGGGCCGAGCGGCGTCCCACCGCGGCTCGGCGAGCCAGAGCCGGTCGCTGTAGCGGGTCGAAAGGTGAAGCCGCAGGTCGCCGAACGGTGCGCGCGCTGGAAGGGAGGCCGCGAGGGTGGCGCTCCGGTTCACAACAAGCAGATCCCCCGGATGGAGGAACTTCTCGAGGTCGGCGAACCGTGCGTGGTGCTCTCCGTCGGCATCGCTCACGAGGAGACGGACCGCGTCCCGAGCGATTCCGCGCCACTCCGGTGGAGATCGCGCCTCGAGTCCCGGTGGGCGGTGGAAGGCGAGCTCTTCCCGGTTCACGCGACGAGCTCCCACTCCTCCGCTTGCGCGCGGAACCTTCCTCCCGACACGCGGACCGGCTTCTGAGAGAACAGCCACGCCCAGAACGGAACGGTCACCTCGGGGAGCGGGCGGTCCGAGATGTCCTCTCCGGGGAACGCCGCCTGGTGCATCTTGGTGCGAAGGTCCCCTGGGTCGACGCTGAGGACGGCGATCCCTTCGGCACGAAGCTCCTTCGCGAGCGTCGTCGACACGAGCTCGAGCGCCGCCTTGCTCGCTCCATACCCGCCCCAACCCGGATAGGCGCTTACGGCGGCGTCGCTCGTGATGTTCACGACGAGCCCCCGCGCTTTCGCGAGCCAAGGCCGAGTGGCCTGGAGTAGGGCGAGAGGAGCTACGAGGTTGACCTCGAGGATGTCGCGGAAGGCCGGTAGAGGTAGCTGGGCGAGCGCAGGGAGCGGGGAGGGTCCGAGCTCGGACGCATTGTTCACGAGGAGGTCAAGTCGTCCCCACTTCGCGACCGCCGCCGCGATCCGGTTCCGGTGGGGTGCCTCGCGGAGGTCCCCCACGATGGGAACGACCTCGGCGCCGAGGTTTTCGAATTGGTGTGCGGCCGCTGCGAGCCCGGCCCGATGGCGCGCCGTGACCATGAGCACGGTGCCGGGGATCGCGAGGTGCCCTGCGATCGCTCGTCCCAGCCCGCGACTCGCCCCGGTCACGACCACGACGCGGCGTGGACCGTCCTTGCTACGTGAGGATCGCGTCGTCACCGCCGTGCCTCCTTCGGCCGGACCAGGAATCGGCACACCCCGTCCCCCTCGACCACTCGGTGCGTGGTCGTGACCCGCGCATCGAGGAGCGATTCGAACATGCGCCGTTCGGTCTCGCACGCCTCGGGGTACGATTCTGCGATCGCGAAGATCGGGCAGTTGTGCTCGGTGAGCTCGCACGTCCCTCGCCGGCGGCCCCCGTACTCCGCCATGTACCCCTCGTCGTCGCGCAGGCGGGCGAGGGCACGCACCCGGTCGGGAAGCTCCGCCTGCCCGAGCCGTGGCCGATGGCGTGCCTGCGCCTCCGCGTTCCGCTCCTCAAGGAGCTCCGCGACCGCCGACCGGCCGAGGCGGCGTTCCACGAACTCGAGGGCGGAGACCGAAAGCTCGGAGTACGCCTGCGGGAAGAGCCGGCGGGCCTCGGCGCGAAGCGCGAACCGATGGCGGGGTCGCCCGACTCGGCCTTTCTCGATCGTCCGCTCGAGGAGGCTGTGCGATTCTAGCTCGCTCAGGTGGCGTAGCGCCGCCACGCGCGAGATACGGAGTTCCGCCGCGACCTCCTCGAGGGAGAGGCTTCCGCGGCGCTTCAAGAGGAGCAGAATCGCCCGCTTGGGCGAGCTGAACTCCTCGCTCCCCGCGAGCGCTCCCGGACTCATCGGAGCACCAGAACGGTCCGCAGTTCATAAACAAAAGGGTTAACAAAAGACGGTAACCGGAGCCCGCCTCGCCGAGGGCCAGCTCGGAGGAACGCGAAGCTCAAGAGCCCACGCGCCAACACTCACGCATGATCACCCAGCTGACGGGCAACGGCCGGGTGCTCCTCACGCTCAACGAGTACGGGGAGTGGAGCGAGCTCTTCTACCCGTACCCGGGGCAGTTCCAGCACCTTCGGGAGTTCCGGCTCGGTATCTACGACGTAGCGAAGTCGCGCTTCGTGTGGCTCGGGGAGGGCTCTCCGCTCGCCGCTCAGATC
>JAKIWH010000061.1 GCA_022750125.1 Thermoplasmata archaeon
TCCAGGCACCGCCGGACGTCGGAAAACAAGTGGACAGCTGAGCCGTGTTCCCGAATGCAAGCGACGAAGCCGTCCACCCGCGGTGGGTCGATAGCTCGGCCAACGGCCCGCTCGAGGACGCGCTGCCAGAACTCTTCGGCGCGCCACCGGTTCCCGAGGAGATCGTTCTCCGCCTCCACCACGCCGAAAAAGTGCACGAGGTCGTCCGGAGTCACGCCGAGGCCCGCAGCGCTCGCGCATTCCGCCCAGGCCACGGGGTTCCGTTCGTCGATCAGGGTCCCGCCGAGGTCGAAGAAGACGGCGCGAAGTTCCCCGTGGGCCCGCTTCATGACCTTACATCGCGCAGGGAACAAAGCCTACGCGGTGTTCCCCGACATCTGCGCCGTTGCGTCGTCGGTTCCGGGAGGCCGCGAATGTCGCTCGATCGTTGCCCCGGGTGCGGGAGCAACTTCCGCCATGTCTTCGACCCGGTGGGCGAAGTTCCCCACCCAGTTTCGGCCGGCAGCCGCCGCTCCGGCGACCGGGCTCTATCGATCCGGCTGTTAGCTACCGACCTCGCGGCAGGGGCCTACCCAATCCCGTGCGTATCCGCGTCGTACGCCGTCCACATGGCATCGCTCAACGAGAACGCCGACGTGACGATGAGGGCGGGGCCCATCGGGAAAAGGAACTCCCCGAGCGCGTTGAAGGAGAGCGAGACCTGGTACGAGGCCGAAATCCCCGCGAGCACGAGACCCAAGATGGCGAGGAAGAACGCCCCGGGATCCCCGGCCACCGCCTGCTCGATCGTCAAAGCGATCGACGAGACAACACTCGACGCAAAGTCGAGGATCAGGGAGAAGAGGAACGCCCCCGCATAGGAGGAACTCCTCACCATCGCCCAGGTCCCAAAGTCGCCCAAGGTGTTCGCCCATGAGACGATCAGGTTGGCGGCTTTGGCCCCCAATCCCAGGCTCGCGACATACGACTTGATCTGCGGGGCGTTCCCGGAAGTCACCGCCGAGGTGAGACCCCACACCGTGGCGGAGGTTACCGCGAGGACGGCCGCCTTGAGGTCATTCTGCAGCTCGTCCGCGATCGCCTTCTCGGCAAGGCGTTCGGTAACCGCCTCGGCAATCTTGACCGACCCTTCGCTCATGGTATCGGCAATGATGTTGGCCGCCGCTACTCCCACGATGATGCTGCCGCCGATCGCGAGGAGGCTGGTGTCCCAGTTGTTCCAATCGGTCTGCACGCTCGGCATCGTGAGCTGGGGGGGCGCGCCGCTCGAGTAGAAGTAACCGATCTCCGTGCCGTAGCTGCTCGTGAGCACGCCGCTGTCGGCCAGGTACGAGATCTCGTCCTGCGATGCTGCCTTGCCCGCGTTCGTGTAGAGGCTCACCAGCGGCGCGACGAGGAGCTGCATGGCGGCGTTGAAGATCGCGATGATGCCCTGCAGGATCCAATCCCAGAGCTGCTCGACCGCATGGGCAATCGCCTGGACCGCCCCCACGACCGCGTTAAAGATGCCGACGAGGGCCTGTTCGAAGACCTGCGCGACGAACTGGGCGACGCTCCCGATGAAGTTGCCAAGGGCCTCTACCGCACCCCGGAGGGCGTTGTAGATGGTCAACGCCACGAAGTGTACGTCCTGGTTGAGGGCGTTCCAGAAGATGGTGCCCCAGGTCTGCGGAGCGCTCCCGGTCGGGCTCTGGGCGTTCGCGGGGACGGCAATCGGTATCGCTTCCAAGACCGACGGACTCAACCCGAGCCGGTCGACCTGGTCGGCGCCGAGCACGTTGTACTGACCGACCACCACGTAGGTGGCGTTCTTGCCCTGGAGCTGCTGCAGCAGGGTGGTACCGCAGGCTTGATTCGTCGAGTCCAGGGTGACCGCCCACGTCTGATTGATTCCGGCGCTGCTGCTCCCGGTGCTCGAGGGCGTGGTGACCGACGCGGAGCCGAGGCAGGTCAGGTTCGTCGGCAGGCCGCCACCGGGGTTGTTGACGAGGCTGTTGTTGAAGCTCGACGAGGCCACGTCCGCCTGGCTGGCGAGGATGACATTGAGTCCGGTGGAGTAGTCGGCCGGGGGCGCCGCGCTGTTCATCTGGACGTAGACGGCATCGAACGAGGTCGAGCTGCCGACGAACCGGTAGCCGTACCCGGGCAGGTTCACGAGCTCGCCGGTCGTGTTCTCGAGCACCACCGGCACCCGTTGAAGATAGACCAGCTGGGCGGACACCGTCCAATCGATGCTCGGGTTGGTCGACACGACCCCGAGGCTCGACATCGAGCCGCTGAGGAGCGTCGTGTTGTGCGACCCTTCTGCGGTCATCGTAGCCGTCTCCCACAGGTCGAGCTCGATCTGCCAGGTGGAAGCACTGTTGTTGACAGGTAGCAGATAGGTATCGCCGAAGCTCGAGCTCAGCCCGACCTCGCCCGGATCGAGGTTCATCCACCCCGTCCCGCACAGACTGCCGCCGGTTCCCTGGACCGTAGGTGTGAAGACCGAGGGAGCAGGGCTCCCAGCGCTCAGTCCGCCGACGACAGCGACGCTGGCCATGTACCACACGGTGGCCAAGGTGCCGATCGTCTGAGAGATTGGGACACACGAGGGATCGGTAGCGCTCGAGATGGTGACCTCGAGACCCAGTATGTGGAGCGGGTCGAGAGCGACGCTGTCCGGCACCCCCGCTCCCGACGAACTCAGCGCCGTGGGATTGAGGGGGAGCTGATAGTCGGGGTTCCCGGACTTCTGTTCGAGGGGGTCGGTCGCGTAGTTGGCATGCGTCGGGGCTTGCACCATGAGTCCCGTGGAGTTGCTCTGGTACAATCCGGCCGTCAACGTGTAGTTCGTGGCGCCGAGCGCCTTCATGCCGTTGGTCAGACTCGGGTCGCCCGCCGCGTGCGCGTTCCACGGGGCGATGCCGAAGTCGGCGTCCCCCAGGTAGCTCGCCGTGTCGGCGACAAGGTTGTTGTTGAGCACGCCCGTTGGGCACCGCCCCGAGGCGAGGTTGGCCGCACCGATGGCGGCGTTGGTCCCCTCTACGTACGGAACGCCCTGGACGACGCTCAGCTTGTAGTAGGTCTCGGTCCAGGGCCAGAAGTACTGGGGATGGAAGTTCATCGTCACGGGGCTGTACACCTCGTAGTACTCGTTGCTCGGAGCGGAGCAGTTGTAGAGCGCCGTTGTAAGGGTGTGACCCGCGAGGAGGCCCTGGAAGTACGGGTCCGCGCGTGCCGGGTCGGTGTAGTATGAGAACGAGAGCTCCGCGGCCGAGACGGTCCCGGTGACGCCGTACGGGTCGCTGATCGTCAGGGACCAGTTGCCGAACTGCTCGAAGTCGTTGAGGCGGAAGACGTAGTTCGTGCTGGGTCCTCCGGTCGGCGTCTGGTTGTAGATCGCGTAGTTGTAGACCCCAGAGTTGGCGACCGGGATGGTGGGTGAACTCAGGGTCGCCGACATCCCATCGGCCGCCGTCAACGTGAGGCCGAGGTACGAGAGGTACGAGGGGTTAGGGGTGTTGAACTCCACCGAGAGCTTGGTCGAGTTGAAGGCGGGTGCCGGCCCGCCGTAGCTGACGTTCGGCATCCAGAGCGTGACCGAGCCACCCCCGCTGGGCAGGGTCAGCGTCTGGGAAGCGGGGAAGAGCGAGGTGAAGAAGTGGGCGCCATCGCTCATCCCGTCACCGGCCGTGTTCGTATCGAGCGGGTTGCTCCAGAACCCCGTGGTCGAGGCGGTGATCTCCTGCATGCTGCTGAGCCCGTCGCCGTCGGGGTCGTTGCTGAGATTGCTCAACGTACCGAGGTTGAGATTCGCCGCCATGAAGTCGGTCAAGCCGTAGCCGGTAGCGCCCTGGTCGTTCGGAGGACCGACGGTGAGCGGGTAGACGGGGCTCGTATGGGTCACGGTGTTCTCGTAGACGTTCGGAAGCCCGTCCCCGTCCCAGTCCGGTATCAGGTTGAGCGTGTTGTGGGCGGTCACCGGCCCCGTGCGGTAGGCGGCGCTCCAAGGAGTCGTGACCGTGTAGTTCATCACGACCTGCCCCGAGGTGAGATAGATGTGGGTGGCACTCGCGGTCGGTGTCGAGCTCATCACGGTCGTCGTCGAAGGGCCATCGCCCCACGCGAAGACGAACTTCCACTGCGAGCCCCCCTGTGCGTTCGAGTCCGCCCAGCTGCCGCCGACCGTTACCGTGAATGTCGAGGTATGATTCTCCCCCGTCACCATCCCGCCGTGGTACTGGGCGTAGACCGACGGAGCCGGGTCGATCAGCGTGACGGGCGCCGAGAGGAACACCGGCGCGCCCCCGACGAGCGAGGTGAGGTTGAGATGCACGGTGTAGACGCCGGGTACGATGTACGGGTGCCCGAAGTTGACGCCCCACTTCGACCCGTCCCAGAGCTTGGCGGGAAGCGGGAGCGTCGGGCCGTCGTTCCACTGCCAGGTAGCGTTGACGAACGGGAGAGCCAGAGGCGGTAGGGAGGAGAAGACGGGGGCCAAGGGCACGAATTCGCCCGCGGTCCAGGTGATGGGATTCAGGGTCGCGCTCAGGGATACCGGGTTGACCGTGACGTTCTGCGTGTAGGTCGCGGAGCGGCCCTCCATGCTGATCACGACGAGCTTGATGGGCACGCGTCCCTGGATGCCGCTCGCGTAGTCGTACGACTGCACGGCGCCAAGAGTACCCGCTCCGCCGCTCATGCTCCCATCGCCCCAGAACCAGACGTAGCTCAGTCCCGTCGAGCCGTACGCGTCCGCGAGGCTGCGGTTGGCGTTCACCTGGACCGGGCCGAACTGCTGGGTGACGCTCGGGGAGAAAGTGAACGTCGCAACAGGGTAGGGCGCCTTCACCGTGACCCAGGCCCAGCTGACGCTGCTGGTGCCGTTCGGGCTGTAGGACTGCGCGACGACCACAAAGCTGCCGGCGATACGGTAGTTGTGCGTGAGCGTCGTGCCGTTGCCGGGCGCCCCGTCTCCGAACGTCCAAAGCACCTTTCCGGCGCCGTGGACATTGGGGCTAGATTGCGCCGGGCTGACGGTGAACGGCTGCGGATAATCCTGCTGCGTTACGGTAGCGGACAACGAGACGGTGGGGGCGGTATCGTTCACGGTGGGATTGGCGACCTCGGTAATCTGGTACTTCCGGATTTGCGAGGTCAAGCCGTCAAAGATCTTGGTCGTCCAGCTGAAGGTCCTCCCCGCGGCCCACGTGTGTACCATCTGAACCGTGCGGAGCGTAGGCGACGTGGCGGGCCCGGCAGCGTGAGTGTACGTGCCGTTCGCCGACCCGTCGCCCCAGGACCAGTTCACATCGAGCAACGTCGCGGCCGGCGAGAAGAGCTGCGTCTGGAGGTAGACGGGCTGGCCCCGCGCCTCCAGCATGATGTCGATCGAGTAGACGTACGTGCTCGGGTTTCCGTTGATGAACGTGTGGGGGACGAGGACCGGGTGGGAGGTGTTCGAGTTGAACGCCAACTGGAGTTGGGCCACCACGTGGGCGCCGTTGTAGCCTGAGAGGGGCGCGTAGCTGATCGCCAGGTAGCAGACAGACCCCAGGGGGATGGCGGCCGGCAACGAGATCGGCAGGCTGGTCTGACCCGTCGTCATCACTCCCGCCCAGATCTGCACGCCCTGGAGGTAGGCGGTGATGGTGATCGACTGGTAGTAGGTCTGACCGGACAGGATGGTGAAGAGAGGGTTCACCGGCTCGACGGCGACGGAGTAGACTCCTGCCGTGGGTTTGGGCTGCGACCACTGGAGGTTCTGCGTGTTGGCGACGATGATCGCGTGCGTGGTACTGTTGGTCACCGAGAGCGCCTCGCTTTGGAGCCCGGGAACGAAAGAGTTTACGGGCGCCTGGGGCCCGTAGCTCGTGCCGAGGGCACCGGTCCACGTGTAGTTGAACGCCGGCGTGGCGAACGCGAGGTTGGTCAGGTTGGCCGCGTTGAGCGTGAGCGAGCTTCCGATCGTGCGCGGGAGCGTGCTCGTCCGGTTCGCGGTCCCGTTCGTGTAGACGGTGATGTTGTGGGCCTTGGGAGTGCCGACAACAAAGTTGCCGTAGGCATCGTCGACCGTGACGCCCCACCGGAACGTCCCCGTTCTGGTGTAGACGTGGGTGATGCTGACGTTGAAGCTGTTGGGGATGGTGTTGTAGATCCCGTAGGCATAGTACCAACAGTTGGGTCCCTGCGCGGGGACCACCTGCATCTGCGCACTGTCACCAAAATTCCAGATCAGGGTCAGGTTGTTCAGGTTGGGAAGCGCCGTGTCGGATACGCAGGCGTACCCTTGGACCGGCGTCCAGGTGGTCCCGGCGTTGGGCAGGAACACGATGTTGTTGACCGAGTTCGTTTCGAAGAGCGGAGCAACGTTCGAGATGTTGACGGGCCAGGCTCGGGTGACGATGTCCCCGAACGGATCCCACGCCTTGACCGTGACGATGTAGCTCCCGGGGTACTTCCAGGAGTGTTGCGCGAAACCGGGGTAGACCCCGCCGAAGCAGCCTCCGTACCAGACGCCGAGGGTCCTCGAGTTGTCGCCCCAGTCGTACTGGTAGGTCATGTCGGGGAACGGAGTGTTGTTGTTGGCGTAGACGGCCTGCGCCCAGTACTCTATGTTGCCGCCGACCGTGGTGTTCGTTCGACCGGGGACCGTGAAGCACGGGAGGCTCAGGCTCAGGATCGGAACCCGGACGTTGACGACGAACGTCGCGAGGGTGTAGTCGAAGGAGGCGTCGTAGACGGTAACGGAAACGTCGTACGAGCCCGTGCGCTGATAGATGTGGTACATCGTGGCCATCGTGGTCGCCGTGCAGTTCGACTTGAGCACGCAACCCGACGGCGGCGCGACCGCTTGGGCCTGATCGCCCAGGGAGCCGTTGGAATAGTTCCCGTCCCCGAAGAACCAGAACACGTGGTAGTTCCACGCGATGTTGCCGGTACTGACGTTCCCGCCGGTGATGTTGATCGAGTAGGTCCGGTTGACGCCCCGATACGCCGTTGTCGTCCCCGGAGTGGTGGTGATGTGTGGGTAGTAGTGCCCGCTCGGGGGGGCGGCGTCCACCGGCGTAAGCAAGATCAGAACGGAGAGGATCGAGACCGGCACCATCCAGAACGCCCGCCGATGCCGGCCCCAGCGAGGGGGAGCCGATTCACGGGAATCTCGATTCGCGGACTCCTTTCTCGGCGGCTGAGCTCCGGCGCGGTCCTCGAGTTCCAATCCAACGCCGGCAGGGCCAACCGAACGCGCACTTTCGCTTCTGGACATGGGTGACGGCCTCGGGCGGAAGGACGGGAGAACGTGGGATAAACCCCGAAGCGCACAAGTGCGCTTTTTCGAAAATCCCGCGGGAATCCGGTGGGCAAGCTGCGCACGACGTCCCGCGAGGGACCGGGCTAGGCGACCGCCACCGAGTGAATGTCCGTGTGCCGCAGCAAGATGGCCCTTGCGATCTTGAGGTTCTTGCCGGCCTTCCCGATCGCTCGCGCCTTCCACGTCGGGTCGACGGTGACGGTGACGTGCCGGCCCTTCCCCTTCGGGGCGAGGGCGACCGATTTCACCTGGTAGAAGTAGAAGATGTTCCGGGCGAGCCCCTCCGGGTCCTCCGAGTACTCGACGACCTGGATCTCCTTGTGGAGAAGCCCCTTCAACCGATCGACGATCACGCCGCCCGGGCCGACCGCCTTGTGGATCTCTCCCGGGTAGACGAGGAACACCAGCTTGTCCTCCGCCTCGAGGCAGTCCTTCACCCTGGCGCCCGTGCGCTCCTCGAAGAGCCGGATGTAGCCGATCGTCTCGGTATCGAGAACGAGCTCCGGCACGGGCTAGCGCGGCTCGAGCGAGAGGATCGCCGAGGAGCCCGGGTCGAGCACGGCGAGCGCCGAGATCGGAAACGGCTTGCCGCAGGCCGCCCCGAGCTCGACCGCAGTGCCAGGGTACTGGTAGACGGGGATGCGCTCGAACTTGGGGTTCGCCGTGAGGCTCTTGTCGGGGCAGCTCGTGCTCACGACAAGGAGCTTCGCCTGCTTCGCCTTCGCCGCCGCGAGCGTCTCGGTGACGCCGAGGCGCACCTTCCCGGTCTGGAGCGCGAGCTTGAGCGCATGCGCAAGGTCCATCGTCAGGCCTCGAGGGTCGTCGCGCTATCGGCGGCCGGTGCGACCGGAGCGATCGCCTTCGGGGGCGGAGCCACGACCTTAGGCTCGATCGTCGGGCGGTAGACCAAGTTCACGGCGCCTGTGCCCAGGGTGATCGGTTGGCCGACGATGATGTTCTCCGCGACGCCGCGGAGCTCGTCCGCCTCGCCCGTGATCGCGGCCCGGAGGAGGTGCGCCGCGGTGATCTCGAAGGCGGCGCGCGCGAGCACGCTCGTCTTCTTTCCCGAGATCCCGTGACGGCCGATCGCGCGGATGTCCCCCTCGTTCGTCATCACGTCGGAGACGAGCATCAAATGGCGGATATCGACGGTGAGGCCCTGCTCGGCGAGGGTACGGTTCGCCTCGATCACGAGCGCGGCACGGGCCGCCTCGACGCCGAACACCTTGTAGATCTCGAACACCGAGTTCGTGACGGTGCGGGAGGGGTCCACGCCGGGGATGTCGAGCACCTCTTCGAGGTTCGACCCCTCGGTGTAGATCACGTAGCCCTCCTTCTCCTTCTTGATGAGCGCCCGCTTGATCCCGCTCACGCCCTTGATCCGGACAACGCGGGCCTCTTCGCTCGCGCCGAGGAGCGCCTTGAACGGCATCGGCTCCTCGGGCTCGTCCTTCTTCGGCTTCGCCCCCTCCTTCGGGGGCGGAGCCTCGGCGAGATGGAGCTCGAAGGGACGGCCTTCGCCCGAACCGGAGCCGTTCGAGATGCGGTACTTCTTCGGGTCGAGCGCCTCGGCGAGCGCCCGCTCGACATCGGCCCGCTTCACGCCGCGCGCCTGCAGGAGCGCGACCTGGGGCGTGACGAGCACCTTGAGATCCTCGACGACCGTCCCGATGGAGGCGATGTCGGGGACGTTCGTCACCTCCACCTGGAGGGCGATCCGGTGCACCTCGTCCCGGCTCTGCTCGAGCTTCTTGTCGACGTGGATCGTCATCATCGGGGTCGACGGGACGCGCCGCGCGTCGACGAGCTCGATGAGCCGGGGCAGGCCGAGCGTGACGTTCATCTCGGCGACCCCCGCGTAGTGGAAGGTTCGGAGCGTCATCTGCGTCCCCGGCTCGCCGATCGATTGGGCGGCGACGATGCCGACGCTCTCGTGGGCGTCGACCTTCGCCTTCAGGTACCGGGCGACGACCGCGCTCACGACCTTCGAGAGCTCGGGGGGCGTGAGCTTCAGGCGGATGAGCCGCTCGCGGAGGTCGTCCTCCACGTGCGGCGGCAGCTCGACCCCCTTCGTGCGGGCGATCTCGTGGATCCGCTGCTTGAGGGTGGGTCCCGTCTTGGGTTTCGCGGGCATCCTACTCGCCTCCGAAATCCGGGCCCTCTTCGGGGGGAGCGAACTCCTCGCCCTCCTCCTCCTCGCCTTCCTCCTCGAGCTGCGCCTCCGCGAGGAGGTCCATCTCCTCCTCCCCGATCGGGGGCTGGCCGGCACCGCCGTCCGGGCCGCCGCGGAGCATCCGCGGCCGTCCCAAGATCCCCGCGAGGATCTCGTCCACGGGGACCGCGTCCCCTTGGAAGGAGCGGCACGGGTCGACGCCGTCCTCGCCGTACGAGTACTGGATGATCGTGCCCGCGGTGTTGCGCACCGTGCCGTCCTCGGCGACCTTCAAGTCTTCGAGGGCGTTGATGAGCCGACGCTGCATGTACCCCGACCGGCTCGTCCGGACGGCGGTATCGACGAGCCCTTCCCGCCCGCCCATCGAGTGGAAGAAGTACTCCGTCGCCGAAAGTCCCCGCTTGTAGCTCGAGCTCACGAACCCGCGGGCGTCGGCCCCGAGGTCGTCCCGGGCGTAGTGCGGTAGGGTGCGGCCGACGTAGCCGCGCAGGAGCCGCTCCCCACGTACCGACTGCTGGCCGACGGCGCCGGCCATCTGGGTGAGATTGAGCATCGAGCCCCGGGCGCCCGACTTCGCGAGGATCACGGCGGGGTTCTCGAGCCCCAGGTATCGGCCCGCGATGTCGCCCGCGAGGTCACGCGCTTTGCCGAGCTCGCGCCGGACCATCACCTCGAGCGTCTCCTCGAGCGAGCGGCCGGGCATCTGGTCGAGCTGCCCCTTCTGGTACTGGTCGACGAGCTTCGTCACCTCGGCCCGGGCGGAGGAGAGCGCATGGTCGATCTCCTTGCGTGCGTTCTCGGGAACATCCTCGTCGTCGATGCCGGTCGAGAGCCCCGCGAGGCCGATCGACGTGATCGCGAGCCGGCTCATCTCGTCGAGGAACTGCCGGGCCCGGGTCGGGCCGTAGTTGCGCGCGATCGCGTCGAGGACGGCGCCCTTCTCGTAGGCGATCGCCTTCTTGTCGATCGTGCCGGCCTTCAGGACACCGTTCTCGATGATGACGGTCGAGTCGTGCTTGCAGTTGTTCGGGGGGCAGTCGCACTTGGTCCAGATGTTGGAGTGGAACTCGAGGTTCAGGTCCTTCGGCAGCGTGAGCGAGAACAGCTGCTTGCCGGTCCAGAGCTCGGTGCCGTCCTTCTCGGTGATCGCGGGCGGGGGGACCGGGTAGCTGAGCTTCGACAGCAGGTAGGTGACCTCGCTCCGGGTGAACTTCGGGTTCTGGTAGGTGAGGAGGAAGCCCGCGGTGATGTGGTCGTGGAGCATCCCGATGACGGGGCCGCCGTACCGGGGGGAGAGGATGTGCTCCTCCACCTTCATGAGCACCTTCGCCTCGGCGCGCGCTTCCTGGCTCTGGAGGACGTGGAGGTTCATCTCGTCCCCATCGAAATCGGCGTTGTACGGGTTGCAGTCGCACAGGTTGAACCGGAAGGTCTTGTGGGGAAGAATGCGCACGAAGTGCGCCATCAT
>JAKIWH010000062.1:0-2431 GCA_022750125.1 Thermoplasmata archaeon
GCCCTGGTTCGTGGAGGCGTGCCTCAGCACCCGGTCCGGATCTACGCGGGAAGCCCGCCCCCGGCCCGATCCGGCCGCGTGTCCGACAAGATCGTCGCGTTCGTTAGCGAGTTCCATCCCGCCCCCAACGTGATCCACCCGCTCGCCCACGCCATCATCGACTGGGTGCAGGAGCAACGCTGCGCCCTCCTCGTTTCTCCCGAGGGTTTGAGCGTGGAGAAGCCCGCCGGCGAGACGACTCGCCATCGCGGCCCCCGCCTTGCGGATGTGAAGGTGTACGGTATCGCGAGCACGAACCGGGCCCGGGACCTGTACATCGAGCCGAACCTACTCCCGTTCACCGAGGGTGTCATCACGGGCATTGCGGGCGTTCTCTTGAACGAGGGGCGGCGCCGTGGCTTCGACGTCCTCACGTTCCTCGCCGAGGCGCAGGCAGACTACCCAGATGCGCGCGCCGCCGCGAAGGTGATCGAAACGATCAACCGGGTGCTCCTCAGGACCCCGCTCGACCCCGAGCCGCTCTACCACGAGGCGGAGCGGATCGAGCAGCAGCTGCTCACGATCCAGAAGCACGCCCAGGACCGCGCGCGCGGGGAGCGGGCGGTTCCCTCCGCCGCCCCGATGTACCGGTAGCGCTAGGTTCTACCGGTCCGAGCTCGGCGGACCCAGCAACCAGGATTGAAGCTCGAAGCTAGCGACGCTTTCCGCGCCGAGCGACCGGGGTCTTGCGTGTGGACCCGGTCGGAGGTTTGGATTCCTTCGAGGGAACTCGCTCGATCAGCTCCTGCACTCCTCGGACGAGCGCGTCCGCGTCCGAGGTCGAGTTGTAGGCGTAGAAGGAAGCGCGGACGTTTCCCTCGAGCCCGCGCGCGTCGTACCACGAGTGGACGCAGTGCCGCCCCGACCTCACCATGACCTGGTGGCCCGCGTCGAGGAAGAGCGCCGTGTCGGAGGCGTTCACGCCCTCGATGGCGAAGGCGTAGATCGTCGGACGTCGTGAGGGGTCGTCGGGGCCGAGCCGCTTCACCCGGGACTCGCCCTCGAGCGCTCGCGTCACGCGCGCGTTGAGGGCGCGGTCGTGCGAGGTGATCTCCTCGAGCCCGAGGTGGGAGAGGTACTCGACGGCCGCTCCCGTCCCGAGAACGCCGGCGTAGTTCTGGAGCCCCGCCTCGAACCGATGCGGGGGCGGCCGGAGGGCGTGGCCGGAGAGCGTGCTCCATTCGACCGTCTCCCCACCGCTCAGGAGCGGGCGCAATCCAAGCAAGCGGTCGAACGGGGCCGCGAGGAAGCCCGTTCCCGTCGGTCCCATCATCTTGTGGGCCGAGACGGCGTAGTAGTCCACGCCCAGCTTCCGAAGGTCGACGGGGACGTGGGGGGCCGCCTGACACCCGTCGACGAGCAGCTGCGTCCCGTGCGCATGGACCTGCTCTGCGATCTCGCCGATCGGGAGCGACCTCCCATCGAGGTTCGAGGTCTGAAACAGGCTCACGAGCCGCGTCTCGGGCTTGAGCAGCACCTCGAGCGCCTCCCGATCGAACCCGTCCCCCTCGGGGAGGTGGAGCACGTCGATGAGGATCCCGCGCTCCTCGGCGAGCCGCTGCCAAAGCACGAGGTTCGAGTTGTGCTCCTGGTCCGTGATGACCACGCGGTCGCGCCGCTTCCACGGGAGCCCTTGCCCGACGAGGTTGAGCGCCTCGGTAGCGTTCCGAAGGAAGATGATCCCGCGAGGGTCCCCAAGGCCGACGAACTCGCTCAGCCGCTCGCGAGCGCGCTCGTACCGGTGCGAGACCTCTTCGGCGAATCGATGGAGGCTCCGACCGGCGCACCCCGGAAAGTCTCGGTAGTACTCCTCCATCGCGGCGAGGACGGCGTCAGGGACAAGCGACATGCAGGCCGAGTCGAGGTACACGGGGGCTGTACCGTCCTTCCTCGGGCGAAGTGCCGGAAAGTCGGTCCGAATCCGTTCCACCGAGTAGGTCATGGCGCGAGAAGGAACCCGACTCCTAGCGGTCGAGTAGACCGGTCGGTTATTTCCGCCTCACCCCGAGCGAACCACGGCCACTTTGCGGCGAGCCGGTGAGCTGCGGGGCTGCTTCGAGGAGGGGACGGCGCTAACGAGACGGAGTCAGCGGCTTGAACAGGTGAGTCGCGAACGGCGCGAATCCAAGTTTCGAGTACAGTGCAGAGGCACCAGCGTTGTCCGAGTCTACGCCGAGCCCGATCCGTTCCCCACCGAGGCACCTTGCTCGATGGCAGAGCTCCTCTAGCACCTGGCTCGCGAACCCCCTTCTTCGGAAGGCCGGCTCGATCCAGAGCCATTCGACCCAGAACTGCGGCTTGCCTCCTTCCAGGCGAGCAATGTACCAGGTTTCGCCGATAGCAGAAGGTTCGCTAGGTGTAACGACTTTGCAATAGTGATGCCCCGGGTTTT
>JAKIWH010000062.1:2441-10469 GCA_022750125.1 Thermoplasmata archaeon
CGGGGCCTTTCTGGAGATTTTCCTCGAACTCCAGCCGGCTCGCCTCGAGCGCACCAGCTTCACTCCACGTCCCCCGGCGGACATTGTTGGCCGCACGTCTTGGAATCGCGCGCTCGATCGAAGCCCGGAATTCGTCCGGGGTCATGGGCTCGAGTTGAATCATGGTGCCCAAACTGAATGACTCCTAATGAGCGCACAACGGGGGATCAGCACACAGTGTTTGCACGAAACGGGCGCCTTGTGGTGGCGCACGAGCACGGCTGCGCGCCCCCACACGAGCTAGGAGCGGGTAGATCGCTATCCCTTCTGGATGTGACGAATCACAAACTGATTTCCGTCCGGATCCGCGAACACGCCGCGACTCTGCGTTCCCAGGGGACTTTCGAAGGTCGTGGGCTCATCGACGATCGACCCCCCACGCCTGCGAATCTCCTCGCACGCCGACTTGGGGTCGTGATGCGAGAAGACAACCCCCGAGACCGTTCCAGGCTCGCGACCTCCCTCGCCCTCCCCCATGATGTGCATCGTCAGCAACGTGGTCGTCCCAGGAATCGCGAAGGCGGCTCGAGAGGCCGCGGGAACAAAGGAAGCTTCCTTGAGGCCCAACACCTGAGAATAGAACTTCCGTGCCCGCTCGATATCTCGGATATGGACGGACACCGCTTCCATGCCTTCGATTACTTCTGTCATGGTGCACTCGGTCCCGAACCCACGGGTCCCCCGCTAAAGAGGTCGACGGCGAACGGCTCCGCACGTCGGCGCACGATGGAAGCCGTCCGTGCTCGGGCCCGATTTCACGGGGCCTTCGGACGCCGTCGGGTTCGGGCTAGATTTGGTTGGGTTCGGCGCGCGGTTTGGCGCCGACACAATCCGCCAAACGAGTTTCCCGCGATGGGGACCTAACCTTCCCAGCGGCGGAGGCGCCTGGATCCTTGCGAATGGGGGCGCGACCCGCACCACCCGTGAGCTGCTGCTCCCTGACTCCTATGTGTTCCAAGCCCCCCGCTCCCTTCTCTGCTTCGAGGAGAAGTTCACTCCAGACTTGCAGGATGAACTTTCACTGAAAGTCGCTATATCGGACCGCGCCGTGGCTCGTTACCTGCGAGAGCCAACTCGGCGAGGCGGCGAAGCCCTTGCGGAGAGTTAAGTTCTTATAGTAACGCATCCATACCATTGCTGTAATCGTCGGGCCACCGTCGCCCGGCGGAGAAGGAATCAACCATGGCGAAGATCATTGGAATCGACCTCGGCACGAGCAACTCCGCGGCCTCCGTCCTCGAGGGCGGACGGCCCGTCATCATCCCCTCTGCGGAGGGGACCACCGTCGGTGGCGGGAAGGCGTTCCCGTCGTATGTGGCGTTCGGCAAGGACGGCACGCTCGTCGTCGGCGAACCGGCCCGCCGCCAGGCGGTCTCGAACCCCGAGGGAACCGTCACCGCGTTCAAGCGGAAGATGGGGACCGACTACAAGTACCGCCTCCAGGGCAAGGAGTACACTCCGCAGCAGCTCTCGGGCTTCCTCCTCCAAAAGATCAAGCGGGACGCCGAGGCGTTCCTCGGCGAGAAGGTCGAGAAGGCGGTCATCACCGTCCCTGCCTACTTCAACGACAACCAGCGCCAGGCGACGAAGGACGCGGGCGCGATCGCCGGACTTGAAGTGGT
This sequence comes from Thermoplasmata archaeon, assembly GCA_022750125.1. Taxonomy (GTDB): domain Archaea; phylum Thermoplasmatota; class Thermoplasmata; order Lutacidiplasmatales; family UBA184; genus JAKIVR01. Next base: position 4,103 of record JAKIWH010000062.1, read on the forward strand.
CCGGATCATCAACGAGCCGACAGCCGCGAGCCTCGCCTACGGCCTCGACAAGGCGGGCCACACCCAGAAGATCCTCGTCTTCGACCTGGGCGGAGGGACGCTCGATGTCACGATCATGGACTTCGGCGAGGGGGTCTTCGAGGTGCTCTCCACGAGCGGGGACACGCAGCTCGGAGGAACCGACATGGACACGGTGATCACCGAGTGGGTGGTCTCGGAGTTCCAGAAGGACTCGGGCGTCGACGTCCGTAAGGACAAGATGGCCATGCAGCGGGTCCGCGACGCCGCCGAGAAGGCAAAAATCGAGCTCTCCTCGACCCTCGAGACGCAGATCAATCTCCCCTTCCTCACGGCCACCTCGGACGGCCCGAAGCACCTCGCCCTCACGCTGAGCCGGGCGAAGCTCGAGGAGCTCGTCCGGCCCATCATCGACCGCTGCCGCACCCCGGTCGCTCAGTCCATCAAGGACGCGAAGCTCGAGAAGGCGCAGGTCGACCGGATCGTCCTCGTGGGCGGGCCGACCCGGATGCCCATCGTCCAGCGGTTCCTCGAGCAGGAGGTCGGCCGGCCCATCGAACGGGGCGTCGACCCGATGGAGTGCGTCGCGATGGGCGCCGCGATCCAGGGCGGCGTGCTCGCGGGCGAGGTGAAGGATGTCCTCCTCCTCGACGTGACACCGCTCTCGCTGGGGGTCGAAACCCTCGGCGGAGTCTTCACGAAGCTCATCGAGCGCAACACGACCATCCCGACCCGGAAGAGCCAGATCTTCACGACCGCCGCCGAGAACCAGAGCTCGGTCGAGATCAAGGTCGCCCAAGGCGAGCGGCCGATGTGGTCGGACAACGTCGCGCTCGGGAGCTTCATGCTCACGGGCATTCCACCCGCGCCCCGCGGCACGCCCCAGATCGAGGTGTCGTTCGACATCGACGCGAACGGCATCCTGAGCGTCTCCGCGAAGGACATGGCGAGCGGCCGGAAGCAGGGGATCACGATCAGCGCCTCCAACAAGCTCTCGAAGGAGGACGTCAACCGCATGGTCAAGGAGGCCGAGCAGTTTGCGGACCAGGACCGCAAGCGCGCGACCGAGGTCGAAGCCCGCAACAGAGCCGAGTCGCTCGCCTACGAGGCCGAGCGAGTGCTCACCGACGCCAAGGAGAAGATCTCCGAGCAGGAAGCGAGTGAGGTCCGGGCCAAGGTCGCGGAGCTCCGCGAGGCGCTAGCGAAGAACGACACGGCCGCCCTCACCTCCAAGGTGGAGGAGCTCACGAAGGCGCTGCACGCCATCGCAGAGAAGCTTTACCGCCCCGCGCAGTCCGAGGACCCGGGGTCGGGTGGAGCTTCTCCGCCGAGCCCCGAGCCGCCCCAGGAGCCGAGCTCCTCGCCTCACGGCGCCGGCCCCGTCGACGCCGACTTCAAGGTGGTCGACGAGAAGGACGGCGGGACCGACGGGACCCGGCCTTAGGCCGCGTCGATCCTACGGGAGTGCCCGCACAGGCGCCTCGGGAGGGAAGCTCAGCCCCCTCGCGCCGGTGTACTCGACACCTGGCCGGATGAGGCGGTTGTGCGCGGCCTGCTCGAGTGCGTGCGCCGACCAGCCTACCGTTCGCGCGACCCCGAACACCGAGGGGAACAGGTCGCGGGGCAGACCCGATGCTTCGAGCACGAGACCCGCGTAAAACTCCACGTTCGTAAACAGCCGCTCGTTGGGCTTCGCCTTCCGAAGCTCGGCGAGAGCGACCTCCTCGACCGTCGAGGCGAGCTCGAATCGGGCCGCGGGCGCGGTGCGCCCAGCGATCTCACGAAGTAGGATCGCCCTGGGATCCTCAACCTTGTAGGCCCGGTGGCCGAATCCCATCAGTCGCTCCTTGCGGGCCAGCGCCGCCTGGATCCACGGGAGCGCGTTCTCTGGGGTGCCGATGGCGTCGAGCATCTCGACCGCCTTCGAAGGCGCTCCGCCGTGGAGGGGTCCCTTGAGGGCACCGATGGCCGCGGAGACGGCCGAGAGTAGGTCCGCTTGGGTCGAGAGGACCACCCGAAGGGCGAACGTCGAGGCGTTCATCCCGTGGTCTAGGACCGAAATGCAGTAGCTCTCGAGCGCGTAGACCCTACGCGCGTCGGGGCGCTTTCCCTCGAGCATGTAGAGGAAGTTCGCCACGTGCCCCAGCGCGGGGTCCGGCTCGATCGGTTCGAGCCCCAGCCGTCGACGGTGAAATCGGGCGAGAACGGACGGTGCGGCGGCCACCACGCGCATGCCCTGCTCCTCGGTGGGGGGGTAGGGAAAGCCCGCGAGGGCGGAGAGGCCCATCCGAAGGGCGTCCATCGGATCGGTCGACGGAGCGAGGGCATCGACTACCCGTGCGGTCTCCACAGTGAGCGCACGCTTCTCGGCAAGGCCCGCGACGAACCTTGCGGGCGGGTCTTGTGCCGGCGGGCGCCCCCACCAGAGCAGGTGAGTCGCACCTTCAAATCCGAGGTGGCCGACGACGTCCGCGATCGTGTAGCCGCGGTAGCTGAGTCCGCCGTGCTCCCCGTCCACCTCGCTGACTGCCGTCGTGCCGGCTACGACATCCTCGAGGCCCGCACGACTCGCTGACACCGGTTCTCCCGTGGGGTGGGAGTCACCCCGCGAGATATCGATAACCGACGAAGGTCCGCGAAAGGGTTATCCTCGCGACCCCGGTCGAACGGCGATGGCAACCCCGACCGACGTACTCGACCGGCTCGTCGATCAGCATGTCGAGCTGCGGCTCAAGGACAACCGCACCGTGAGCGGTCGCCTTCTCGGCTCCGACATGCACATGAACCTCGTTCTCGACGAAGCGGAGGAACGTACCCCCGAGCTCACCCGGCGTCTGGGGCGTGTCCTGCTTCGGGGCTCGACGGTCATCTCGCTCGACGCCGCGTCCCTTCCTCCTAAGCGGCGGTAACCCGAGGAGCCGCCCAGTGCCGGCAAAGAAAGCTGGGCCCCCGCTTCGGTACGAGGAGCTCGCGGTGCTCCGCCACCTCGCCCAGCGGGGTGCGGACCGCACTCCCGTCGCCAAGAGTTCCCGGGAGCTCGGTACTGACCTCGGCTTCCTCCAGCAGGCCACGGACCGCTACCTGATCTCTCTCGCCCGACGGGGCCTCATCCTTCGTACCCTCGACGCCCGAAAGCAGCGACTCGCGCTCACGCCTCAGGGCGTTGCCCTCCTGCGACGCGAGTTCGAACTTCTCCGTCGTATCTTCGAGGGACCGGGCCGGCTCGCGCTCACCGGTGCGGTGGCCTCGGGACTCGGGGAAGGACGGTACTACCTGAGCCAGCCTGGGTACGTCGTGCAGTTCACCGAACGGCTCGGGTACACACCTTTCCCCGGCACTCTCAACGTTCGCGTCGGCTCCGAGGACCTGCTTCGAACCACGTCGCTTCGGGAGTGGAAAGGCATTCGGATCGATGGCTTCTCGGCAAGTGGCCGGACCTTCGGAGGCGCGACGTGCCTCGTCGCCCGCATGAACAGCCAGCCCTGCCACCTCATCACACCCGACCGGAGCCACTACACGGATGTCATCGAGTTCGTCGCGCCGGTGGAGCTCCGGAAGGTGCTGAGCCTCAAGGACGGTCAGCCGGTGACCCTCGAGATCGAGGAGAGCTAGCCATGCCCGAGTCGGTCGCGCGGACGGTGGCACGGGAGCGACGACCCTCTCCGGGCACGGCGGGCTCCCCCGACTGGTACGTCAACGCCTGGAGCGAGGCGGAGGCGTTGCACGGGGAACGGGTGCGCGCGTTCGTCTTGATTCTGCGCACGCGGGGCTGCTACTGGGCGGACCTCAAGGGCTGTTCGATGTGCGGCTACTCGCGGGACACGCTGGGTCGTTCGGCAACCCCCGAAGAGCTCGAGCGGCAACTCGAACGCGCGCTTCGAAAGTACGCTGGTGAGCCGTATGTCAAAGTCTACACTAGCGGCTCCTTCCTGGATGAACGCGAGGTGGACCCCGGATCGCGCCAGAAGATCGTCGGTGCGTTCTCGGGCCGGGCTCGCCGCTTCCTGTTCGAAACCCTTCCCGAGTTCGTCACCGAAGAACGGGTCCGGCCGTTGCTCGATAGCTTCTCAGGGGAGATCGAAGTGGCGCAAGGACTCGAATCCACTCAGCCCGAGATTCTCGCCCGTTTCGTGAACAAGGTTTCGACTCCAACGGAGTATCTGGAGGCCGCCGACCGAGTTCGGAGCTACGGAGCCCTCCCGAAAGGCTACCTTCTCCTCAAACCCCCGTACCTCACAGAAACCGAGGCGATCGCGGACACGGTTGAATCGATCCGGCTTGCAGCCGGGCATTTCGATGCGCTCTCGGTGAATCCGGTGCACATCCAAGGAGGTACCGTCGTGGAGCGGCTCTTTCGCGCGGGCCGGTACCGGCCCCCTTGGCTCTGGAGCCTTCTCGAGACTCTCCAGGTTGGCGCCGCGCACGCCGGCAACACTCGGTTGGTTTCTTTCCCCACGGCAGGCGGCGTGGCGAGAGGTCCCCACAATTGCGGCCGGTGCGACGCGAAAGTGCTAGAGGCGATCGAGGGTGCGTCGCTCGATCAGCGGTTCAGCCTTCCCGAGCCCCTTGAGTGCGATTGCAAGAGCGCCTGGATGTCTCAGCGAGAACTTGAGCCGCTCGGGGCGGAAGTGTGAGCGACCTTCGCCCACGACTACCCCCTCACGCGAAGGCGACGCTTGTCTCGTTTCTGAAAGCTCACGTCAAGGAGGCGGGGGCTCGCGGGGTAGTGCTTGGTCTGAGCGGGGGCATCGATTCCGCGGTCGCAGCTCGCCTCTCGATCGATGCACTTGGGACGAAAGGCGTCACGGGTGTGCTCCTCCCAGATGCGAGCTATCCAAAGGAACTCCTCGAGGAGACGCTCGGGTTTGCCCGAGACCTCGGGATCGAGTCCGTGATTAGGTCGATCGTGGGTCCCGAAGAAGCGCTCCGTACGCTTCTTGGAGGGCAGCCGGACCCGACCGCCTGGGGGAACGTGAAAGCGAGAATTCGCATGACAATTCTTTACGCGGAAGCACGAGCCCGGGACGCGCTAGTCCTGGGAACCGGGAACAAGTCCGAGTTGCTCACCGGCTACTTTACGAAGTACGGAGACGGAGGTGCGGACCTGCTACCCCTCGGCGATCTTTACAAGACTGAAATCCGAGAGCTTGCAAATGAACTTCACATACCTGACCCGATCCGTTCCCGTCCGCCAACGGCCGGTCTTTGGGAAGGACAAACCGACGAGGGGGAGTTAGGGCTCCCTTACGACCAGCTAGACCGCATTCTGCGCGGGGCGGAGGAGCTCCAGGACCCCAAGTCGATTGCTAAGATTGTGGGCTTGCCGGAAGCAACCGTGAGAGAGGTGATCAAACGGATAGGTAGAAATCGGCACAAGCGCCGCTTGCCACCGATCCCGAAGCTCTCCCTGAGGACGATCGGGGTCGATTGGAGAGACTGAACTTCCCAAGTCGATCAACTTCTGCGGCAGACCCCCCGCCGATGGGATGGACATCGTCAGCTCTGCCTTTGTCGCATTGAGCGAGGCGCCCTGATCAGCCGTCGTTCACCCTGGCCCGCAGCTCTCAAATTCGAGCACTAGGGCTCTTTGGGATTGGGGAATCGCAGTCCAGAACCTCCTATCCCTCAACCAAATCTACCCAGCGGGCCTGAGTCTTCAAGGAGTAGATCCTCTGGTGATTTACGAGGAGGGCCCCCGTGGATTGCGACATCCATCGGAAGAACGAAAGTACCGTGCTGGCGCGTCGCATAGGAGTGGAACCTCCCAGATGAGAATGCTTCCGAATCAGATTTGAAATCTCTTCTCTTCCAACCCCCTTCGCTCCCGCTCTCTTCACCTCACGGTAGACTCGGTTCATGATCGGTATCCGAAGTATCTGTTCCGCGAGGTAGTCCCCTCTTTGCGTGGGTCGCATTCCGACGTACTTCCTCCCCTCTCGCGTTAGGGAGACGGGACCTTTTCCCTCGGAGACTAGGCCCATCGCTGCGGCGGCCTCCTTGTAGTAGTTCGCCTGCCGGTATGCAATGCCGTAGTGACCTGACCACTCCGTGAGTGTCGAGACATCACCCGCAACAAGAAGCGGGAAGTCCGCAATCTTTCGGAAGTCGTCCGCCTGAGGTACAATGTCTCGATTCGGGTCGGGCTCGATCGATTCAAATCGTTCTATCGGCGGGCGTTCGGACTGCAACTCGTATGAGGCCGCTTTTTCGAGATGGATACTTTCGTAGTCGTTAGGATCCCTCCAAGAGTACTCCCAAAGCGAGAAGACGCCTCCTTCAGCCACAAAGAAAAACGACCGGACATTTTTGGTCTGAAAATCCTTGAAGCTGCGGTAGGGATAGTAGAGTT
>JAKIWH010000062.1:10479-10813 GCA_022750125.1 Thermoplasmata archaeon
GTCGAATCAGAAAATTGTCCCTCCGATGCACCTTTCCCTCGATGAGCAGCAGGGAGTCTCGGCCCTCGAACCCCATGTCGATCTCCATGCCCGCACCCTCGACCGCAAGCGTGCCTGAACCATCGACCCTGAAATCAAAATTCTGAGTCCTCGACTTGCCACCCACTGTTTGAACCATCTCGCGGACATCGGTGAAATCGCCGAGAATCCCCGCGTGAAATGCGTGGAGAATCCGGCCAGTCTCGCCAGTGCCGTAGGCCAGGGCTGTAAGCTCGAACGGCAGTCTCGCTTTGAACTGTCGAGGCTCGCCAGCGTCCTCGAGTTTGTGGTACCC
>JAKIWH010000063.1 GCA_022750125.1 Thermoplasmata archaeon
CGGCCCCAAGAGCTCGCAGAGGTTGGGCGCACGTCGGGGTAGGGCGGTGTCGAGGGCGTGCTCGAGCTCCCGCGACGTGCGTTTCACCGCGCGGTGCAGCTCGTCGAGACGGGTGCGTCCCTCGGCGAGCTCCGGATCGGAGACCGTGACGCGCGCGAGCGCATCGGGGTGGGAGTCGGAGTCCGAGGTGTCCGTGGGCCGTGGCCCCACCCCGGGTTCGAGACGCTCCGCCCAGCTCTCGAGTCGTTCCGAGATTCGGTTCGAGATCTCCTCGAGCTCCTCGATCGCCCGCACCGCATCCTGCACGTGGACCGAAGGGTCCCAAGCTCGGGCGAGGTCGGTCGACGCTCCCTCGAGGAGGAGTTTGCGGTGCAGGGCCGCGGAGAGCCCGTACGCGCTCGCATCGAGGGAGGGCTCGCGGGCAGCGAGGAAACGCACGCCGAACGGGAGGAGCCTCCGATCGCGCGAGGTCAGTCCCTGGGGAGGATTCTCGGCAAGCAGCTGGGTCTCCTCTGGCGTGAGGCGGCCCTCGCGCCGGCGGAGGAGCCGGTCGGCGAGGGTTGGCGGGTCGGTCGGAGATGGGTACGCTTTCAGCACGCGCGCTTCCTCGACGACGAACGCTCCGAACCAGGTCGTGATCACGTGCGGCATCGCGTCCTCATCCGAAGTAAATCCCACCGTTCACGTGCAGGGTGCTCCCGGTGATGTAGCCCGCCCGGGGCGACGCGAGGAAGGCGATAGCCTCCGCCACCTCCTTGGGGGACGCCACCCGTCCGAGGGGGATCTGGGCCTCCCGCCTTTTGCGGAGCTCGGGGGTATCGGCCGCGAGGATCGCCGTGTCCGTCGCGCCCGGAGCCACAACGTTCACGGTGATACGGGGGGCGAGCTCGCGGGCGAGCGACCGTGCGAACCCAAGGAGCCCAGCTTTCGCGGTAGCGTACGGCGCCCCGTGGACGGATCCCGTGAAGGCTAGCACGCTCGAAACGAGGATGATCCGGCCGGCGCGAGCGCCCTTGAGGAGCGGCAACAAGCGGCGGACCAGCCGAATGGGGCCGAGCAGGTTCGTCGCCAGGGTGGAGTCGACCTGCTCGTCCGTAAGCTCGAAAATGCTGCCGCGCGGGTAGGAGCCGGCGTTCTGGACAAGCACATCGAGTCGGTCCCAGCGCGCGGCGAGCTCGCTCGCCATCCGGTCGATGCTCGAAGGGCTGCCCATGTCGGCGGAGAGGGTGAAGGCGGAGCCGGCCCCCGAAGCGAGCTCGACGGCGAGCTGCTCCGCCTCCTCACGATGCCGGAAATGGTGGAGCGCGAGCTCGTTCCCCTCCGCCGCCAGGAGCTTCGCGGTCTCCCTACCGATACCTCGCGAGGCGCCGGTGACGAGAGCCCGCATGGCGCCGTCGAGGTCCCGTCCGTCAAAAGAATATCGCGGTTAAATGGGCGGCTCTGCTGCCCGCCGCGTGTCCGAACCTCCCCGAGAGGGCGAGCTCATCCGGCTCGAGCGCAGGGGGGCCGTGGCGCTCCTGTGGATCGACCATCCTCCCGTGAACGTCCTGAGCGGGGCCGTCCTCGAGGCGCTCCTCGCCCGCATCGGGGAGGTGGAGCGGGACGCCTCGCTGCGATCGGTGCTCCTCGTGAGCGCTGTCGAAAAGGCGTTCGCGGCCGGCGCCGACCTGCGCGAGATGGCCCCGATGTCGCCCAGCCAGGCGCGCGTGCACGGGGCGCGGGGTCAGGCCGTCACCCGGGCGATCGAACGGCTCCCGCTGCCCGTCGTCGCGGGAGTGCACGGGAGTTGCCTCGGAGGAGGGTGCGAGATCGCTCTCGCCTGCGACCTCGTGGTTGCAAGCGAGGACGCCACGTTCGGCCAGCCCGAGATCAAGCTCGGGATCATCCCCGGCTGGGGCGGAACCCGCCGTCTCCCCCGTCGCGTCGGCGCCGCGCGCGCCCGCGACTGGATTCTCTCGGGGCGCCCCGTTCCCGCTCGCGAAGCTGAGCTTGCGGGGTGGGTATCCCGTGTCGTGCCCCGCGCCGATCTTTTGGCCACCGCGCAGGGTATCGCCGAGGAGCTCGCGACCCGCCCGGCGCTACCCCTTGCGGCTGCCAAGTACGCGCTCAACTCGGCGATCGACCCCTCGCTCGAGAGCGGTCTGCGGTACGAGCTCGCCCTGTGGGTCCGCTTGTTCGGGACTCCGGACCAGCGAGAAGGCATGAACGCCTTCCTCGAGCGGCGACCTCCCAAGTACGACGGTCGGGCGGGCTGGGAAGAGCACTCGCGTGGATTCCCTTGGGGGAGCGCGGCGCGGGGCGGACGCCGCGGTCCTCCCGTGCATCGGCGGCGGAGCGGAAGGGAGAAAAGGTAGGGGGACTGCCCAGCCGTACCCGTGCCGCGGTGGCTCAGTAGGTAGAGCGGCTCCTTGGTAAGGAGCAGGTCGAGGGTTCAATTCCCTCCCGCGGCTCTGACTCCCCCTCCGCCGATGATTCGCAAGTCCGAGGGTCGTCGCGCCGAGCTGCTGGGCAGGATTAAGTATCCTTGTATTCTTTACGCAAAGGTAAAGGAGCTCCGACGTGGCAAGCGGAAGCGGGACCATCAGCGAGAAGGGTCAGATCACGGTGCCAAAGGACGTTCGGGACGCGCTAGGCCTCCATCCTGGCGATCGGCTTCTCTTTGACGTCGAATCGGGAGACCGCGCGGTGGTGCGCAAGGCCCGCCCCGCACGGTTGACCGAAATCATCGCAACTTGGGGGGCGGGGGAGATGCCCGCGGTCGAACTCCAGCGCCGACTCCGGGCGGAGTGGGAGGGCCGTGAGCGGCGCCAAGGTCGTCATCGACACTAATGTTTTCCTCGCCGCCCGGCATGCCGGGGAGCCGGGGCATTCGTCCTCCCGCCGCCTGCTGGATGCGGTGGACGGGCAGAGGATTCGCGGTCTCGTGTCGGTCGTCACGCTCGCCGAGCTCCGGGCGGGGTTCACCGTAGCCCAGGTTCCCGCGCTCTGGACCCCATTTCTCAGCCACCTTAGGGCCTCCCCCTCCTACTCCATCGAACCCGTGGACGAAGCCATCGCGGTGGTGGCCGGGGAGTTCCGGAGCGCGCATCGATTTACCCTTCCGGACGCCCTTATCCTAGCCACGGCCCTCCGCCGCAAGGCGGATTGGGTGGCCACGGAGGATCGAGTGTTGCTTCTAGCGAAAACGCCCGTCGTCACCAAGCGACCGTCCGACATTCCCCTCGGACCCGAGCCCGGCTGACGATCGCGGCCGTACTGGTGCGACCTCTCCGGGTTCGCGCTCCCGTGACTTCCGGTCCGAGGCGGAGGGCAAGGGCGCCCCCACCTTACTTTCAAAGTAAGACCTGAGGGACCGTCGACGGTACCCGGCACCGTGCCGGATCTGGGAAGTGGTCTCCTTGGGTGTTATCGCTGCGGCTACGTGTGGCGGTTACGGAAGTCCCCGGTGCGACTCTGCCCGCGCTGCAAGTCGAAGGGTTGGGATCGGCCGGAGCGCCTGCCCCGAGCGCACGGTCCGGGGCCCAAGGGTCAGGGGATGGCCGAGGTGATCGGCCCCCGGCGAGCGGCGCTTCTCGCGCTAGCTGCCGAGTACGGCGCCACCGAGCTCCGCGTCTTCGGCTCCGTCGCACGGCGCGACGCACAGCCGGGGAGCGATGTGGATCTGTTGGTCCGATTCCGACGTCCCATCGGCCTGCTGGCGCGAATGGAGTTTAAGGAGCGCGCGGCGCGTCTCCTCGCCCGGCCGGTCGACGTCGCCACCGCGGATTCCTTGCACTGGTTGATCCGACCCACCGTGCTTGCCGAGGCGGAGCGCGTGTGAGGGATGATCGACTGCGCCTAGCGAACATGCTCGAAGCTCTGGAGAGAATCCGGGGCTTCAGCAGCGGGGGGCGCGCAACGTTCCTGTCCGACGCCAAGACCCAAGAGGCCGTCGCGTATGAGTTGCTCAAGCTCGGCGAGGCGGCGAATCGGGTGTCGAAACCGTTCCGCAGCAGTCACGCAGCGTTTCCCTGGGCGCGGCTGATCGAGCCGCGGAACGAGATCGTTCACGAGTACTTCCGCGTCGACCCCGACAGCCTTTGGGAGTTTGTCGAGAGCGAGCTCGACGGTGTCGAGAGGAAGCTCCGGCAACTCGTCGCCTAGCTCCACCGGTCCCCACGAAGGGGTCTCGCCCCTTCAGTTGGAATCTCGTTGGCTCCCTGGGGCCAGCGAAGCGATCGACGCCATGCGCGCCTTCACAATCCGAGAGATCAGGGACGCCGGGAGTGGCCGCTCCGCGGTGAAGTGCATCGTTCCCTTCGCGCTGGCGTAGGGCCGGATCTCCGCCTCGAGCTCGCGCAGACCCGCGAGGCTGCCGGGGAAGAAGCTCGCGTGATCCTTGAATCCAGCGTACCAGACCAGAAGCCTTCCTTGGTAGCGAAACGCGGGCATCTTGTAGCTGATGAGTTCCTCCGCTGCGGGGGCGGAGCGTCGGACCAACGTACGAACTCTCTCGAGGGCTGCCTTCATCTCCGGAGTGAGCGCCTTGAGATACTCGTCAACTGCCCGGCCCCCACCGTCCTCGAGCGACTTCCGGCCTCCCTTCTTCTTCGCCATTTTCTATCCCCCCCGAGTGCGATTGGAACCCCGGTCGTCGCGTTCGCCCTGCGCGTCCGCGGTCCCCGACGCGTCCATCGCTCGTTCGTGCCTCCCAGCGACGGGAGAGCGACTCCCCCTTCAAGTTGGAGGGGTCGCTGCGGTCCTCCTCCGCTCGCAGGGCGATACGGCGCCCCTGGACCCGGCTCTCGATTTGTCTACCCAGGCCCGGGGGGAGGCAAGAAGGGTGTCGACAGCGACGGGGGACGGCGTGTCCCCGATTCAGGCCCCGTCACTCCCGGGAACCCGGAAGAACCCGGAATGAAGTCGCATGGCGCCGGTGGCTCGGTCGATCTCCCCACGGACCCCCATCGTGCGCCCGGCCCCAGACATCTCGACAATGTACCACACAACTTCGAACCCCGTTTCCCGCGCCACGGCGCGTCCCGCATGAGCCCGGCTCGCGAGCCAGCGGTTCGTGTCGAGGGCGGGAAGGTACGTTCGCTCGAGAGCCTCCTCGGGGGAGCCCACAGGACCTGGGGCGGGAATCACCTTCCGTACCTCCATGGTCCGCTCGGGCTGCGGCGTCTTCTCGCCGAACCGGTATCTACGGTAGCGCACGCGATAGCGGTCCGCCGAATCGCGCTCCTCCACTAGGGTCCACACCCGCGGGTTGGTCGTGGGAGCGACCGAGGTGAACCCCTCGCGCCGCCGGATCCCTTCCGCCTTCCACCGCGCGATCCCCCGGACGAGGAGATAGCCCCCGTAGATCGCGGTCAGGAGCCAGGCCGTCTCGACCCAGAGGGTGAAGGGGACGGTCCCGCGCTCGAGCACCAGTGTGACGAGCGTCACGCTCGTCAGGGTCAGCATCGCGATGTTGATCGCGACATCGGCGTCCAACCGGAGCTGTCGCAGAGAGACGGGAAGGAACGGAGTCACGGCAAAGTGCGTGAACCCGTCCAAGAAGACGTGCGAGAGCCCTCCGATCTCCATCGCGACAAAGTACAGCAGCGTCGACGCGTGGGGGAAGAAGGGCAGGAACGGAACGAGCACGCTGCCGGCGGCCGCTACGATGGTCACGCCGAGGAGGGAGTGGGTGATGCCGTGGTGCCGAAGGATCGGGAAACGGCGCCACAGCGGAAAGAGCAGGGCGTCCGCGTCCGGCAGACCGCCCGCAAGCGCGCCCGCCGCGATGTACTGGGGCGCCGCGGGCCCCCAGATCACAAACGAGAGGAGGTAGGCGAAGACAACGTGGGTGAACAGGTCCATGCGACGTGAACCGCCTAGCCCCCTGACGGAGCGGCTGCGGGGGAGCCGCCAGAGCCCATGAGCTTCCTCCCTCGCGCCGCGACCGATCGGAGAGCCACCGGGCGGGCGGGGCCTTTCGAGGAGAGCGTGGCGCTAGGCTTATCCGGCGAAGGGGAGGGCGCTCGGGGAGTCCCTCAGACGAAGACCCGCACGCTGCCGTCCGAGACCTCGACCGGCAGGGGGGTGAGCGGTTTGCACTCGATCCGGGCGAAGATCGGCCCCATACGGGCGAGGGCCGCCTTGAACTCGGCGGGGAGCTGGTCCGTTCCCGGCATCGCAGCGTGGAGAGGCTGGCCCCGGACTTGCCCCGTTCGCGCGTCGAAGACGGCGTTGTGCTGGGGGCACTTGAGGACCCCGCTCTTGAACGTGCCGAGGTCGAGCGGCGCGTTCATGTGGCCGCATCGGTTGATGTACGCGTGCATCACGCCCGCGGTGTTCACGACCAGGACATCCTCGTCCCCGGCCCGACCGTGCGTCATCTCCTCCGCCTTCAGTCCCTTCGCCTCCGCTACTTCGTGCCACGTCCCCATGGGTCTCCCTCAGCAGGCTGAATTTCATCACCTCTTAAGCTTTAATATCTACATTACAGGGAGTTCATCGATGGCGTCGGGGTGGCGGGAGGGTGGCGATGGCCGCGAAAGCTGAGCGGGGGCCCTCTCGGTGCGACTTCGAAGCCACCTTCCAGTTGCTGGGCCGGAAGTACGTCCTTCCGGTCCTCCGCGCTCTCCTTGACGCGAGTCCCCGAAGGTTCAACGAGCTTCGGGAGGCCGTGGGAGCCAACACCGCGACGTTGACCGACCGCCTGCGCCACCTCGAGCGGCTCGGTCTCGTGCGCCGGGAGGTCATCCGGGTCCTTCCCCGGCGCGTGGAGTACGCCCTCACTCCCATGGGACGCGACCTCGTGAAAATCTTCGCACCGATGATCCGCTGGCGGGAGAAGTACTCCGCCTAGTCCCCAGAGCTCCCCCGCGCGTCGGGCGGGGCCTTCCGAGGGTGGGAGCTGACGGCGTAAGTACGCTCGCGCTCTAGTTGAGCGATGCTCGGGGTGGGAGCCGTCGCCCCGGAGTTCGAGGGCACAGCGGCCGACGGCTCGAGGTTCAAGCTCTCCTCGACCCGCGGGCGCCCGCTCGTGCTCTTCTTCTTCCCGAAGGCGAACAGCGCGGGCTGTTCGGTCGAGGCCCGTGGATTCTCGGAGCATTACGGAGAGTTCCGGGATCAGGGCGTCGCCGTGGTCGGAGTCAGCGTGGATAGCGTGCGGGCCCAAGCCGGGTTCGCCGCGAACTGCGCACTCCCGTTCCCGCTCATCGCGGACCACGACAAGTCGATCGCCCGGAAGTACGGTGTGCTGGGCATCCTCGGTCTCGCCCGGCGAGTGACGTTCCTCGTGGACCCCGACGGGCGAGTTCTGGAGGTCGTGAGCGGGATGTTGCCCACTCCGCACGTGCGCTCGTCCCTCGCACGATTCGGGAAGGCACGGGTGTGAGCGGGGAAGCGAACTGAAGCGCAACACATCCCTCCCGCCGAAGGAGAGTGGCCGCTCTTCGGGCGAGCACCGAACGCCGAAGCGCGAGGAGGACCAGCTCCCCGCAACTTTCCGGGAGGTCTTCTTCGACTTCTCGGGGACCCTGGTTCATCCGCTGGGTGACAGGTTCCCCGTCTACGAGGAGGTTCTCGCGGGTCTCGGAGTACGGCTCGGGCGCCTCCAACTCGAACGGGCGGAACGGGCGGTGGCGGCGACGTCGGGGGCGTTCACCTCGGTTTACCTGGGAAAGCCTCGAGGCTTCTGGAACGAGTACGAACGGAAGATCGTGAACGAGCTAGGCCTCACGGTGAGTTCTGCGGTGGTGGTCGAGCAGCTGCGGGACTGCTTCGCCTCCTCTCGGAAGCATCCTGCCTACGCAGAGACTGAGGGAGTGCTCGAGAAGCTCGCGAACCGGGGAACCCGGCTCCACCTCCTCTCCAATTACACCGAGCTACTCCCGGAAATCCTGGTCCAGCTCGGTTGGTCCCGGCGATTCGTCACGGTGACGTACTCCCAGGAGGCCGGGGCGGAGAAGCCCGCGCGCGCGATCTTCGAGCTCGCCCTCCGTCGCGCAGGGTGTGCGCCGGAGCGCGCGGCGATGGTAGGGGATTCGTGGGAAGCCGATGTCCTGGGAGCTTGGGCGGCGGGGTTGAACGCCGTATGGGTCGACCGCGACGGCCACCACCCCGAGCGCGCCGGGCCTATGGTCCGCGACCTCGCCGGGATCCTGCCCCTTTTGCCACTCTAGAACTGGCCCCGAACTGACAGTGACGGTAGGAGTTCCGAGTCCCCGGGGTCCTCGAGTTATACAATGCGCAGGGATGCGCATACCTCGACGCTATAACCCCGACCCCATGTCGCGCGGCGACGATGCGGCTCCGGAGTGCCGTGCACGGCGTGCCGCCGCTCGCGCTGCGATTCTTCTCGGTACCGGCACTCGCCCTCCTGACCGTGGCGCTCGTCACGCTCTCGGGATTCGCAGGGAGCGTTGGCTTCCCCGTTCATCGGTCACCATCCCCCTTCGTTCACGGACAGCTTTCCCCACTTCGCGCCTCGGTCCCACTAGGGGCCACCCCCCCGCTCGGTTGTGGAGCAGACCCGTGCTCTGCCGTCGGCGGGCATCCCTCTTGGACGAGCCTCGTTGGGGCCCCGCAACCGTCGGCCCGCACGGGGGGCGTCCTCGCGTACGACGCCGCGGACGCGTTCACCCTGCTCTTCGGGGGCTACGAAGGCTACGCGCGACCGCACCACGACCTGAACGACACCTGGATCGAGCGTGCTGGCGTTTGGCAGTTGATCACGCCGCCGGTCTCCCCTTCGCCACGAGAAGAGGCCGCGTTTGCGACGGACCCCAAGACAGGCTGCCTCCTCCTCTTCGGCGGATTGAACGATTCGTCCCACCTTGCGCTCGGCGACACGTGGGGATTCTGCGGGACGAGCTGGTATCCCATCAACGTCGCGACCGCTCCCCCGCCCCGGTTCGGTGCCGCCATGTCGACCGACCCTTTCTGCGGCTGCGTCCTCCTGTTCGGCGGGCGGGTGAGCCCAAGCGGCTCGGTGCTCGGGGACACGTGGCAGTTCGCTAGCGGCCACTGGACGCAACCCCCCGCGGGATCCTCCCCCCTACCCCGGTTCGGCGCAGCGATGGCTTGGAACAGCGCGGACCAGAGCGTGCTCCTCTTTGGGGGCTCGAACGGTACCGCCGGAGCGACCTTCAACGACTCGTGGAGCTTCTCGGCAGGCGCGTGGCACCCTCTGGCCCTCGGAGTCGTTCCGCCGTCGCGCATGGGCTTCGGTCTCGCGGCTCTTCCCGGTACCGGAGGGGTCCTTCTCACCGGGGGCGCATCGAACGGGAGCTACTACAACGACACCTGGCAGTTCACCGCGGGCGCCTGGAGCCAGCTCCCCATCGTCGGAGCTCCTCCGGCACGGAGCGGTCTCTCGCTCACCTACGACGGGGCGGACAACTACCCGGTCCTCTTCGGCGGCCTGAACGCGAGCTCGACACCTGCCACCTGGTTCACCGAAAGCTGGGTGTTCGGGGGCTCGCTCGTTCATTTCGACGAGAGCGGGCTCTCGCCCGACACCATTTGGCTTGTGAGCCTGAACGGCTCGACCAACCTCTCCACCACCTCGTCGGTGGGGTTCGTGGTCGGTAACGGTACCTACACGTACACCGTCGGGATCTTGGTCTCCAACGCCTACGGGGTCCGCTACGCGCCGGCTCGGCCCGCCGGCGTGATCCACGTGCACGGGGCTACGATCCGCGTCCCCGTCCTCTTTGGCGAGCAGTTCTACCTGCGAACGGGCGTGATACCCGCTTCGAGCGGCTTCGCAAGCCCCCTCAACGCTTGGGTAGCGTCGGGCGGGGCGCTGAACCTTCTCGCGGCCCCGATTCCCGGGTTCATTTTCGTCGGCTGGGAGGGTCAGGGTGTCGGCAACTACACGGGGAACGCCGACCCGCTCAACCTCACCTTGAACGCGCCGCTCAACGAGACCGCGGAGTTCGCCCCGTTCGCCACCTTCAGCGTCACCTTCGGCGAGACCGGACTGCCGGCGCCTACGAGTTGGGGGGTCGTGCTGAACGGCGTCCCCTACGCCACGGTCTCGGCGAACCTCACGGTGAGAGTTCCGAACGGTTCGTACTCCTGGTCCGCGCCGGTCGTCGCGGGTGTGGCGGCCGGGCTCCGCTTCGCGCCTTCGCTCCCGAACGGGACCTTCACGGTCGGTGGGGCCCCGATGCGGGTCCAGGTGCCGTTCACGCTCTCGGCGCTGGTCCAGGTCTCGGTCTCCCCCTCGGGCGGAGGCGTGGCCGGCCCGAGCTCGGGGTGGTACACGGTCGGGTCGACGATCCTGCTGATCGAGGAGGCCGCGAACGGCTACTCCTTCACCGGCTGGCAGGGCACGGGCTCGGGCTCCTTCACGGGAAGCGATCAGGGGATCTCGCTCACGGTCGACGGTCCGATCTCGGAAGTCGCGACCTTCGAGGCAGGCGCTACGAGCTCGTTGTGGCACTCCACGATCCCCGTTTGGTTCGCCGCTGTGCTCGTAGCCCTCGCGGCGGTGGCCGGCATGCTCGTGGCGCTCCTGGTGCTCGGCAGGCGGCGCCGGGGCGCGCCGGCCTGACGCACGCGCGCCCCTCGACGTCGCCCGACGAATACTCAAATACCGAGCCCGGCTGCCCGCCCCCGCAGCGGGGTAGGGTAGTCAGGAAAGGCGGCAGCGGACCGTTGCCGTCCCTGAAATCCCGACGGGCTCATAACCCGTAGATCCATGGTTCAAATCCATGCCC
>JAKIWH010000136.1 GCA_022750125.1 Thermoplasmata archaeon
TCGCCACCTGGAAGGGGAACGAGTTCATCGCCCTCGCCTCCGACACGAACTACGACTTCCCACTCGGCGGGTTCTACTCGGGCTACTACGCGCTCATGGTGGTCCGCCACATGTACGAGTACCTCGCGCTCCGCAAGTTCGCCCACGTGGCGGACCCCCGCGAGCGGGAGCGGCTCGCGATCCAGGAAGGCTCGAAGATCATGAGCTGGGTCGCCGTGAAGAACCACCGGAACGCGATCCACAACCCGTACGCCCAGTACCCGAAGCGGCTCACCGTGGACCAGGTCCTCAGCTCCGAGATGATCTCCTACCCGCTCACCCGCGAGCAGATCTGCACGATGTCCGACGGGGCCGCCGTCGTCGTCCTCGCGGACGAGGCGCGCGCGAAGGAGCTCACCGACCGCCCGATCCTCGTGAAGGGCGTCGGCTGCGGCACGGACACGATGCGGCTTGCCGACCGGCCGTTCGAGGCGGTGCCGCTTCTCCCGCACGAGAAAGCCTCCGACTACACGGGACTCCCGTACCCCGGCGTCCATTCGTTCCGCGCGGGCCGTGCCGCCGGTATCGAGGCGTACCGACACGCCGGCATCGAAGACCCGCGCAAGGAGCTCGACTTCATCGAGCTCCACGATGCGTACGCGTCGAGCGAGATCCAGACCTACGAGGATCTTGGTCTCTGCAAGTACGGCGAAGGGTACGACTACGTCACCCGCGGCGACCCGTTCCTGAAGGGGATCGATTACGGACTCCCCGTCCCGCGGGCGGGCACCCTGCCGGTCAACCCCTCGGGAGGGCTCATCGCGTGCGGCCATCCGGTCGGGGCGACGGGGCTCATGCAGGCGGTGTTCGCCTTCTGGCAGCTGCAGGGAACAATCGCGTCGCACTTCGGCGACGCGACGCTCCAGCTCAAGCATCCGAAGCGCGGGGCGATCCACTCGCACGCGGGGACCGGCTCCTCCGTGACGGTCTCGATCCTCGAGCGGGGGTTCTAGCCGTGGCGCGACCGAAGCTGTTCGAGTCGTTCCGGGAGGTCCAGGCGGAGCTCGAGCGCTCCGGCGCCGCCCTCTTCCGGGACAAGGACGGGTTCGAGGCGCTCGTCATCCGTAACCCGTACGCTGTCCAGTACATCCACAGCTACGCCGAGGACACACCGTTCTTCCTCGGGCTCGCCGAGGGGAAGCTCATGGGGAGCAACTGCACGAACCCCAAGTGCGGGTTCACGTACGCGACCCCGCGAGGTCATTGCATGATCTGCGGTACGCGCACCCGATGGGTCGACCTGCCGCTCTCGGGGAAGCTCCACTCCTGGACCACCTGCCACTTCGGGAGCGAGGCGTTCCTCAAGGAGACACCGTACAACCTGGGCCTCGTCGAGTTCAAGGGGGCAGGAAGCCTGCTCCTCGCCCGGGTGAAGGAGGCGGTCGAGTCGGAGCTCTACGTCGGCATGCCCGTCGAGGCGCGCTTCGATGCGATGCCGAAGTTCTCGATCACCGATGTCTGGTTCGTGCCCTCCCGCGGGAGCGGCGGCGGCGACCGGCGTTAGGGAGCTCGCATGACCGGGGCGCCCACGGGTGGCGCCCCCGAGGAGTCCCTCCGCGCGGACCGACTGCCGTTCGACCGCCGGTTCACTCCGTCGGGCGCCTTCGCGCAGCTCCGTAGCGCGGGGGAGTTGAATCCCGAGGAGTTCTGGGCCGCCATCTCCCGGCGCGAGCTCACCTGGAGCCGGCCGTTCGTTAGGACGCTCAGCGGCACGCCCCCCGCGTATCGCTGGTTCGAAGGCGGCGAGCTGAACGCCGCGGTGAATTGCGTAGAGCGTCACCTCGCCGGCGCCTCCGCGCACCGCGTCGCCTACTACTGGGAGGGGGAGGACGGCGCTCGCCGAACGATCTCCTACGCCGACCTCGGACGGGAGGTACGGGCGCTCGCCTCCTCCCTCGCGCAGCGTGGCTTCGGAACCCAAGACCGGGCGGCGATCTATCTGCCGATGGTCCCCGAGCTCCCCATCGCGATGCTTGCGCTCGCGTACTTGGGGATCCCGTTCACCGTCGTCTTTTCAGGGTTTGCGGCCGAAGCGCTCGCCCACCGAATACAGGACCTCGGTGCTCGACTCGTCATCACCGCGGACGGTGGCTATCGACGCGGCAAGGTGGTTCCGCTCAAGGAGATCGCCGACCGGGCCGTCGCCAACTGTCCGCTCGTGGACACGGTCGTCCTCCTCCGGCGGACGCACCTC
>JAKIWH010000064.1 GCA_022750125.1 Thermoplasmata archaeon
GGAACGGAGCGCTTCGGCGTCGGCGGAGCCGGCCTCGGCCCTTCGATATCGTCGAGCACTTCGGGTAAGCGAGCGAGGGAGTAGTCGGCGTACGCCGCCCCCCATCGGCGGAGGTCCTCGGGGGAGATCGCCCAACCGTGCAGCTGGCAAGCCCGAGCGATGGGGGTGACGCCGGGGGTGTCGCGCGCTGCCTCCATGTCGAAGCGCGAATCCCCGACAAGGAACATGCGCGCCCCCGGGTAGCGGCGCTGGTACTCGAGCAGGTGCTCTCGCTTCGTCCCTTGTCCCGAGCCTAGGACCGACTCGAACCACATGCGCAGCCCCTCCCTCTCGAGGAGAAGCTCTCCCATCTCCCGCTCGGCTCCGGTGGAGATGACGAGGGTCCAACCGCTGCCGTCGAGCTGCTTCAGCACCCGGGGAATCTCGGGGAACGCGGAGGCGTGCGCGTAGGCCTCCCGAATCTTCCTCTCGTGGAAGGCTCGGGCGACCTTCGCCCGCTCGGCGGGAGGTGCGGACGGGTAGAGCTGGGCGAGCTGCGCTTCGAACGGCATCCCGGTGGTGGCAAGGTAGTGTACTCGCCCTTCTTCGAGCGGCGTTCCGAACGCCTGGAACATCACGTCGGCCGCGACGTGGCTGATGTGAGAGATGTCGTCGAGGATGGTGCCGTCGAGGTCGAACACCACGACGCCCCGAGCTGCCGTCCGGGGGGCGACGACCGGCTCGCTCGCGAACGAGGCCGGGATGTTCCCACCGCCGAGGCTCTCCGGATTCACCATGGGCAGGGGGGCGCCCGCGAGGGGCTCCTGGACCGGGGGGTCGGCTCTCTTCTCCACGCCGGAGCGACCCGGCAGGCACGTTAAAGGCCTCCGCCGGGTCGGTTGCCCGAACCCCGCACCTCGGCGAGCCCGGGGGGCAGAGAGTCCTCGAGATGCATCCCAGCCGAGCGATCCGCGGGCACCGCTCTCAGCTGCTCGCGGGCAAGCGGATCATCCTCGGGGTCTCCGGGTCGATCGCCGCGATCGAGGTGCCCCGGATCGCGCGGGAGCTCATCCGGCACGGCGCGGATGTTCACGCCGTGCTCAGTTCCGAAGCGACCCGGCTCCTTACGCCGGAGGCGGTCGAGTTCGCGACCGGCCACCCCCCCATCACCACGCTCACCGGCGCCGTTGAGCACGTAACCCACCTTGGTCCCGGCGAGGGGCGCGCGGACCTCCTGCTCCTCGTCCCTGCGACGGCGAACACCATCGGCAAGATCGCCCACGGCATCGACGATACGCCGGTCACCACCTTCGCCTCGATCGCGCTCGGGGGGGGAGTCCCGATCCTCGTAGCACCTGCGATGCACGGAGAGATGGGGCGGAATCCCGCGGTCCGGGAGAGCCTCGAGCGGCTGCGCTCGTTCGGTGTGGGAGTGATCTCTCCCCGAAGGGAGGAGGGAGAGGAGAAGCTGCCCACTCCGGAGGAGGTGGCGGCGGAGGTGCTCCACCGACTCGCGTCGGGACCTTGGGCCGGCCGCCGGGTGCTCGTCATCGGCGGCGCGAGCCGTGAACCGATCGACGATGTCCGGAGCGTGACGAACGAGTCGACCGGCGCGACCGCGGTGGCGCTCGCCACCGAAGCCTACTATCGGGGAGCTGAGGTGAGCCTCTGGCTCGGTGCCGCCGAGGTCCCTCTCCCGTCGTTCCTTCCGGTCTTCCGATGGCGCAGCGTGCAGGAGCTCATCGACCAGGTTCGGGGGCCGCCCGGCCTTCCGGCCTCGCTCGACGCGATCTGGGTGCCGGCTGCCCTCTCCGACTTCACGCTCACGCGCGAGCGCGGTAAGATAGAATCCAAGAATCGGGAGCAGCTGAACCTTCGACTTCGCAAGGCACCGAAGGTGCTCCCCGTCCTGCGCGAGAACGCTCCTCTCCCCGCGCTCCTCATCGCGTTCAAGCTCGCGAGCACGCGCACAAGCGGCGAGCTCGTCGCGCGCGCGCGGGAGCTTCGGAAGGAGTCCCGGGCGCACCGTCCAACCTCGCGAGCGCCGACGGATCGTGGTGGCTCCTCCCACCGCGCGGACGGCCGCAGCGGCTCGCGGGAACCAAGCGAGAGGCCGCCGGGCAGCTCCTCGACATCGTCGGCCGCGGTGGCTTCAAGCAGTCGGTGGCCGCGGTAACGATCGTCCCATGCGAAGCCGCCGGACGATCCTAAACGGCCGGGTCGATCGGGCTCTCCACCACGGAGGGCGCGACGATCCGCCGACGGCAGGATACCCGGCGCTCGCGGCACCCCGTACGCCGGCGAAGTTGAGCGGATTCCCGACCGTGCGCTTATTAGGTGGCGGCTCTCGGAAGCGGCCGAGGCGCATGGTCAAGCTCACCGAGTGGCGAGGAAAGGAGATCTTCCGTCGGTACGGCATTCCTCTCCCACGCGGACGAGTGGTCCGATCGGCCGAGGAGGCGCTCGCCGGGACCGAGACGGGAGACATTCCGCTACCCTGCGTGATCAAGGCCCAGGTGCTGGCCGGGGGTCGGGGCAAGGGCGGGGCGGTCCGGTTCGCAAGCACTTCGGCGGAAGCAGCCGAAGCGTCCCGGGCCATTCTCGGCCTCGAGTTCAAGGGAGAGCGGGTGAAGGAGCTCCTCCTCGAGGAGAAGCTCCCCATCGCGCGGGAGCTCTACGTCGCCATCACCCTCGACCGGGCCGCGCGCGTGCCCATCCTCATGGTCAGCGCTCAGGGGGGCGTCGAAGTCGAGACCGTGCCCGACGCGGAGCTGCTACGCTTGCCCATCCACCCGTTCGCCGGTCTCACTGGGTTCGAGAAGCGGCGTGCGATCCGTGCCCTCGGCCTCGCTGGACCGCAGGCGAAATCGTTGGACGGCCTCCTCGACCGATTGTGGCGCGCCTTTCAGCACGAGGACGCCGAGCTTGTCGAAGTGAACCCGCTCGCCGTCGTGGGAGACGGGGTCGTAGCGCTGGATGCGAAGGTGAGCATCGAGGACGACGCGACCTTCCGCCACCCCGAGTACGCCGACATTCGGGACGACCGGACTCCGCTCGAGGAGGTCGCCCGAGAGAAGGGCATCGCGTTCGTGCAACTCGAGGGGAACATTGGGGTGATCGCGAACGGCGCCGGCCTTACGATGGCGACGCTCGACGTGTTGCAGCAGTTCGGTGGTCGCCCGGGGGTCTTCCTCGACCTCGGAGGAACCGACGATCCGGCGAAGGTGACGGAGGCATTCCTCCTCATGGCTCGGGCCAAGCCGGCTGCGGTGTTCCTGAACATCTTCGGCGGGGTCACCCGGTGCGACACGGTCGCCCGCGGCCTCGTCGACGCGATACGGCAAGTTCCACCCGCTGAGAAGTTCCCGCTCATCGCGCGGATCCGCGGGAACAACGAGGAGGAGGGGATCGCGATCCTCCGCTCCGCGGGCATCACCTCGCTCCACGAGCTCGAAGAGTCGGCGAAGGCGGCCGTCGCGGCCGCCGGAGCGACCGTATGAGCGTCCTTGTCGACGGCGATACGCGGGTCCTCGTGCAAGGGATCACGGGGCACCAGGGGACGGTGCACACGGTCCAGATGCTCAAGTTCGGATCCAAGGTCGTCGCCGGGGCGACCCCTGGCAAGGGTGGCTCGACGGTCGAGGGGGTGCCCGTGTTCGACAGCGTCGAGGAGGCCGTCGGGAAAACCGGGGCCAACGCGACCTGCATCTTCGTGCCGGCGCCGTTCGCGAAGGACGCGCTCCTCGAGGCGGTGGATGCCGGCATTCGGCTCGCCGTCGTCGTCACGGAGCACATCCCGTTCCACGACATGCTCACGATGTACCACTACGCCCGCCTCAAGGGCGCGCGGATCATCGGGCCCAACTGTCCGGGGATCGCCGCTCCCGGGAAGGCGAAGGTCGGGATCATCCCCAACGTTGTCTTCCGGCCCGGCCGCGTCGGCGTCATCTCCCGCTCGGGAACGCTCACCTACGAGATTGTGAGCGGCATCAAGGAGGTCGGCCTCGGCCAGAGCACCTGCATCGGTCTCGGTGGAGATCCGGTCGTCGGTACGAGCTTCGTCGACGCGCTCCCGCTGTTTGAAGCGGACGCGGAGACGGACGCCATCGTTCTCGTGGGCGAGATCGGTGGTACCGCGGAGGAAGAAGCAGCGGAGTACATCCACCACCACGTCGAAAAGCCGGTAGTCGCCTACATCGCAGGTCACTCGGCCCCCCCCGGAAAGCGCATGGGCCACGCGGGAGCCATCATCGCTCGGGGACGCGGAACCGCCGAAAGCAAGGTCGCGGCCCTCGAAGCGGCTGGTGCGAAGGTCGCTCGGTTTCCCTACGAGATCCCGGGCCTGGTTCGGGAGATGCTCGGAAAGCCGGCTAGCCCGTGAACGCCGGCATCTCCCCGAAGCGCCGCGGCGAGGCAGCCGAAGAGCGGTGCGCCGTAGCTGACTGCGCCGAGCCCGCGGTGCGGTCCCTCGCCCGGTCGGAGGTTCGCAAGGCGTTCCCGGATCTTCCCGAGGAGCCGCGGAGGGCGAACCTGTGCCGGCCCCACTATCGCCAGTTCAAGAAGGCGACTCGGGACGAGCGGACCTTGGGTCGTCTCGACTGGTGAGCGGCGCGGGCCCCGCGCGACGCGACCTCCTCTTCTCCGTCGCGGAGAGCGGTTCTCTAGATCGCTCGCCTCAGCGCACTCCGTCGGGCACGGGAGCCCTGCTCAGGGGAAGACTTCCGTGCGCTCCGGGAGAGCTTAGGAAAGTGAGTCGTCGGCGCGCCTAGGCGTGCCGCATCTTCTGGGCTCGCATCCGGCGCCGCATGCGCTTCTTGCGCCACTTCCAGCGCATGTGGCCGCGCTTCTTCCAGACCCGCGAGCTACGTTTCATTCCCTCTCGACCGGAACGGCGCCGCGTAGCGGCGACGGTTTATAAGGGCTCCCCGGCGCGCGTCCGCCGGTCGACGGTGGACGCGCCCGAGGACGGGCGCGCGTTATCTGCCGGGGCCCCTGCCGGAGAACATGGTGGAGCCGGCGCAACTCGAGTCCACCATCCTCGAGTTCCGCCACAAGAGCTTCTCGTTCGAGGGGCGATTTTCGCACGGGACGGAGCCGTGGGTGGTTTTCGCCCGGAGCGAGACCGAGAGCGAATCGAAGTTCCGCCCCCGCGTCGTGCGGCTCCGGGTCCTCGTCCCCGTGGCTTGGGTGCACGCCGACCCGGCCGGAGAGCTCTTGCTGCTGGGAAGGGAAGGGGCACCCGGACTGTCCCCGCCCTCGGGACCCGCCCTCGAGGTGGCCGCCGAGCCCGACGAGTTCGAGGAGCAGGGGATCGCCTGGGTGCGATGGCGACCGCTCCCGGAACGGCTTCTCTACTTTCCGGCGGAGCTCGCCGCCGAGCTCCGGAAGCTTCCCGAGGTCGAACGGCTCGGCACTACCGCGTGAGGATGCCCATGTCGCTCAGCTTCTCGGGCAGGTACTTCTCCGTCACGTAGTTCAAGCCGTACTTCGCGAGCGACTGCTGCTCCGCCTTCTTCCCGTTCTTCAGCATCAGCTCGATCTCGCTCCGCCACTCGGCGGTCTGGAACCGCGGGTCGGTGAGCTCTGCCTGGAGCGCGCGCACATCCTGCTCCGTGAGCTTGTCGGAGGGGAGGTCGTACGTCTCGATGTCGCTCGGGGTCACCCCCAGGAACTCCGCCGCCGGTGTCGCTAGGTAGTGCGAGATGTGCGCCGTCTTGATCGCGCCGTACGCGACGCTCGCGAAGATGCGGAACGACCACGGGTCCCCGTCCGTGAACACGACCACGGGAAGCTTGAGCTCCTCGTTGAGTCGCTTGAGGAAGCGGCGCGTGGACCGGGCCGGCTGCCCCTTGAGGTGGAGGAGGAGCGCCTCGTTCTCCTCGTCGAACCCGTTCTCCGCGAGCCGGTCCACCATGCCACCGCACTCGATCGCGATGATGAACTTCGCCCCGGTCTTGACGAACTCGATCTTCTCCTTCTCGACGTTGAACGGGAGCGCGTAGCCACCGTCCCCCACGTCGTCGCGGCAGTTGAACGTCTTCACGAGCCCCTTGCGGTTGCGCTCCCGGAGGGTGAGGTCGCCGATCACCGAGGCGCCGTTCTCCTCGGGGTGGAGCCGGAAATCCTCCCGGAGCCGCTCGCAGAGCACCTCGAGGTCCTCGATGAGCAGGTTCGACTCGTCCTCGCTGTGGAACTTCCCGTCCTTCCACCCCTCCGAGATGTAGTACAGTTCCCGCAGCGTCGACGTCTTGTTCTCGGCCGCCATCTCGTTGATGAAATCGACGAGGCAGAAGGTCCGGAGCAGCATGAGCGCCCCGTCCTGCTTCCGGGCGGAGCGGGTGCCCATCGCCCGGCCGAGCCGCCAGACCCCCTCCCGCATCTGGAAGGTGATGTTCTGCTTCGTGCGGAGCGGGAGGCGCATCCGCGGGATCTCGCCGTCGAGAAGCTGCTGGTACACTTGCTTCGCGAGGTCGATGGTCGGCCGGAGCGCCTCCGCCCGGAGGACGATCTCGCTACTCTTCGTCGAGCGAGGCGTGGGCTTCCGCACCATCGTAATCCACCTCCGGTTCTCCTTCGGACATCGCAGCTTCGGCACCGGAACCTTCCGCGGCCTCCACGATCGCCCGCGGAAGCCGCACCTCCCAATCCCCGGGCAACGGCTCCGCCCCGAGGAGGTGGGCCTCGTCCACCCCGGCCACGAACCAGTCGAGGTCACCGGGCTCCACCTCCTGCGCCTTCGGGAACCGGAGGAGGAGCTTCACCCGCCCGCTCGGGGGGAGCTTCTCGAGCGTCCACCAGGCCCGGCCGAGCTCGGCATCGGTGCCGTCGGGGGCCGGCTCGGCGTGGAGGCTCGCCGCCGCCTCGAGCGGCATTTCGAGGAACAGCTCGAGCACGCGCGGCCGAGGCGTGTAGTTCGTCACCTCGAGCGCTAGCGCGCTCTCGCCGGCGTTCGCGGCGGCGACCGCCGTCGCCTCGAAGGCGACCACGTCCATGATCTTCGTGATCACCGCGGTGAGGTCCGGCACGGGCTTGCCGGCGAGCCGGCTCGCCTTCTCGGCGAGCTGAGGAAGAATCCGCTGGATGATGAGGAACTTCTCTCCCGCCATATCTCGGCGGCTGCGGCGCGAAAGGTGCGTGCGAAGGTGGCGGGCCACGACTTGCAAGGAGAGCGTGAGCTCCTTGTCGATCTCGGGATCCTCGGCAACCGCTTCTTTCGCCTCGCTCGTGAACGGGACCTTCGTCGAGGCCAGGTGGACGAGCAGGAGGCAGGGCCCGATCGGGAGGCCGCTTCCCCCCTTCTGGTCGAGGCCGTACCGTCGCCAGTCGAGGTTCCCGACGGCGGTGGTGATGGCGCAGGCCCCCTGCTGGAAGAGGAGCGGAACGCGGTTCGCGAACCGGAGGAGCTGCATCGGCTGGTCCGCGGGAAGTCCACCGCCGTAGACGAGTCCGATCTCCACGACGAACGGGTTCCCCCCTCGCACCTTGGGTGGTCGGCTCACCGGGGGGGCGAAGAATTCGGGTCGGATCTCCCCGAGCACGTTCCGCAGACCCCGCTTGATAAGGAGCGGGCCTATCGGCGAGAGGGACTCGGCGCTCGGGGGTAGGAGCGGGACCTCGTGGAGCACCGCGAGGAGCCTCTCGAGGTCTTCGCTGTGGAGGCTGTCGGGGGCTTCCTTCCCCGAGAAGTGACCCCGAGCGAAGATGTCCCGGAGCGCCCGGGGGGTCACGCCCGCGAACTCCTTCGAAAGTGTTTCCCCGAGGGTCGCTCGGCTCGAGGCCTTGAGGCGGCTCCCGAGCTCGCCGAGCTCGAGGCCGTACGGATGGGGCGGGACCTCTTTCGGAACGGGCGGCACCTCGGTCGTGGCCCGTTCCCAGGTGATGCGCGTGCCGTCCGGCTCGAGGAGGACGATGCGAGCGTGCGGATTCACGATTGCCGTGTTCTTCAGGTAGTCGAACGGGGACTGACGTCCCCGCGTGTAGCGCGCCTTGAGGACGAGTTCCACGCGCGTCCCCTGGGGGCGGTCCCAAAGCTCGAGCTCGTCCGAAAGAACGCGGGGAGCGTTCTTCTGGGTGTCGATGAGGAGCTCCACGACGTGTGCGGCCTCCTCCTCTGGGACCTTCGAAGTGATGCGCGTCGGCCGGGCCGTCGTGAGGGCAGCGTAGAGCACGGCCGCTGAGATCCCTATCCCCTGCTGGCCCCTCGACTGTCGGTTCGCGTGGAACCGGGAGCCGTAGAGTAGCCGGGCGAACACGTTCGGGATCTGCTTCTTCACGATCCCGGGGCCGTTGTCACCGACTGCGACCTTGAGACGGTCGGGACCCTCCTTCGAGATCTCCACCAGGATCTCGGGGAGCACACGGGCCTCCTCGCAGGCGTCGAGTGCGTTGTCGACCGCCTCCTTCACCGTCGTGAGCACGGCGCGGAGCGGATTATCGAACCCGAGGATCTGTCGGTTCCGCTCGAAGAACTCAGCGACCGATATCTCGCGCTGTTTCGCTGCGAGCTGCTGAGCGAGACTCTGCGCTCCCGGCATCCTCTCCCGACCGACGGACGCCCCCCTTTAAGGGGGGAGTTCTAATTGAACGGCGGCGGAGCGGTTCCCGCGGACCGGTCCACGTCCCGGAGCACGGGCCGGAACGGTCGCCATCGCGCCGCTTCGTCAAGGTCCACTTCCCCGAGTAGCAGCCGCTCTCCGTCTCCGGGGCTGGGAAGTGTAAGCTCCTCGAGGGGCAGCGGCTCGCCGCGAGCGTCCCACAGGCCGCTCCCGCCACCGAATACTACGCCGTCCTCCACCCCCACTCGATTCACGTACGCGACGGGCGTGGCGTTTTCGACCGCCCGGGCGGGCAGAAGCTTCTCGAACAGTCTTCGCGAGGTCACGGGTGAGGCGGACGGGATGGCGAGGAGCTCGGCTCCCGCAAGTGCGAGGCCGCGGAACAGCTCCGGGAAGAAGGTGTCGTAGCAGATCCCCACGCCGATGCGTCGACCGGCGACCGTGAGGGGCGCCGACCCCTGACCCGGGGAGAACGGCACCCCTTCCTCGAACGGCCCGTAGTTTGGGAGGTACCGCTTCAGCTGCAGCTGGTAGCTCCCATCGGGACCGACCAGGATCGCGGCGTTGTGGATCTCTCCCGGCCTGGGCCCGGTCGTGGCGCCCCCGACGAGGATCGCCCCGCCCAAGGTCGCTGCCGCCTGGTCCAGCCGTTTCACGGTGGCGTCCTGCGGCGCGACGGCCATGCGGTGGATCTGGTCCCCGACCCGGTAACCCGTCAGGAACAGCTCGGGGAAGATCGCGAGCTCTGCCTTCTGACCACCCAGCACCTTCTCGAGCCGCGCGAGATTCGCCCCAAGCTCCCCCCGGACCGGCCCGAGCTCCGCCAGGAGGAGACGCATGCTAGTAGAAGTGGTGGCGAACCGCGAGGAGGTAGGTGAACACCACGATGAGGACGAGGAAGAGCACCGTGATAGAGGCGGTAAAGAACTCGTACGCGAGTCCGGCGAACAGGAGCCCCACGGTGAGGTAGAGCGCCCAGAGCTCTTGGTCCCAGAGGGCGCGGGCGAGAGAAACGATCGCCGCCCCGAGCACGAGGAGGATCGACGCACCGTAAACGTCGAGCGAGCTCGAGATGAGGAGGGTGTCGGGGAAGGCGCTCGACCCAAGATACTGATGAAGGAGCGCGACCGCCCCGGTGAGAAGCAGTAGCACTCCCGCGAGGGCGAGAAGGAAGGAGAGGACGGCGACCCCGACGGGAAGGCTTGGCCGAAGTGCCGGCCGCACGAGAGGCGGCAGGTGCTCGATCTTCGGGGCACCGCCCCCCGAGGCATGGCCGTGCCGGGCGGGGGTGGAAGGGCTCGACATTGCGGTGTCCGTGCCGAGGGAGCCGGACCGGACGGTTTGTAGGTTTCGCTCGAGGCGGTGTTGGGGCGGGCGCCCCGCTAGAACTGCCGGGCGACCGCTGCCCGCGCGAGATGCTCGAGGAGGCTCCGGTACGGCCCTGCAGGGATGGGGGAGAGTGCCTGGACCGCCCGGTCGGACCAGCGATGCGCCTCATCGCTCACCCGGGCGGTTGCGCCCGACTCCTCCGTGAGCGCCTTCAATCGAAGCAGGTCGCCCGACTGCTTTCGACGGAGGGAGAAGAGCCGCTCGAACTCGCTTTTCTCGGCGGGAGGCAGATGGGCGTGCGCCTCGAGGGCAACGAGCGTGGGATTGCCCTCCCGCAGATCCGAGAAGAGAGGTTTTCCAAGCAGGTCAGGGTCCCCGTACAGGTCAAGGAGGTCGTCCCGTAGCTGGAAGGCGACCCCGAGGGAGCGGCCGTACTCGGCGTAGGCGTCCACGATCGGGGCCGCGCGGCCCTCGATCTCCGCGACCGGCGCGAGCGCTGCGGAGACGATGGCCGCGGTCTTCCGCTCGACGACCCGGAAGTAGTGGGCGCGCCCCGTGGTGAGGTCGAACCGGGCGCACGACTCGAGCACCTCCCCCTCGGCGAGGTCCGCGCACGCCTCGCCGCAGCGGAGGATGATGTTGCGGGGGTACTCTGCCGCGAGCTCGAACGCCCGTACGAACAGGTAGTCGCCCGTTACGATCGCCGTGGGGAGTCCGAACGCGCGCGGGAGCGAAGGCTGGCCACGGCGGAGCTCCGCGTGATCGATGACGTCGTCGTGGACCAGCGTGGCGGTGTGGATGAG
>JAKIWH010000065.1 GCA_022750125.1 Thermoplasmata archaeon
GATCATGGACGACCGCGTGAACATCGACGAGCACAACCAGCGGCTCGTCGGCGTGGAAACGAAGCGGGACCTCAAGGTCGGCTACAAGGTCCGCGCCCGGATCGTCTCCCTCTCCCTTTCGGAGATCTCCCCCCGTGACAGCAGGATCGGTCTCACGATGCGCCAGCCCGGCCTGGGCCGGCTCGAGTGGATCGTCGAGGCGCACAAGAAGGCGGAGGAGAAGTCCGGCAAGAAGCCGGTCGGCAAGAAGGAGGCCGCCGCTCCCGCCAAGGCTGCCCCTAAGCCGGCGGTGAACCCCGCGGCCAAGCCGGCGGCGAAGCCCGCGGCCGCGACCGGGAGTCCCGCCGCATGATGAGCCTCAAGGCCTGCAAGAACTGCCACACCGTCACCGACCTCGCGAAGTGCCCGAAGTGCGGCGGCGAGACCTCGCGGGAGTGGCAGGGGTACCTCCTCGTCATCGACCCCGACAAGTCAGAGATCGCCCGGAAGCTCGGAATCCATGCCGCGGGCCGGTACGCGCTCCGGGTCAAGTGAAGAGCGCGTCTGGGTCGTCCCCGAGGCGCTTCGGTCGACCCTCGCGGAACGGTACGGCCCCGTCTTCTCCGGGAAGGATGCGGAGGATCGGGTCCGCCACCTCGGCATCTTCGGCAGCTGCGGCGACCGGGTGACCGCGCTCGCGCTCGCCGTCGGTAACCCTCCCCTCATCGGGATCGTGGACTACACCACGCGCCGGCACGAGGCGATCCCGAAATCGGCGTTCTCGAGGCTCCGGTCGCGCCGGGTGGTCCAGGTACGGAACCCCGCCGGCACCCTCACCGAGTCGCTGCGCCGCGCCGTGCGCGAGCTCGCCGCGGGCGGTGGCGGGCTCATCGAAGTGGACGGCGAAGAGGACTTGGGATCGCTCGCGCTCGTCGAAGCGCTCCCGCTCGGGGCCACAGTTATATACGGTATCCCGGGTGCGGGGGTCTCGTTTGTTACGGTGGATGCCGTCGCGAAAGAGCACGTGCGGGCGCTCGTTGCGCAGATGGAACTGAGGAAGGTAGGGCGTGGAAATTAAGGTCCTGGACGAGCGGAAGAATCCGCTCCTCAAACGCACCGAACTTCTCTTCGAGGTGGCCCATTCGGGCACCGCGACTCCCCGACGCTCCGAGGTCCAGGGCGAGCTCGCAAAACAGCTCAAGGTCCCGAAGGAGCGGCTCATCGTGGAGTCGATGCACGCGCGCTTCGGTATCGCCCAGACCCGCGGCGAGGCGCTCGTCTACGCCACGAACGAAGCCCGCGACCAAGTGACCCGCGAGCACATCCTGATCCGGAACGGCCTCAAGGAAAAGAAGACGGCCGCGCCCCCAGGTACCGAAGCCCCGGCGCCCACCCCCGCGGCGCCTCCGGCGAAGCCCGAGGCCGCTCCCGAGGTGAAGGCCGAGAAGCCTGCCGAGCCGAAGGCCGAGCCGAGCCCGGCAGCCAAGCCCGAGAAGAAGGCGGAAAAGAAAGCGGACAAGAAGGGCGAACCGAAGGGTGAGGGGAAGCCCGAAGGTAAGGCCGCCCCGAAGCCTCCGAAGGAACCGTAGCGATGGGCAAGGCACGCACCGACTTTTACTCGACGAAGGGCGAGTCACTCACCCGAACGCACCACAGTTGCCCGAAGTGCGGTCCCGGGATCTTCCTCGCCGAGCACGCGTCCCGCCGCTCCTGCGGTCGGTGCGGATACATGGAGTCCAAGTCCGAAAGCCGACCCGAGGCGAAGCCTCAGGCACCGAAGGGCAAGCCCGCACCGAAGGCAGGTTCCGGCCCAACGCCTGCCGGCCCCAAACCAAGCGTCCCTCCGACGGCTTCGGCCTAGCGCGCTTGCCTGACCAATCCTAGTTTCTCTCCCTCTGTTCCAACGTCGGCGAGAGCTCAGCCGGTAATCTAGCTTCGGTCGCTCCTAGACTTCCCTCGTCCGCGGGGTGCCGCCGTTCCGGACGTTCCGGCGGAGCTCGTATGGGATGGCGAGAGAATATTTACCCGGCCTGCAGTTTCGAAGCTCATGAGTCCGAACAAGAAGCTCATCGAAACCTACCTGGCCACGACGGACAAGTCGAAGCTCGGTCCGCTGCTCGCCGACGACGTAGAGTGGGTGGAATGGGCGGACGGGGTCTCCCCTTCAGGAGCTGTCCGGCGGGGGAAGGCAGAATTCATCAGCAACTACGGGGACGACGAACTCAGCGGCCGCGTCACGCGGCTCACCGAGGAAGGCAACGTCGTGGTCGCGGAAGGCACGGCTCAGGTTACGAAGAAGGGCGGCCAGACCTTCACCGTGCAGTACTGCGACATCTTCGAGCTGGAGCACGGCAAAATCAAGCGGAAGTCGTCCTTCGGGGCGCTGCTCAAGGACTCCGGGTAAGGAGCGCTCTCGTTCTCCTCCGCGGTCGGCTCGCTGCTCGCCGGAGCGAAATCGTCGTCGGCTACCAGGACCGATCGGCGAGTCTCCGGGGACTCGCTCCTCAGCGTCGCGAGAGCGGTCGTTGGATGTACTTCCAATCGATCCAGTCGAGGACGGGCGGCTCCACATCCTGTTGCCAGAGGAGCGCGTTCAGCTCGCCCCGGTGCTGCATCTCTTCCTCGAGAAGGTGAAGGAGGGTGTCCCGCACCGTGATCTCAATCTCCTGGGAGTAACCGGCCGGTCTCGGTGCGGGATACTTCCGGTCGAGCTCCACCTCGGAAAGCTGATGGAAGAATTCTCGCACCGCGGCGTCGACCTCCCGCTCGAACCGTTGGACGTGTTCGAGGCTCGGAGGCTCTGGAAAATCGGTGGGCTCGGCGGGGCCGGGCGGGGGCGAGGCATTCTTCAACCACCACCATTGGGCTCCCAAGATGTGACACTGGATGCCGAGCAAGCTAGGATAGGACGCGCCCCGATCCCGAGTCAGCTCCTCCTTGGGAAGCTTCTCGAACACGGCGAGGTACCGTTCCCGCGCATCGATGTTGTACTCGGCCCACTCCCGAAACGCTTCAACCTCGGACATCGGAAGCTCCACGCTCGCCGAGAATTATCAGTGATGCGGTGCCCGAAGGAGGCTGTTGCAACCTGTCCAGCTCGGGGGCGTTCGCATCGAACGGAACGGGAATCCGGTAGCCGGGCCTCGTCCCCCTGCGGCGCGGTGATGATGCAAAGGCCGATAAGGCGCGATGTTCCGGGGGGATGGACCGCGTGGGCCCGTAGTATAGCTTGGATATCACAGAGGCCTCCGGAGCCTCAAACCCGGGTTCGAATCCCGGCGGGCCCGTCCAGCGCCGCCCCGAACCTTTCTGTCGCGGACTGTGCGGGGCCAGAGAAACGAATCGGTTGCCTCGCGCCCAGATCAGCCCAACCAAACCGTCTCCGCGGACCCGCGGAAGTGGGCGTCCCCGGTCAGAAGTCGAGAACCGCGGCTCCGTGCCGTGGCGAGGACCAGCCCATCCGCGGGGCCCGGGATCCGGAGATGATGAGCCCCCGCCCACGCCCTCAGCTCAACAGTCGCGGAAGCGGCGCTGACCGAGAGACCCGGGTCGATGGGAACGACTGCCGACGCTTCAGTGATGCCGGTGAGCTCTTGGCGAATCAGTCGTTCCCCGAATCCATCTCGGAGACATCGGTATGCCACCTCGGCAAGAACCACGGCCGGGGTGAAGCACTCCTCGGCCTCCTCGATCCTGTCCTTGACCCGCTCTCCGAGGGGAGTACCCCGGATGAGCTCGATCCACGCAAAGGAGTCAACCGTGAGCCGCAAGCCGATCCTCCTCCGAAAAGCTAGAAATGACTCCACGGCCGCTTCCGAGCATCCGACCCAGCGCACGAGTGCGGCGCTCTCGAACGAGCTTCCGAATCGTCTCATCGGCACTCCGTGTGTGGAATGCCTCTCGAAGCTGCTCCAAGTCAGCCAGCGTCTGTCGGGAGACACGCACCGACGTGTCCGGAGTGGCCATGCCTTCCATGTATGCGCGCATGCATGTAAGCATGGCGTCGCGAGCGAACGATGGACCGGGCCAAGCCCTGGCGACCTGTTCGGCGGAGCCCGAGGGATCCCGTCCGCCGGGGGAACCTTCAAGAGCGGAGTGAACAACTGCCCCCTCCGCGATGCGGCAGGCGACGCGCGCACCGGTGCGATGCGGGATCAGATCCGCTTGGATCGGGACGGCACTGGTTTGTCGAAGCTCCCTAGGGAGCGGGTCGAGACCTTGATCGCGTCGTTTGCCGTACGGCAGCGCAGCGAGGACTACCCGCGAACTCCACCTCCTGCAGAGTCCCGGAGCGGAGAACGACCTGGTATCACGAGGGCCGAGAGAGCCACTCGCGACGTTCGGCGCTCACCGTTGGCGAGGCGGTAGCGATGACCGAGGAGAAGCGCATGCGGATCATCGTCCACCCGAACGGCCCGTACCGGGTCGTGGGCGGAGTTCCGCTGGCCATCCAGACGATCACGCCGAGCAAGGAGGGGGAATCCTGGGATTGGGTCCAAGGCCGGTCCTTCCGAGCGGGACCCGAGTACTTCCTCTGTCGTTGCGGCAAGTCCGCCAACAAGCCGTTCTGCGACAACAGTCATCTCAACGTAGGGTTCGTCGGTCCCGAGACCGCGTCTCGGAGGCCAATCGAGCGCCAATCCGAGCACCTCGAAGGCCCCACTCATGTACTCAGCGACGCGGAGAACCTCTGCGCCTTTGCCCGTTTCTGTGACCCGGGTGGCAAGATCTGGGCCCTCATCGGCCAGACGGATCGACCCGAGATCCGCGACCTGGTGATCCGCGAGGCCGCGCATTGTCCGGCGGGGCGACTGGTCCTCCGCGAGAAGTCGACCGGAAAGGTGATCGAGCCCGAGTTACCGCCCACGATCGGTCTGGTAGAGGATCCGGCGCTACAGTGCAGCGGGCCGCTCTGGGTCCGCGGAGGCATCCGAGTCGAATCCGCGAACGGCGTGCCCTACGAGGTGCGGAACCGACTGACGCTGTGCCGGTGTGGCGTCTCCACCAACATGCCGTTCTGCAACGGCAGCCACGCTTCCATTCGATTCCAAGACGGACTGGTCTAAGTTCGCGCCCTCGTTCACGGTTCGGGACGATTCGCGGCGAGGTTGTGCGTGCGGATGGACCCGTCGCCGTGACAAGAGCCACCGAGAGAATTGGCCGGACGCTAGCCCCCACCCTCTCGACTCGAACCTTCACGGTGCGAACGGTTGGATCTCCGCTGCGCCAGGGACCGCCATCGCGAAGCTCAGGTCGGAGGATCTCCGCTTTGGCTAGTGCGAGCGACGAACCGGCCTTGCATGCCGGTTGGCAGCACCTGTGCCCCTATCGCCCGGGAGCCGAAGCCAGAATAAGTCGAGATCCAGCTCCGGCTCGGAACGAAACCTGCTCGGCGCCCTCGAGCAAGGCGCCGGATTCCGCGCTGACGAGTTGCTCACCGATCCAAGCGGCACCTTCGAACACATAGGCAACCGCCCTTCGCTGTGGACCAACAGCGCACCCGCACTCTCCGTCCGAACGGAACTCGACTTCGACGCAGTCGAGACCGGCGCCCGAGGCCACCGCCCCGCCCTCTCCGACCAGGTGGCGTTCGATGGTTCCTTCGCCCACTCGCGTCGGAATCGGTCCGCGAGCCAACTGTACGCGGTGGGGGGGCGCCCCGAGCGTCGGTGGACATCGAACCGTCACGGAGAGCCACCGAGCTCGAGGGGGCGACCGCGCCGTTAGGTCGTGGTGGCCCACGGTGTGCGCCGTCAGGAGGGAGACCGCCCCCGCTTCGAGGATGGATTTGATCCCTTGGTCATCCTCGTGTTCGACCCGGCCCTCGATGACGTAGTTCAGCGCCTCTTCCCCTCGATGTTCGTGGCCTTCGCTGGCTCCGGTCTGCCGGGCCACGCTGGTCTCCGCCAGGCGGACGAACGGCATCCACGGACCCTGGTTCGGTGAGGGAAACAGGACGCGGCCCGAAACGTCCTCGAGATCAATGTGACTCGATACGACGCTGCAGCTGCGCGGCGAGCCTTCCGAACGTTCCACGGATCCAGCGCTCCTCGGGGAGGAGCTGACCCTCGGAGCCCCCCCGAAGCATATCGATTCCGTTTCCCTCCGGGACCAGGGTCCGGGCCCGTTGCGCCGGGTCGCAGGTGCGCCGGAGATCGCCGCATGGCGGAGGCGAGCTCGGTCCCGGGAGCGGCTAGCGGGTGTGCTCGATCAGGAACGGGAGCGCCAAGGGAACAGCGAGATCGCTTCGGTAAAACGCCCCAAGGTGTCCAACTCCCGGAAGGCGAACCATTCTAGCGGTCGGGACGGCAGCCACCGTCCGTTCCGTCTCTCGGGCGAGGTCCTCGTTCGCGCCCGTGAGGAACAGGAGATCGATTCGAGTGCGGTCGAGCACCGCCCGAGGGCCGTTCCAACGAAGCCAGGCAACGCCGTCGAGAGCGTGCATCAGCGGATCGCCGGCCCGGACGTTGGCGTCGATCGCCTCGGGGAAGCGGTCGTTCTCCGCGACCATGCGCGCATCGAGTTCGTGCCGCACCCCTCCCTTCGCCACATCCTCCTCGATCTCCG
Source organism: Thermoplasmata archaeon (assembly GCA_022750125.1). GTDB lineage: Archaea > Thermoplasmatota > Thermoplasmata > Lutacidiplasmatales > UBA184 > JAKIVR01. The sequence goes on from JAKIWH010000065.1 coordinate 6,547, forward strand.
ATTTCTCGTCCACGCGGGGGAGGTCGGTGAGGTTCCGGTAGCGCAGTGAACCCGTTCCCACCAGCGCGCGAAGCCGACCGGGGTGGCTCCCTCCGAAGGCAACGCCGACGACGATTCCGCTCGAGTATCCCCAAAAGGCGGTCGACTCGACCCCCGCATCGTCGAGGACCGCAACGATGTCCTCCACGTACCGTTCCACGAGATGCGCCTCGATCGTCGGGGGCCGGTCGCTCTTTCCTCGTCCGCGCTGATCGACGAGGAGGACGCGAAACCCGTCCAGTCGGTCGAGATATCCGGCCTCGCGCCAAATATTCAGGTCCCCCCCAGCGCCGGTGTGCAGGACGAGCGCGGGACCTTCCCCCTGGCTTTCGTAGTGGATGCGGATTCCGCCGCTCAGCACCGTCGCCATCCGACTCTACGTCTTCCGGGGCACCCCGGTTGCTACTGGGTCCCGCGCTACCGAAACCGAGCCGCAGCATCAACTTTCGGCGAACGCGCCCGAGGGGCGCGGGGGCCGCGGGTCAGTGGAGCGAGACGGGCTGCGCCGGAGTGGTATCGGGCTCGACCACGACCGCGGTACCGTACGCCAGCACCTCCGTCATGGCCCCTGCCATCTCGGAGGTGTCGAATCCGACCGCCACCACGGCGTTCGCCCCGAGGCTTTTCGCGTGGGCGGCGAGTCGCTCGATCGCCTCGTGCCGGACCCGCTCCAAGAGCTGCGTGTACACCTTGATCTCCCCGCCCCCCCAGGCACGGAAGAATGCGAAGAGGTTCTGCCCCAGGCCGCGGGATCGAACAATGAGCCCGAACGTCGCTCCGATCATGCGGGTCACGTGATAGCCCGAGACGAACGGCGTGGTGACGATGATGAGGTCGGTCGGGGGCGCGTACGGGTTGGGGGACGCGAGGGGCGTAGCCGTAGCGGCGGTCATGGGGCACGCAGCTTCCTCGTGATTATGGCTCTTGACCCGCTTCCAGCCACCCCCCGGTGCCGGCGAAAAGTTCGTTCGACCTGTTCCCCTGAAGGTCGAGTAGTGCGAGAGCGGGCTACGGGGGCGCGTAGGCGCAGCCGGACGCAGGTGCAGGACATTCCGCGGCCACCGCGGGCTTCGCGACGGCGCTCAGGAGGAAGCTGTAGGCGAACGACGGAGGGAAGCTCGTAGAACTCCCTAGGAACCGGGCCTGCGCATCAAAATAGGAGCGGAAGGCGGACTGGCCTTGGCAGTTCGTGCCGCAGCCGTCGCACACCTCGGGATTCGAGCTGTCGGCCTGCGGGTCCACCGTCATCTCGGCGATCTCGTGGCTCACCGCTTCGGCGAACAGGTCCTGGGGGTCGGACATAGAAAGTCCGGTGCCGAGGAGGTTCACGAAGCTGTACGGGATGGACGCCTTGCCGTGATAGCCAAGAACTCCGACCCCCCCGCTCTCCTTCGCGTCCTGGTTCACGACCCCGGGCGGGTTCAGCACAAGGATCGCGGCGTTCGGGCCGAGCGACGCCGCCTGCGCCATTGCGTCGATCCACTGTTGGAGCAGCGCATCGGTGTAGCTGCCGTTGGTCACAGGTACTGTTCGGTGCGGGAGCGGGCTCCCAACCGCCACGGTTGCTCCCCCGTACTGTCGGGCATACGCGGCGATGGGAGGCGCAGCCTGGACTAGGTAGCTCTGCACGATCGCGAGGTCGGCGGGGGTTACCGCCCAAGGGCCTCCAGCGCCGGTGAACTCGAGGTCGGCGAGATGTACCGTTCCTTGGAACAAAGGGCTTGCCGGCAAGGTCGCCTTCGGGGGGGGAGCTCCGAGACCCCTCGCTCGCTTCCACCGGCGCGTTACGCATACTCTGCGATTCATCGTCCACCACCTCGACGGCGTGAACCGGGCTGCCGCGGGCGCGCGAGTCCGACGCGGCTCTCTGTTCCCGACCGGATCATATCGCCTCGAACGGCCGCGGAGGGGAGGAAAAGTCGAACGCCTCGGCAAAGTCGTTCGCGGCCGCGTCCCGGGTGGAAAGCGGAGCGAGGCCGAACCGCGTCTCGATGAACTTGAGGATCGAGGTGTGATCGTTCACCGTGTGGTCGAGGTACCCGGCCCTAGCGTAGGGCGAAATGACGAGGCATGGGACCCGGAATCCGTAGCCGAAGCTGTCGACGGCGGGCGGGGCCACGTGGTCGTAGAACCCTCCGAAGTCGTCCCAGGTGACGAAGACCGCGACCCCGGGCCAGTAGGGGCTCGCACCGAGGGCGTTCACCACATCCTGAGCGACCGAGTCCTGTCCCAAGCGCACGCTCTTCGGTGGATGCTCATCGCCGCCGGGAGCCCCGACGATCCAGCTGACCGCGGGGAGCGCTCCGCTCTTGAGGTCCACCGAGAACTGCCGGGCCGAGGCGAATTGGGACTTCGTCGCGGGGTGGGCTTGAACGTAGGCGAACCGCTCGTACCACGAGGTGAACCCGTACACCTTCCACGAGACGCCTACGGCGTCCAAGCTCTGGAAGATCGGTGGGAACGGGAGGGTCGCTGGCACCCGATCGTCCCGGAGCCCGCCGCACGACCCGGCGACCAGGAAGAGGTGGTTGGGCGCGCTCTCGGTCATGGCGGAGGTGAAGTACCGGTCGCAGAGGACGTACCGGTCCGCCGCGGCCCAGTAGTGTGGGATGTCGGTCCCTTCGAAGTACGCCATGGTGGTCGGGCTTCCTTCCGAATAGACGAACCCGTCCATCGCTCCCGCGTCGAAGTCGGCGTGCGCCGATTTCCAGTTGTGGTTCAGGTCGACCGGGTTTAGAGTCGGGCTGTGCGACGGCGCGACGGTAGGCGGACCCCCCGCGACGGCCGGCAAACGGAACCCTTTGCCGGCGGTGCCATCGCCCCGCGCGTAGGTGCCGAAGTAGTTGTCGTAGGTGTGGTTCTCCTGGAGCACCACCACAATCCGGTCGATCGGGGAGGGAGGGGTTGAGGCGGCTCGGCGGGAGCGGGCCGGCATAGGATTCCTGTACCCGCTCCATCGCACAAGTACCTGTTGGGCCCGGAGCCAAGTAGAGAGCTCGCCCAGGTGCGCGCGTCGTATGTACGGCGACGCCTTCGAGGCGACGTGGTCGCGGCGGAGCAGTACGACGACACGCTCACGGGCCGGATCCGGGACGGCGCGGCGGCGATGGAAGCTACCCCGGAGTCAAGCCGCGAAACGATGCGGGAGGCGCTCGAGCGCGTGGAGAGGCGGATCCAATCGCTGCTCCCAACCTTGGAGGTCGACCGAGTGCTGTCGCTACTCCACCCCGCCGCCTCGCCGGGAGGATCGACCGCCGACCGCGTCGGCCCAGTTCGTGGCACGGAACCGATGTCGCGGTCCGCTTCCGAGATGCTGACGCTCAGCCGCCAGCTGGACGAGGTGCAGGACCCCACGCAGGCGCTCACCATCGGGGAGCATGTCGCACGTCGCGCCCACGAGCTCGCACGGACCTTGGACCGGATGCTCTCCGTGCTTGATTCGGGGGAACTGCTGTCGCAATCGCTCCACGCGTTGCTGGCGTACGCGAGTCAGCTCATCCGGAACGCCATCGCTCGCATTCGACAGTTCGCGGCTGCATTAGGGGTGACCTCGGTGGCAATCACTCTCTCGACCCTCCCTCCGGAGTTCTCGATCACCTTCACCTTTTGAGCGGGGAACCCGTTTCCAGCTCCTGAATTTCTCGCGCTGGACACGACCCGCCGCGGCGCTGGGGGTCGATCCGGTATCGCGGCAGAAACGGCGCCGGCGGGTATTATTGACCGGAACAGGCTACCCGCGCCGGACCGCTGCGCCCGATGGGGCCGCGGGGCCAAGGAACCACCAACGATGGAAGAAGTTCGAGCTGAACGTCACGCCGGTCACCTTTCTCGCGGCCTGGGGAGGACGAGCCTCCTTGTTTTCGTCATCGCGGTCGTGGTCACCTCCTCCGC
>JAKIWH010000066.1 GCA_022750125.1 Thermoplasmata archaeon
GGCTTCCCTCGACACCGCGGAGGGCGTCGGTCAGGACGCGTTCCCGATAGAGCTCGACCACTTCCGCCTCGAGCCGGGCTCGGTTGAGCTTCGCGAGCGTGCCGCTCGCGCGCAGGAACGCCTCGTGCGCCTCGACCGCTGACCACAGCTCCTCGATGCCGATAGCGAGCACCGTCGACGTCTGGACCACCATCGGCCGCCACGCATCGCTGCGCGGCGTGAGCCCGGCGAGCTCGGAGAGGTACCGCGCCGCGCCGTCCGCACCGGGCAGGTCCGACTTGTTCACGCAAAACACGTCGGCGATCTCGAAGAGGCCCGCCTTGAGGCTCTGCACCTCGTCGCCAAGGTGTGGAACGAGCACGACCACGTTCGTCGACGCGACGCCGCCGATCTCGACATCCACCTGGCCCGTCCCGGCGGTCTCGAGCAACACTACGTCCATTCCGAACGCGTCGAGAAGCCTCACGACCTCCCGGGTCGCCGCCGCGAGTCCGCCCGGGTGGCCACGGCTCGCCATCGACCGAAAGAAGATGCCGGTGTCCGCCGGATCGCGGTCGATGCGGATCCTGTCGCCGAGCACGGAGCCTCCCGAGAACGGGCTCGAAGGGTCGACCCCGATCACGCCGACGCGCTTGCCGGCCTTGCGTAGGTGCTGGAGGAGGGAGTTCGCGAGCGACGATTTCCCGACGCCGAGCGGGCCCGTGAGCCCGATCACGACCGCGCGACCGGTGTGCGGATAGAGCGCGCGCAGGACGGGGGCCACTTGAAGCTCCCGATTCTCCACCTGCGTGATGAGCCGCGCGAGCGCGAGCCGGTCCCCCGCGAGGATCGCCCGCGCCACGGCGGGCACCGGGGGGCCGCGCTTCATGAACGGGGACGAGCGATCGACCGGGCGGTCCGCACGATCTCCTCGAGCGACGCTCCCGGCCCGAAGATCGCCTTGACCCCGAGCTTGCGCAGCTTTCGGGCGTCCTCGTCGGGGATGATCCCTCCCGCGAAGAGGGGAATGCGCGCCGCCTTCTTGGTTCGAAGGAGCGCGAGGACCCGCGGGAAAAGCACCATGTGCGCTCCGCTCAGGATCGAGAGGCCGATCAGGTCGACGTCCTCCTCGAGCGCGCTCTCGACAATCTCCTCCGGGGTCTGGCGAAGCCCCGCGTAGATCACCTCCATGCCCGCATCGCGCAGCGCTCGCGCCACGATCTTCGCGCCCCGGTCGTGGCCGTCGAGCCCGGGCTTAGCGATGAGGACGCGTATCGGGGTCCGGCGCGACTCTCGGGCCATCCGTTCTCCCGAGCGAGCGAGACCTCGGGGAAAAGTGTTTGCTTTCCTCAGAGGAGGGCGAGCAGGTCGAAGAGGAGGTTCCCCGCGAGGACACCCGCGAACGCACCGGCGGTCAGCAGTACGAGGAACGGCACTTGGGGGGTGACCCACACCTCGGTCGCCCCCTCAGCCTTCAGCGCAGCAGCCTGACGGCGCCGGAGCGCGACATCCTCCTCGGTGCTCTCGACCTCCTCGTCCTCCCCGTGGAGCCAGGGGTCCTTGAGCCACACGAACCGGCGCGGGAGCTCGTCCACCGGGATCAAGTAGCCGGTGAAGCCCCTCGGGAATTGGAAGTCGCCGTCATTGAGGTTCTTGAGGGCGATCGCGAGCGGGATGGCGATCGAGAAGAGGGCGCCGTCGAGTAGCACGATGATCGGGAACGGGGTGAAGGCGAGCGCGCCTTGGGCGTTCACCGGCACGGCGAGCAGCGGGTCCGAGAGGATGGGGACGAGGATCGCGCAGACGATGAGCGCCTTCGCGTCCGCCCCCCCGTAGAGGACCCCGATCTCGAACAGACCGCGGGCGGCCCATACCGAGACCAGCACGGCGATCTCGGTCACGCTGACGCCGGAAGAACCCACGCCGAAGCGCCACGCCGAGCCAAGCACCGCGGCACCCACCACGACGTAGCCCGCGAGCTCGACCGCACCCGGGAGCCACGGCCGCTGTCGCTCGGCCCAGGCGTCCCACGGGATCACGTGCTGCAGGACGAGCGCCGACAGGAGAGCCCAGAGCGCCCAGCCGAGCGGCGTCTGGGGGCTCCAGAGGAGAAAGCCTGCCGCCGCGCCGACGACGCCCAACAGCATCCAGAGCCGATCCGAGACCTCCCGCGTCCGCCAATCCGCGACCGCGGCGTACAGCAGCCCGGCGAGCAGGACAACGGGCCCAATGACGCCCGCGAGCACCGTTGGAATCGCCCCGTCCGACCGTCGAAGAAACCCCGGCGCTATCTATTTAACCTGACCCAAACTGGCCGCGCCGCGTCGCCGCATGGTCGAGTTCAAGCTCGTCGTTTCCGACGGTAAGCAGTCGTATCCCAAGACCGTGGGGGAGCCCAGCGCTGCGGGGTTCCTTGGCAAGCGGATCGGCGAGAGCATCGGTGGGGACCTTGTGGGGCTCCCGGGCTACACGTTGAAGATCCGCGGCGGCACGGACCGGAGCGGATTCCCGCTCCGAGGGGACCTCCCCGGCAGCCGCCAGGTCCGCCTGTACGTCGAGGACGGTTTCGGGTTCCACGCCCCGAGGCACGGGATGCGCCGGCGGCGCACCTTCCGTGGCGGGGCGATCAGCGAGGAAACGGTCCAGATCAACCTCACGGTCGAGAGCTCGGGCGCGCAGCCCCTCGCGGAGCTCCTTCGACCCCAATGAAGGCGCCTCGGCAACCGGAAGTTAACATCGGCCTCGTCGGCCACGTCGACCACGGCAAGACCACCCTCACCCAGGCGCTCACCGGCGAGTGGACCGACCGCCACTCCGAGGAGCTGCGTCGCGGCATCTCGATCAAGCTCGGGTACGCGGACGCCGCGTTCTACCGTTGCTCGAAGCTCGACGCGCCCGCCTGCTACCGGACCGACACCTCCTGCCCCGACGGCGGCGGGAAGGCGGAGTTCCTGCGGGCCGTGAGCTTCGTCGACGCGCCGGGACACGAGACGCTGATGGAGACGATGCTGAGCGGCGCGGCGCTCATGGACGGCGCGCTCCTCCTCGTAGCCGCGAACGAGCATTGTCCCCAGCCCCAGACCCGGGAGCACCTCTACGCCCTCGACATCATCGGCGTCCGGAAGGTCGTCGTGGTCCAGAACAAGATCGATCTGCTCACCGATGCCCAGGCGGAGGAGAACCAGCGAGAGATCGTGGAGTTCCTCAAGGGCACTCCGATCGAGAAGGCGCCCATCGTTCCGATCTCGGCGAACCACCGCGTGAACATCGACGCCCTCATCGGGGCGATGGAGGAGACGATCCCCACCCCGACGCGGGACGCCGCGAAACCGCCCCTCATGTACGTCGCCCGCTCCTTCGACATCAACCGGCCCGGCACGCGACCGAAGGCGCTCCGAGGTGGGATCCTCGGAGGTTCGCTCCTTCAGGGCAAGCTCACGATCGGCGAGGAGATCGAGATCCGTCCGGGGCTCACCGGGGACGCGAACGCCCAATCGCTCCACACCAAGATCACGGGGCTCGTCAGCGGGGGTCTCGAGCTCGACGAACTCAAGCCCGGTGGGCTCGCCGCCATCGGCACGACGCTCGACCCGTCGCTCACCAAGGCGGACGGCCTGAACGGACGGCTCGTCGGAACACCGGGGACGCTCCCGCCCGTCACGCAGAAGATCCGGGTGAAGACGACGCTCCTCGACCGGGTCGTCGGGGTACAGAAGGAGGTCAAGGTGGAGAAGGTGCGGACGAGCGAGATTCTGGCGCTCACCGTGGGCACGACGATAGCCCCCGGCAAAGTCACGAGCGCTCGCGGGGACGAGATCGAGCTAGCGCTAGGCCGCCCCGTCACCGTTTTCCCGGGCACGCGCGTGGCGATCTCGCGCAGGATGAACGCCTGGCGGCTCATCGGCTACGGCATCGTGGAGGCGTAGGACCGTGCGGCCGGACCTCATGGAGCTGATCTGCTGCCCGCTCGACCACGCCGACCTCGCGCTCGAGGTCAAGAAGAAGACCGGCGAGGAGATCGTCGACGGGACGCTCACCTGTACGAAATGCAAGACCGTCTTCCCCATCGAGGACGGGATCCCGAATCTTCTGCCGCCCGAGGATCGCGACCCCTAGAGGTCCCGGCGCCCGCGTTCGGCGGCGGCCTGCGAGTTCGTGCGCGTCGCGGGGCCCCGGTCACTCGGTGGAGAGCAGGATGGCCCGGCAGGGCGCACCATCCCCGTCGACGAGCCTCAACGGTAGACACCTCAGCTCGTACTCTCCTGCAGGGGTCCCCTCCAGGCGCAGCCCTTCTAGAATGGGCACACCCGCCCCGAGGAGGAGCCAGTGGACCGGGAAGCCTTGGGAGCCACCCCGTTCGATGGAGAGCGCGTCGATGCCGACGAGGCGGACTCCGCGCGAGCGAAGCAGTTCCGCTCCCGGGCGACTGAGCGCCGCGAAATCGCGAAAGAACCCTTCCCCCGCGGCCCAGCGCTCCGAGTTCGGGGTCCGTAGGAGGAGCCGCTCCGTGCCTCGCGGAACTCCCGATAGCTCCTCGGCCCCGATGGCGCGCGGAGTGCGTGGAAGGTGCAGGACCCGGCAAGGGCCGTTCAGGGTTCGAAGGTCGAGCCGCTCCGCACCGGCTTGGCCTGGAAGGAAGTGAAGCGGCGGGTCGACGTGCGTTCCCGTGTGGGATCCTAGCTTCAACTCGGTGAGGTTGTAGGGCGCGCCGGCCTCGACCCGTTGTATCCGGTTCGCCACGAAGGCGGGGTCACCGGGAAAAATAGGGGTCCCCGCGCCCAGCGGCATCGAGATGTCCCGGAGCTCCACGCGATCCTCGCGTGCTAGATACGCCGGTCAGCCGTTAAATGGGGAGGCCGGTGTTCGACCGGCGATGCTCAGTCTCGATGCGCCCTCGCTGGCGCTCGCCTTCATCATCACCCTCACGGAGATGACGGAGGTCGTCGCGCTGGTGTTCGCGCTCCGCGGCGAGTCCGACTCCATCCAGAGCGGGGCCAAGGGCGCGATCGCAGGCACCGCCGTGGTCGCTGGGATCGCGCTGGGAGCCGGCGCGATCCTCCTCCGGCTACCTCCCCACGCGCTCCTTGCGGGCTCGGCCGTCGTTCTCGCGGCCTTCGGCGTCTTCCTGTTTCGCAGCACGCTCAAGTCGTACCGGCGAGCACGCGCACCCCCCGCCGCGCACGCGACCGGGAGCGGAGGCCGATCCCTCCAGTTCGCTTCCGGCTTCACCGTCGGGACGGTCGAAAGCGTGGAGGCGGTGATCGTCTTGCTCGGGATCTCCGCCGGCGGTCAGGCGACATCGGCGCTCGTGGGAGCCGTCACGGCGGGCGTCCTTCTCGTCGTGGTAGCCGCGCTCGTCCACGAGCGGATCCGGAAGGTGAAGGTACCCACGCTGAAGCTCGTTGGGACGTCGCTCCTCTTCTCGTTCGCGGTGTTCTGGGGTGCGGAAGCTCTCGGGGTCAACTGGCCGTACGGCGATCTCGTCCTGGTACCGCTCCTACTGTTGTTCCTCGTCCTCGTGCGCAGTTCGGTCGAACTCCTGCTCCGGTCCTCGCCCCCCGTTCAGGTCGAGACCAAGGGTTAAACGCCCGGCCGCGGCTCGCGGCGGGCCATGGCTCGGCGGGGCTCCGACGAGGAGGAGGAGACCTCCGAAGAGGACGAGGAAGAGGAGGATCATCCTCGTCGTCGCGCGCGCCACCACCGACGAAAAGGGGAGCCCGCGGGGGGGATCACCCCCTGGTCACCCGATGGCGAGGAAGGCGGCGAGGGCGGCTCCGGCTGGTTCCATCGGGGACCGAAGCGCCCGGTCTACTGGCGGGCCCGCGACAGCCTCTGGTTCGAGCCGCTCGTGGCGCTCGCGATCCTCCTTCTGCTCCTCGTAGCGCTGTGGGCGTACACCCAGAACTGGCCGCCCGTCTACGTGATCGAATCCGAGAGCATGCAGCACGGCACGAACGACGTCCTCGGCGTCATCAACACCGGAGACCTCGTCCTCGCGCAGAAGATCGACGCCACCAAGATCACCCCGTACATGGTGGGCGTGCAGAACGGATACCAGACATACGGAGAGTACGGCGACGTGCTCCTGTACTACCCGAACGGCGATACGTCCGTGACTCCGATCATCCACCGGGCGCTGCTCTTCCTCGAGTGGAACACTCTCAACAACACCGACAACGCCCCCGCGATCTCGCCGCTCCCCTGCAGCCCCCTCTCGCACCCCTACTACCGGACGTCGAGCACCCTTTCGACCTGCGCCACCTCGGGGATCGCGGGGCAGCTCACGCTCTACAACGTCGGCTGGCAGGGGGTCACCGTGAGCGTCGACGTGGGGGAGCTCGGGAGCCACTCCGGCTTCCTCACGATGGGGGACAACAACTACCTGCCCGGGAACCCCGGCACGGGCGACCCGGACGAACCCGTCCTCTCGAGCCTCGTCGAACCGGGGTGGGTGCTCGGCGTCGCGCGCGGCATGATCCCGTGGTTCGGCGCCTTGAAGCTGCTGCTGCAGGGGGACACGTCGATGGTCCCGAGCCAGTCCTGGCAGTTCCTTGGCCTTTCCCTCGCCGGCATCGTCCTCGTGGGACTCGCCATCCACCTCGCTGTCCGGCGGATCGAGCGACGGCGGGAGGAGGAGCGGGGCGGGGAGGAACCGCTCGCCAGCGAAGCGCACGTAGGGCTACTGGCCCGCCTGCTCGAACGGGCCCATCTTTCCTCGGAGGAGGAGGAGGACGAGGACGACAAACCGGCCCACCCGACGCGCCACCGCGGGCGCACGGTTCGGGTGGATCCCCGTCGCCTTGCGAAGCGGGGCGGTCGGCCGAAACCCCACACGCGACGTGACGAGCACGAGCACAAGCGCTCGGACGGGTCCCATCACCGCCGCTCTTCGGACGACGAGGACGATTCGCTCTAACTCGGGCCCGACGCCGCGCCCAGACGAGGGAGTCGGGACCGGCCGACGCCTCGGAACCGAAAAGCAGTAAAGAAAAAGAAAGGCAGGAAAAGGTTGGCCCAGTCGAAACGTCTCGCCTAGGTGAGCGTCTGGGTCGTCGCGCCCGAGTACGAGCCGACGCCGAGCGCCACGATCACGGTCCCCGTGGGGTTGGGGGCGCAAGCGCCCACCGCGCACCCGAGGTCCAGGACGAGCAGCTGGGTGGTCGAGAGCCCCGTGGTGGGGGTCCCGGTCCAGACGCCCGTCGAGATCGTGTAGGTCGCGAGAACGGTGGGGGTGCTCGAGATCAGGGTGACCTTGTCGCCCGCGTAGCTCAGCGTGTTGCCCGCCGAGTCACGCACGACGAAGTTCAGCGAGGCTGCGGTGATCCCGCCGCCCGCCGACCCGACCTGGATGTTGTAGCACTGGTCGCCCGTCGCGCACGTGCCCAGGGTGTTGCTCGCGGCCGTTCCGGTGGTCTTCTGGGGCGTGCCGAACGCGAACGCCGTACCGATCGGCTGGTTGCCGGGTCCCTTCGTGAACCCGGAGATCAGGATGTACAGCACCGCCGCGAGCACCACGGTGATCGCCACGAGTAGGATCGTAGCGATGATCGGGGATACCCCGCGCTTGTTCTTCTTCCGGAAGCTCCGCGCCTTGTCACTCCACATTTGTTGATTTCCTCCTTAGTTTCCTCGAACTTTGCCTATATCAGGGTCACCTGCACCGACCCCGAGTACGACCCGACGCCGAGCGCGAGCAGCACGAGCCCCGTGATGGGGGTCGAGCACGCGTTGGCGCCCGAGATCGCGCAGCCCGTGTCGAGCACGAGCGTCTGGGTGGTCGCAAGGCCGATGGTCCCGCCGCTCGTCCAGCTCGCGCTCGAGAACGAGTACGTTCCAAGCGTCGCGCCGCCCGCGGACTCCAGGATGATCTGGGTGGGCTTGCCGTTCGTAGTGCTCAGGATGTTCCCGCTCGAGTCACGGATCGAGAAGCTCAACGAGCCCGCGGAGATTCCGCCGCCCGCAGAGCCAACCGGGAGGTTGTCGCACCAGTCACTGACGGCCGCCTGCGCTGCGCAGAAGGTCGGCGCCTGGCCGTTCGAGGTCTGAGAAGCAGACCCGAAAGCGAAGGCCGTCCCGAGCGGCGTGTTGCCTGGCCCCTTGGTAAACCCAGAGATCAGGATGTACAGCACCGCTGCGAGCACCACGGTGATCGCCACGAGTAGAATCGTAGCGATGATCGGGGATACCCCGCGCTTGTTCTTCTTTCTCCAACTCCGAACCTTCTCGTTCCACATCGTGGTTTTCCTCTGCTGGGTCTCTGCCCCGCAAAGGAATCGGAGGGGCAAGTTCGACTATTTGAATCTACCGCGAATGGATACGACATTCGACGAAGTCAAAATCGACACATCACTCCAAGGGATTCGGATTCTCTCTCGAAAAACGTTGCCCGAGGGGGGTGCGGGTGGATACGTACATCGACCGCTAGGCTCTGGGTCAACCTTGGGACGAGGGTCGAACGCGCCCCTCGGGATAGCTCACCGTTAAGCGAGCCCGCCCGTCCCACATGTACAGATGGGGTACAAGTGGAAGGCCCTCGCCATCGTGAACCTCGGGAGCTTGATGGGCTCCATCGACGCCACGGTGCTCGTGATCGGGTTCCCCTCGGTCGCACGGGAGCTCGGGGCGAGCCTCGTCGAGATGGTCTGGGTCCTCATGATCTACCTCGTCATGGGAACAGCGCTCGTCCTCTCCCTCGGCCGACTCTCGGACATGAAGGGCCGCAAGCGGCTCTACACCGCGGGGTTCGTCGTCTTCATCGTCGGGAGCGGACTTTGCGGCTTTGCCGCCTCCGGGCTCGAGCTCGTCCTCTTCCGGGCGGTCCAGGGGGTCGGCGGCGCGATGCTCATCGCGAACTCCTTCGCCATCGTCTCGGACGCGTTCTCCCCCGCGGAGCGCGGTCGCGCGTTCGGGGTGAACACGATCGTGTGGGGGGCGGGGTCGGTCCTGGGCATCGCCCTAGGCGGGTTCATCCTCGCGATCACCACGTGGCGGTGGATCTTCTGGATCAACCTCCCGATCGGCGTTGCCGCGACCGCGATCGGGATGCTCGTGCTCCGCGAATCGGTCACCCCGAACCCAAGAGAAACGTTCGACTTCGCCGCGGCGTTCCTCTTCGTGGGTGGGCTCATCTCGTTCCTGTTCGGCGTCACCCAGGGGATCCTCTCCAGCTGGACCGCACCGCTCACGCTGGGACCGATCCTCCTTGCGGCCCCCCTCCTCGCGGGCTTTGTGGTCTGGGAGCTGCGCGTGAGCCGGGATCCGATACTTCCGCTCTCCCTGTTCCGGAGCTGGAGCTTCAGCGCTTCTCTGCTCGCCACGGTACTCCAGGGGCTCGCGCTCTTCGCCACGAACTTTGTCCTGATGATCTACTTCCAAGGGATCCGGCACGTCTCGGTCCTCAACGCCTCCTACCTGCTCCTTCCCCTGTTCGTGGCGCTGATGGTCGTTGGTCCGATCGGCGGGAGGCTCTCCGACCGCTGGGGCGCGAGGTTCCTCTCCACGCTTGGGCTCGTCGTCCAGGCTGCGGCGCTCCTCCTGCTCTCCCAACTCTCGGCTTCGACGCCCCTCGGGCTCGTCGCAGTCTACGAGGGTCTCCTCGGGGTGGGAGGGGGCCTCTTCTTCCCGGCCAACACCGCCGCGATCATGTCGAGCGCGCCCCGGAACCGCTTCGGCGTCGCCTCGGGAGCCATGATGACTTTCCGGAACACGGCGGTCGCGTTGAGCTACGTCGTGGCGCTCGTCGCGCTCACGAGCCGGTTACCACCCGGCGTGGGGGCCCAACTCTTCGGGGGAAGCTTCAATCCCGCCTCACTAGGCCTAAGCCCGGCTACCCTCGAGAGCACCTTCATCTCGGGCATGCACTCCGCGTTCCTCCTCGCGGCGCTCTTCGTCGGAGCGGCGGCCGTCTTCTCGGCGTTGCGGGGACGCCGCCAAGAAGGCGTCACGGGAGCCGCCTTCCCGAGGGAGGGAGGCGCACCCCACCGAGGACTCGAAGAGGCGCTACCGTTTCCGCCGACTCGGGGTGAGAATCCAGCGGTGGCGCCGCCACGCAACCCCACCTAGGCCGTCGCGAAGCTCGCGCGTGCGCGCAACCTTTTTGCCCCTCCCCCCGTCCCCGAGCCTGGGCAACCGAGTGCACGTCATCGGAGGAAGCGCCTCGACCCCGCTCGCGGAGCGGATCTCGCGCGAGCTTGGCAACGCCCCGTTTGCGATCCCGTTCCTCAAGCGGTTCCCGGACGGGGAGCTGTACGTCCGGGTGGGCGGGCGGTTCACCGACGAGGACGTGGTCCTCGTCCAGTCGACGCGGACCGACGAGCAGATCCTCGAACTGCTGCTTCTCGAGGACGCGATCCGGGAGGCCGGCGCCCGCCGACTGTTCGTGGTGATCCCGTACTTCGGCTACGCACGCCAGGACCGGCCGTTCTACCCGGGGGAGCCTGCCAGCGCCCGCACGCTCGCCCGGCACGTGGAGCTCGTCGCCGAC
>JAKIWH010000067.1 GCA_022750125.1 Thermoplasmata archaeon
CACGCTCGAGGACAGGTGGATCGAGGCCCGGATCGTCGCCGACGAGGCTCGCCACGGACTCCAGGCCTGCCGCATCCTCCGCGACTTCGGGGAGGAGGGGCAGGGGTACATCGACGACCTCCTCACGAAGCAGGAGGGACACCACAAACTCGATGCCTTCAACATGAAGTTCGACCGGTGGAGCGACGTCGGCGCGTTCTGCTGCTTCGTCGACCGCGTCGGCGTCTACCAGCTCCGGGCGTTCCAGGAGTGCTCCTACGGCCCGCTCGCGCGGGCGATGCCGCTCATGCTCTCGGAGGAGCAGCTGCACCTCAACTTCGGGCTCAACGTCCTGCGCCGGATGGTGAAGGACGGTCCCAAGTACGCGGGCTCCCGCGAGGAGGCGCAAGAGGCGGTCCACAAGTGGTTCCCTCGCGCGCTTGACATGTTCGGCCACTCGCACTCCGAGACGAGCCAGAAGGCGATCGCGATGGGGCTCAAGCGATGGACGAACGAGGAGGCGCGGGAGCGGTACCTCCGCGAGATCACGCCCCTCATGACCGCGATCGGACTCGAACTTCCCGCTCCAGAGTACGATCGCCACATCCTCTAGCCGATTGCCACCCCGATCCGGGGTCTGGAGCCAGGCCACGCGACGTCGTTCCTCCGCCGAGCTCGGCCACCTCTCCCTCGAGGTCGCGGACCTCGACCGCAGCGTTCCGTTCTACGACCGCCTGCTCTCCCGCATCGGGTTCCGGCGCTCCTCGCGCGCCCCCGAGCACGCCGTCTATCGGAGCGATTTCCTGTCGGTCTGGCTCCTGCGGGGAAGCCCTCCCCGGGTCACCCGCACGCCGCCCACGGGGGAGGAGCCGGTGCTTGCGGAGCACATCGCCTTCCGCGTCGAGAGCCCGGCGCGGCTCCTCCGGATCGAGCGGGGCCTCGAGCGGGAGGGGATCTACCCGCTCTTCTACGGCGAGGAGCGACCCGAGCTCCGCTCGGGGTACATCGCCACCACGTGGCTCGATCCGGACGGTTTCGCCCTCGAACTGTTCGCGGTGCAGCCGCCGAAGGGCGCTGCCGCTCCCCGTGCTCGCAAGCCCGGTTCCCGCAAGCGGCGGCGCTAGCCGCGACGCCGACCGAGATACCGTCCGCCGGGCCCCGCCCCCACGACATGGGGCTTCGCGATCCCGGAGATGTCACGAAGGGCGGACCGCAGCAGCGGCAGCTCACGGCGAAGCGTGAAGACGTGTACGTGGGCGCCCGCGTCGTGCGTGTACGCCGCGACCGGTCGGCCCGCGTGGCGGTTCAGCTCCTGGACCGCCGTGAGCACCTCGCGGGAGGTGCTGGTGAGGTAGTCGAGCGGTGGGTCCGTCGTTTCGCAGATGTGGCGGAATTCGTCGCACTCCTCCATTATGAGAGGGAAGAGCGCGCGGGAGTCCTTGAGCCGGAGCGCGCGCCGAAGGAGGGCGACCCGGCGGGGGAGCGCGCGCTGGCGGGCCCGGTACTCGGGCGCCGTCTCGACGCTCTGCTGCATCGACTCCTGCGACCGGACCGCCTTCTCGGGGGCGTCCTTCACCACGACGACCGCGTCGACGAGCTCCGGCCAATGCTCGCGCCCAAAGAGTGCCTTCGCGTAGCAGTCCCCCCCGTCCGGTCGGCGTCCTGCTTGCCACTCCACGTAGCCGCCGTAGATCGATCGGCAGGCGCTGCCGCTCCCGAACCTCGCAAGCTCCGAGAGCGCCACGGGGCTCTCGGGAAGCCCGGCCGCACGGGAGGCGGCGCCCGCGAGCGCCGCGAACCCGCTCGCGCTGCTCGCCATCCCGCTCGCCGTCGGGAAGTTGTTCCGGCTCACCACCCGGGCGTACCCCTCCACGTGGGCTCGCTGACGGACCCGCTCGAGGAACCGGCTCGCGGCGGTGAGCGGCCCGCCGGTCGCGAGGCGTCCGTTCAGGCGGAGCTCATCCGAGGTGAGGGTGGGATCGAACTCCACCAACGTCCGGGTGCGTAGCCCGCCCAACGTCACCGAAACGGAGCTGTTGTAGGGGAGCATCCGGGCCGGGTCGCGGAGGCCCCAGTACTTCACGAGGGCGATGTTGGGGCTCGCCTCGTAGGTGGCGGCGCCTGGTATCCTCTTCCGGGGCAGGCGTGACCCTCCACCGACGGAGCATCGGAGCGAGTACTTATCCCCGTGGGCGACTCGCCGGTCGGATGGCGTCGCGCCGGCCGGCCGCCGAGCCCCATCCGGTGCGCCCGCCGCCGGACTGGACCGACCGGAAGCGACTCGGCGGCTTCCACTCCGAGGTCGGTTTTTCGGTCGACCTCGAGCACACCGGACCCGGCTTCTGCACCGTCACGGGGACGGTGGAGTCGCGCCATCTCAACATCAACGGCGTCGTCCACGGCGGGGTCTACGCCACGATCCTCGACACGGCGATGGGCGGCTCGGTCGTGAGCCTCCTGCGGGAAGGGGAAGTGACGGCCACCACCTCCCTCTACGTCGAGTTTCTCCGGCCCGCGGGTAACGGGGAGAGGCTCTCGGCCCGCGGCGAGGTGGTCCGCCGGGGGCGGCACCTCGCGTTCGTCGAGGGAAATCTCCTCGACGGCGAGGGGCGGCGATTGAGTCAGGCGCACGGGACCTGGTACATCTGGGCGGCGGACGACGGGACCTGGAGGGGAACGCCCGCCCGACGCGGGGCCGTTTCCGTCGAGCGGACCAAGGCGACCCCACGGAAGTAAGATAGGCCCGGGTGGCCTACAGAGGGTCATGACGCCGACCAAAGGAACGGCTCCGCGGAGCGGGGCCCGGGACGAGGCCGAGCAGCTCGCCCGCGAGGTCACTCGGGACGCCGTCCACGCTGCCTACGTGGGCTACCGCATCGTGAGCCGGGTCGGGCGCGCCGCGCTTCGCGCGAGCGAGCGGGCCGCGAACGACCTCCTTGAACAGATCCGGTAGCGCGCAGGCTGCCCCGGCCGGGTTAAATACCGGAGCTCGGTCGAGCCGCCGCTGACGGCCAAAGCGGCGGGGAAACACCCGGTCTCATTCCGAACCCGGCAGTTAAGCCCGCTGGCGTTCCGCACGGTACTGAAGTGCGCGAGCCTACGGGAAACGCGGAAAGCTGTCAGCACCCAGGAATCTCTCGAGCGAACGCGCTAGGCCGGAGCTTGGAACCGCCCCGGCCCCATTCCTGAGACGAACGCTCCCTTCTTCCGCCGATTGTTCCACACTTCTCACCCATAGTACAGTAGTAGGAGGGAACGCCGGTCGCGCTTGCCGCCGCGCGCCACCCGTGCGGAGCGTTATGAACGCGGGAGCCTCGCAGGCGACGTGCGACTCGGAGCCCACATCGGCACCTCGGATGGCCTAGAGAAGGTACCTTCCATCGGACGGTCGATCGGGGGAGAGGCGGTTCAGATCTTCTCGAAGAGCCCCCACAGCTGGCGCGGCCCCCCGATTCCTCCCGACCTGGCCGCTGCGTTCCGCGAAGCGGTGAAGAAGGAGAAGCTCACGGGAACGGCGGTGCACCACTGCTACCTGACGAACCTCGCCTCCCCCAAGGACTCGATGTACGCGATCTCGAAGACGGCGTTCTTGGACGAGCTCTCCCGGGTCGAGCTCCTCGGCGTAGACGCGCTCATCTTCCACCCGGGCGCCCACATGGGTTCGGGCGTCGAGGCCGGGGTGGGCCGGATCTCGGACGCGCTCGCCTGGGCGATCGGGGAGACCCCGAAGGCGAAGGCGCGCATCCTCCTCGAGAACGCGGCGGGCCAGGGGACGACCATGGGCTCCAAGTTCGAGGAGCTCGCGGCGGTGCTCGACCGCGTCAAGGCACCGGAGCGTCTCGGGATCGCGGTCGACCTCTGCCACCTCTTCGCTTCCGGTGTGGACTTCCGGACCGAGGAGGGGTACGGCGAGACGAAGGACCGGTTGAGCGCGACCGTCGGCCTGCGCGCCGTGGGGGCGTTCCATCTGAACGACTCGAAGGGGGTGCTCGGCTCGCACCTCGACCGGCACCAGAACGTCGGGAAGGGGGAGATCGGAGCGGCCGGCTTCCGGCCCTGGCTCAACGACCGGAGCTGGGCGAAGGTCCCGGGGTACCTCGAGACGCCGCTCACCGAGGAGGACTACGCGGCCTACCGTGCCGACCTCACGACCCTGCGCGGGCTCGTGGAGTAGTTTCGCCACCGCGCGCCGAGCGCAAGGATGCGCGGCAGGCGGAACCTAATAGTCCAGCCCGGTTTCGTGCCGCCATGAAGCTGTTCCTCGACACCGCGAGTGTCCAGGAGATCCGCCAGATGTGGGAAGTGGGCATCCTGGACGGGGTGACGACGAACCCCTCCCTCGTCGCCAAGGAGGGCCGGCCGTTCGAGACCGTGATCCGCGAGATCTGTGCGGTCGGGATCCCCTCCGTCTCGGCGGAGGTGGTGGCGACCGACGTCCCTGGGATGCTCGCCGAGGGACGCCGCCTCGCGAAACTCCACCCGTCGGTCTACGTGAAGACCCCGATGACCACGGCCGGGCTCGAGGCGACGAAGACGCTCCGGAAGGAGGGGATCCGCGTCAACATGACGCTCGTCTTCTCGGCGAACCAGGCGCTCCTCGCCGCCAAGGTGGGCGCCTCGTACGTGAGCCCGTTCATCGGAAGACTCGACGACCAGAGCCAGGACGGGATGGAGCTCGTCCGGGACATCCGCGAGATCTACCGTCAGTACGGGTTCAAGACGGAGATCTTGGTCGCGAGCGTCCGGCATCCGGTCCACGTCCTCGAGGCCGCGAAGCTCGGAGCGGACATCGCCACGATGCCGATGGCGGTGATGGAGAAGCTCGTCCAGCACCCCCTCACCGACTTGGGCCTCGCCCGGTTCCTCAAAGATTGGCAGAAGGTCCCGAAGGAGCCGACGGTCGCCCCGCCGGCCCAGTGAGCCCACAAGCTCCCGATGCCGAGCGAACCGCCCAACGCTGAGAAGGGCGCACGCCCCGGGCCGCTCCTCGAGCGGTACCTCCGCATCACGACGGAGGCGCTCGAGAAGGTGCGCGCCGCGCCACCGTCCCGCTCCTTCCTCGCCGGCGCGGCCGAGGATTTTCTCGGAATGGCGCGAGCGTACCTCTCCGACGCCCAGCATTTCCAAGCCTCGGGGGACTCCGAACGCGCGCTCGCGGCCGTGAGCTACGCCCACGGCTGGCTCGACGCGGGCGTGCGCCTAGGACTCCTCGACGGAGGGGGGGACGATGTCCGGTTCACCCCGTTCCGCTAGCGCTCGCCGATCGGGGCCTACGGTCCTGCCGGAGAAGGTGCTCGACGAGATCGAGGCCCATCTCAAGGCGCGCGAGCGCCGCCGGGACGAGCTCGCCGACCGGGCGCGGCGGCTCCGCCGCCTCTCCCAGGTCGCGATGACCGAGGTGCACGCGGGCACGAGCACTTCGGCGTGGTTCGAGGAGATCCGAGAAGAGACCGCGAAGCTCGCCGAGTTCCTCCGGGGCGAGGCGGGAGCGGATGCGCCGCTCGCCCTCGACGGCCTCCAGGAAGCGGTCGAGGCGCTTCTCCTCGCCGCCGTCGTGAACCGCGAGCCGCTCCCGGGGCCCCGCGAGCTCGGCGTGGAGCCGGAACCGTACCTGCTCGGCCTCGGGGACCTCGCCGGGGAAGTGCGCCGCCTTGCGCTCCGTGCGCTCACGGTGGGGGAGGTGGACGAAGCGGAGCGGTACCTCGCCTGGCTCGATGGTCTCCTCCTCACGCTCTTGCGCTTCGATGCGCCGCGGAGCATCGTCGCGATGAAGCCGAAGCAGGACGCCGCGCGGGGCATCGTCGAGAGGACGAGGGGCGACGTGGCGCTCGCGCGGGCGCTCGAGCGCGCCCGGCTTCCGCCGGGGAAGGAGGGCGGAGGATGAACCAGAAACCTGCGGTCGGGCTCATCGGCGGCTCGGGGCTGGCGAACTGGGGCGGGCCGGCGGTGGCGACGCACCGGATCTCGACCGCTTGGGGGGCTCCGTCGGGGCCGATCGAGGAGCGGGAAGTGGCCGGCGTGAGGGTGCTGTTCCTCGCCCGGCACGGAGTCGGGCACGCGATCCCGCCGCACCGCGTGAACTACCGAGCCAACATCGCGGCGCTCGCGGAACTGGGCGCTGAGCGTCGACTTCACCCGCGGGCGACCCACCACCTTCTTCGACGGAGGTAGGGTCTATCACGTGTCGACCGCGGATCCGTTCTGCCCGGAACTTTCGCTGCTCGCTTCCGCAGCCGGGGGGGAGGCTGGGGCTCCGTTCCACCGCGGCGGGACCTACATCTGCGTCGAGGGACCTCGTTTCTCCACGCGTGCCGAGTCTCGGTTCTTCCGAGGATTCGCGGATGTGATCGGCATGACGTTGGTCCCGGAAGTTACGCTCGCCCGAGAGAAGGCGCTCTGCTACCTCTGCCTCGCCACCGTGACCGACTTCGACGTATGGCAGGAGAAACCGGTCGAGGCGGCGGACGTCACCCGGACGATGCGCGAGAACCAGCACCGGATTCTTGGTGTGCTCGAGCGGCTGCTGCCGAAACTCGGGGGCCCGCGCGGCTGCTCGTGCTCCCACGCGCTCGATTCGGCCCAGATCTAGCCCGCCCTACGGGGGCGGGGTTCGTTAGTACGTAACGCCGCGAGGGGAGCCGCGCCGCACCGTGATAGGGATCACGTGCTCCGCGAACTCCGACTCGGCGATCGACACCGGATCGTAGAGACCCACGGGTGGGTCAATCAGCATCGGCGCCCCAAGAGAAATCTGGAGCGCACGGGCGCCTAGGATGCGCGCCCGCTCGAACCGGGTGTACTCGATAGGTTCACCGTGTGTGCCCAGGGCCCCGTCACTCACCGTTGGATGCCTCAGGGCGGGCACGGGAAGTGCCGCCGACAAGGCTGGCGCCACCCCGGGAGCGCTATTTACGCTTTGCGAGCGAACGGCTCGTCGTTCTCCACAAAAGATTAGACCGGGGCCGCGTCCGGTCCGGCGTGGCCGGCACGTGGCGCCAGTTCGTGTCCGAAGTGGTGCACAGGGTGTGGAAGTTCGTCGCCCTCTTTGCCGGGATCGACATCGCGGCCGCGCTCGGCTTCTTCCTCCTCCAGCCCGGGGTGAGTGTTCCCACCGCGTTCTACTGGTCGATCGTTACGCTCTCCACCACCGGCTACGGGGATGTTGTCCCGACGACCGGCGCGGCGCGCGCGCTCACGATGGGGATCCTGTACACGCAGATCTTCATGATCGCGTACCTGATCAGCGTCATCGGGGCGGTGTTCACCGAGGAGACCCAGCGGCGTCAACTCGGGGTCCTCGGCACGGACATGCGGGACCACATCGTCGTGCTCGGCTACGGCTCGATAGGCCGCGCGGCGGTGCGCGAACTCATCGCCCAGGAGCAGCGTGTCGCGGTCGTCGTGTCGGACCCGGCTGAGGTTCCGAACGTCCGTGCGCTCGCGCCCGAGTCCCAACTGTTCGTGACCTACGGTGCCCCGGCGGACCTCGACATCCTGAAGCGAGTCAACGCGGCCGCCGCCCACTCCGTCATCGCGTGCGCCGAGGCGGACGATGCCGAGAATCTGATCGCGGCGCTCAATACCCGCTCGCTCTCGCCCCGGGTCCGAATCGTCGTGGCCGTCCAGCGCCCGGAGCTCCGCGACACCCTCCGCGCCGCGGGGGTAACCTACGTCGCCTCCCCGAGCGACATGGGAGGTCGGATGTGCGCGAGCGCCGCGTTCGAGCCGGAGGTCGCGCTCGCGCTCGAGCAGCTCGCGGCGGCCGCCGTGGCCGCCGACATGCGCGAGTACGTCCTCACGCCGAGTTGCCCCATACCGGGCGGGAAGCTCGCCGATCTGGAGAGAACGGTGCGCGAAGCGACCGGCTGCCTCGTGATAGGCTACGCGCGAGCCAATCCCTCCGGAGAGATGGTACCAAGCGTCAACCCTCCTCCGGAGACCGAGCTTCGTCCGGCGGATGCGCTCCTCATCCTCGGGACCATCGAGAACACCCACCGGTTCCAGCGCTGGTTCGGTGCTCCCCAAGGACGGTAGCCGGGGCCTTTCAACCTGCGCGGTCGCCACCGTCGGGTGGTCGGCGTTATCTCGGGGGCGGCGTTCGCGCTCGCCCATGCCTCGGCGGTCCAGCCGAGAAGGCCTCTTGCTTGGGGGGCTTCTCTTCGCGGCTCTCATGCTGTTGCCCGGGACTCCCCTCGGGACACCTCGAACAGCCCCGGCGGCTCCGCACGCCTCCGGGTTTGCACCGACGGTGATGCTTACCCCGCACGGCCCGGTCCGGGGCTCGTCGGTACCGCTCCTCGGGTGGGGCGAGGCCTACATCATCTACGGGCCCGGCGACGATACGACCCACGTCTTCGGCGAAGGGGCCGGCATGGTCGCCTACAACCCCGGCTGGAACATCACCCTCTTCGGCGGCGAGGGGAGCGGGGGCCTCACGAACGCGACCTCGAACTACAACTCCACGACGGGGGCGTTCACGTGGGAGTTCTACAACCCGAGCCCGTCGGCGCGGGCCAACTTCAGTTTCGCCACGGTTCCGTCCCGCGGGTTCGCGGTGCTTTTCGGAGGGCTCACGAACCTCTCGAACCAACGCACGGACAACCAGACTTGGCTCTACTGGTTCGGCAACCAAAGCTGGCAACAGGTGATCGGGGGCCGCGCGCCGCCCGCGCGCGCGAGCGCCGCCTTCGCCGTCAACGACTCCGGCCACACGGCGCTCCTCGAGGGAGGCTGGAGTCCCCGGACGGCTATCGGTAACTCCTCGGCGACCGTCTTCTGGAACGACACCTGGCAGCTCAACCTGACCACGCTCCGCTGGAGCGAACTCTCCCCATCTTCCGCCCCACCCGCGATGGCGGGAAGCGGGATGGTGTGGGACTCGTACGCCCAGCGGTACGACCTGTTCGGGGGCTGTGCCGTTCTCTGTTCGAACACCCTCTGGTCTTTCAGCGGGCACCCCGGGAACTGGGGACGGATCTCGACCTCCGGCCCCGCTCCTTCCCCCCGCGCGAGCTCCGCGTTCGCGTGGGACGGCGTCGACTCGATCGCGCTCCTCTTCGGAGGGTTCGCGTGGGCCGGCGCACAGGCATCGCCGTTCGGCGACACCTTCGCCTACGATCCCGCGGCCGCGCGCTGGACCGCTCTCAATCTCGCGAACAACCCCGGCGCCCGGTTCGACGCCCCCTCCACCTTCGCCCAGTATCCGGGTTGCACCGGGCTCAACGTCGTCGGGGGGAGCCCCTCGCTCATGGCGCCGCCGACGAACGCCTCGGTGCTCGAGGCGATCACCGCACCCACGACCAACTGCTTCCCGGATCTCTACACGGGGCTCGGGGGGCCGCCGCCGCCCTCCTGCTCGGTGAACGGCACGGCGGTGGACCTCGAGGTGCGCAACCGGCTTACGGGGGCGGGCATCCCGAACGCGACCGTCCAGGTGACGGGACACTGTCTCGAACGGAAGGTTGTGACGAACTCCGAGGGGTTTGCGAACTTCAGCGCCCCTTCGCCCGACACCGTGAACTTCACCACCTCACCGTCCGGATACCACCCGGGAAACCTCACTTCCCTCATCGCCCCGAACATCACGAACCGTCTGAACCTCTACCTCTCCCCGCTGCCGGCGCTCCGCGCCCGCACCTACGGGATCGACCTGAACGGTGTGCCGAACCCGCTCTACAACGTCTCGGTCTTCGCGGGAACGAGCGTGCTGCTCGGACGGAGCAACGCCGCGGGCTTCCTCAACGTGAGCGACCTCGCTTCCCCGACCGGTTCGCTCCTCCTCCATGGCCTCCTCACGAACCACTCCGCCTCCCAGGCGAACATCACCGTGCCGTACACGGGTTACGCCTACGCGAACCTGACCGTTCACGCTCGATGTCGTGGACGCGATGACCGGCCGAGGCATCGCGGGGGCGACCGGCATCATCGTCCCGCTCGACCCCGGGAACCTGCATACCCTCCCGTACGCGACCGCCGCGAACGGCAGCTTCTTCGATGCGACCCTTCCCGGGGGGAACTACTCCGTTGGGGCGAGCGCCGCCGGGTACGTTCCTGGCGGGACCTCCGCCCCCGTGTTCCACCCGTGGAGGAACCGGACCGTCCTCGTCCTTTCGCTCACCGCGCGGTACGGGGCGAACCTGAGCGTGCGACTCCTCGACGCGAGCACGGGCGCACCCATCGCCGGCGGGAGCGTTGTGGTCGGCGCGGGCCCCCCAGCGACGACGAACAACGCGGGCTGGGCGAACTTCACGGACCTCCTGCCGCCCGGGCCAACCCCGGTAACGGGCACCGCAACGGGGTATCTGGGTAACCGCACCTACGTCACCCTCGCGTACTACCTCGTGCTCTCGGAGTTCGACCTTCGCCTCACGCCCGCCTCCCACTGCGCGAGGGTCGGTTGCCCACCGCCCGCCGCGAGCGCGCCGGGACCGGGCCCGTTCGA
>JAKIWH010000068.1 GCA_022750125.1 Thermoplasmata archaeon
GGTTGCTGATCGACCGTCCGATGAGCACCGCGGCGAGGATGAGCAGAGTGAAGGTGAGGAGGTTGTACGGGAACTGTTCGATGAAGGTGAGGAACGCGGCGAGTCCGATCAAGTTCACCGTGACCGAGGTCGTGTTGCTCCCGAAGTAGCCTCCCTCGAGGAGAGAGGCGGAGACCGAGGCGTGGCTGCCGAGGTAACAGTTCGAGACGGCGAGGCTCACGCTCACGACGCCGGTCGCGTTGGTGGTGCCGTTCGCCGAGGAGAAGGTCCCTCCGCACGGACCCGCGTAGCCGTTCGAGGAGGCGGAGGAGAACTGGACGAGCAGGTTCGTGAGCGGGGCGTTGCTCGACGCGTTCGTCACGAGCACGCTCGCCGTGAGCGACTGACCGGGCGAGACGGTCCCCGGGTTCACGCTCAGGTTCAGGTGGACGTACGATCCGACGAGGTTCTCGTAGAGCAGCACCGCGCGCGGCGAGCCCCACCCGGTGACCGCGTCCCAGCCGGGCGACGCGGGGGTGAGACAGTTTGCCCCTGCGGTGATGTCGACCAGGCTGTCCGCGACCGTACCGTTCGGCTCCGCCGCGGCGATCGAGTAGATGCGCGGGTCGAGGAAACCGAACGGCGTGCCGCGGATCGCGTCCATCTCCCCGATGATCCCCGCCCAGAACGGGGCCGCGAAGCTCGTACCGTCCCCCTGACGCGTGGTGCCCCCAAAGTAGAGGAAGTTGAGCGCGGCCGGTCCCGCAACATCGGGGATGCCACGATGGCCGCTGGCGGCCGCCGATACCCCATGCTGCCAGGAGGGGGAGGCGTAGACGAGCGACGTCCCTCCTCCGGAGCCGTTCCACGCAGGCTCGTTGTCGATCCCCGTGACCGTTCCCCCGAGCGAGACGTCGAGGACCGGCGCAGTTCCGCCGACAGAGAGTACCTGGGGGGAGGCCGCCGGGTACTCGGGCTGCGGGGTCGTGGTGCAGGCACCGTTCGACTTCGCGGCACCGCCGTTGTCACCGCTCGCCGCCACGAAGGTGATCCCTTGCGCTGTTGCGGAGGAGAAGGTGGACTCGAACGCGGCCTGAAGCGAGGGGTCCGCCTGGTCCGAGGTCGCGAAGGACATCGAGACCACCTCCACGCCCGAGATGCCGACCGCCTGCGTGAGCGCGTGGTCGAGCGCGACGTCGGTCGGTGAGTAGTTGTTGGCGGCGGGGCCGTCCGGCGCGTAGACCGCGTCGATCGTCGATCCGGGAGCGGTGGCCCCCGCCCACTCGATGTCGAGCGTGAGCTCCACCGGGGCCATGCTCGGGTCGTTCACGGCGCCCGGGCCGGGGGAAGGCGCGCCGTCCACGGGGAACGGCTGCACCGAGGGGAGCGGCCAGCCACCGGGATAGTACTGGCTGAAGAAGGTCGAGATGTCGCTCTCATCGTACCCCTCCCCCCACAGCACGACCGCGATCGAGACCGAGCTAGCCCAGTGGGGCGTTCCGGAGAAGTTGTACAGGGCACTCAGCTGGTAGGCGTCGTGCGCCTCGTTCGGGGTGATGAGGTTCCGGGTGGTTTGGAGCGGAGCGAACGGCAGCGTGAATTCGGACCAGCCGCTCGAGAGGCCAAGGACCGCAGCGACGGAGGAGGAGAGCGTGGGGGGGAGTGCCGGCGCCGGGCTCGGGAACTGCACGAGTCGTGTGCCGAACATCCCCCCGTAGACGGTCGTGGAGAACGCTCGTCCTGCGTCGGCCGCGGCGCCCTGTGCGGAGAATTGCATCCCGTCCGAGGTGAGCGGACCCACGCCGAGCCCGAAGCTCCGGAGGTAGGTCGACCAGCTTTGGTACACCCCCGGTGCGGGGGCGTACATCGCGCGGAGCTCGACAAGGTCGAGCGGGGGCGCCGAGGTCGCGCGAGGCAGGAAGAGCGAGTTGGTCGAGGGGAGGAGCCGGACCGAGATCTCGAGGGCACCCGCAACGGGATGTGGGTCGAGCACGCCAGAGAGGGCGGCCGGCTCGAATCCCATTCGCTCGGTGAGCGGAGCTCGAAGCGCCGCAGGCACCTCGTTATCGAGGGGGCCCAGGAGGGGGGTGCTGGCCTCTGGGCTCGACACGGGGTGCGCGAAGCTCAAGCCGGGGAGAAGGAGGAGAGCGGTGAAGAGGCCGGCCCCGGCGCACCTCTTGAGGGACCTGATCCGCAGGCTCATTCGAGGGACTGGTGGAGCCCGGCGCCCCATGAACTTTCCCCTGCGGTAGAGGAGGAGAACCTCGGGCTACACCCGGATCGGTTGGGTGTACCCGGCAGGAAGGTGCCAGGTGGACTCGCCACCCCACGGGTCGGGTCGGGGCCCGGTCGTGCTGCCGCGCTTTTCGGAGAGATACCGGTCGATCGCATCGGCGGCCTGGGTGGCGGCGCCCATGGCGTAGACGACGCTTCGGCCGCCCGCCGCGAAGATGCCAGGAACGGCGGTGGCGAATCCTGAACCCTTCCCCTCGGGCCAGCCCTGCGTTGTGATCTTGAGGTCGAGCTCGGGGGAGAATCCTCGAAGGTCCGCCTTCTGGCCGACGGCGACGATCACCGTGTCGCACGGCACGGTCGTTTCGGAGCCCGGCACGGGGACCGGTGCCCGCCGACCGCTGGCGTCCGGTGGGCCGAGCTCGATCGATTGGACGACGATCCCATCGACGTGCCCGTTTCCAACGATGCGCAACGGCGCGCGCTGGTAGAGGAAATGGATCCCCTCCTCCTCCGCGCCCATGAGCTCCTCGTGGTCCGCGGGCATCTCCGAGCGGCTCCGCCGGTAGATGAGGGTGACATCCTTGCTCTCGGAGAGACGTATCGCGCTCCGGATGGAGTCCATGGCCACGTCCCCTCCGCCCACGACGACCACCTTGTTGCCGAGCTTCACGTGCTCGCCGAGATTGATCCTCTTGAGTAGCTGGAGGGCAGGGAAGACGCCCGGGAGGTCCTCCCCGGGAACGGCGAGGACCCGGTGCGCGGGAGTGCCGACCGTGACGAGCACGGCGGCGTACCCATCCTCCAGGAGCTTCTCGGGAGAGAACTCGTCCCCGATGCGGCGATCGGTGACCCACGTGACATCGAGGCCGCGGAACCGGGCCCGGTCCGCCTGCACATCGTTGTCCGTCATCCGGTAGGCCGGGATGGTCTGCATGAGCCCGCCGACCCGCTTTTCCTCCTCGAAGACCGTGACGCCGTAGCCGCGCACGCCCAGCTCCCACGCCCCCATCATGCCGGCAGGTCCGCCACCGACGACGGCGACGCGCTGGCCCCGGGGCTTCGACGGTACGTACACGAGGTCGGAGTTCCCGAGCTCGAGCGAGGAGCGCTTCAGCTGGCGGATCGCGATCGGGACGCCCTTCTTCTTCACGACGCAGGCGTCCTCGCAGTACCGGTAGCAGACCTTGCAGAGGGAGGTGGCGAGCGGATTCTCGCTCAGGGTCACCTTTGCGGCGTTGTCGTAGTCTTCCGTCGCCACGAGCCGGATGTACTCCCGGCAGTCTTGGCTGATGGGGCAGGCCTCGACGCACCAGGGGCGGCGGCACTGGATGCACCGCTTCGCTTCGAGTACTGCGTCCTGCTTGGAGTAGGCGTGGAGGATCTCCCGGAAATCCTGGATCCGGTCCGAGACCGGCTCCTCGGGCACCGACACCCGGACCGGGTTCAGCTTGGGCGGCGGAGCCTTCGCGACGGGTGCAGGGGGTACGGCTGGAGCCTCGACCATGGATGTCAGTGTTTCCATCCGTTCCTCGGAATAAGAGCCTTGCCCCGCGCTGGTGGGGTCGCTCGCGCGGGGTTCGGTGGCGGGAGGCCGCCAAGCCTTTTTCCGTTCTCCGGTGTCGGAAGTACGGAGGCGCGGAGTGGTACTCGATTCTCTCGGGAAATCGCTGCGCGGAGTTCTCCAGAAGATCGCCCGCAGCAGCACCATCGACGAGGCGCTTCTTGCGGAGGTTGTTCGGGACATCCAGCGCGCCCTGCTCCAGTCGGACGTGAATGTCCAGCTCGCGCTCGACCTCACGAAGCGGGTTCGTGCCCGGGCGACGCAGGAGAAGCCCCCATCGGGGGCGAGCGTCCGCGATTTCCTCATCCGGATCATCTACGAGGAGATCCGGGGCATCCTCGGCAAGGAGCGGCCGCTCGACAACCGGCCGCGACGGATCCTCCTCGTCGGCCTCTTCGGCCAGGGGAAGACGACCACCGCTGGCAAGCTCGCGCGGTACTACCAGAAAAAGGGGGTACGCGCGGCCCTCGTCGCCGCCGACGTCCACCGCCCGGCGGCCGTGGACCAGCTCGAGCAGCTCTCGAACAAGGTCGGCTGCGACTTCTACTCGAACCGGGCCGAGAAGCAGGCGGAGAAGATCGTCGCCGAGGCGCTCGAGAAGTTCCCCGGCCACGAGACGATTATCGTCGACACCGCTGGCCGTTCGGGCGTCGACCCCGACCTGCTCGCCGAGCTAGCCCGGGTCCGGGCGGTGTTTAACCCCGAGGAGACGCTCCTGGTCGTCGACGCCGCGATGGGCCAGACGGCGGGCCGGAGCGCGAAGGCGTTCCACGACACCGCGGGCCTCACGGGGGTGATCCTCACGAAGCTCGACGGCTCCGCGAAGGGCGGCGGCGCCCTTTCCGCCGTGGCCGCGAGCGGGGCGCCGATCCTGTTCCTCGGGACCGGGGAGCACCTCGACGAACTCGAGCACTTCGACCCGACCCGGTTCGTCTCGCGACTCCTCGGGATGGGGGACATCCGTACCCTCCTCGAACGGTTCGAGGAACTCACGAACCAGGAGGAGGCGAAGAAGGCCGCGGAGCACCTGATGAGCGGGAGGTTCTCGCTCCGGGACATGCGAAGCCAGCTAGATTCCCTGGGCGAGATGGGCCCGGTCTCGAAGCTGTTCTCCTTCCTTCCCGGGATCGGCGGGGCGAAGCTCGACGAGTCGCAGCTCGCGGACACCCAGGTACGGCTCCGACGGTTCCGTTCGATCCTCGACTCGATGACGCCAGCGGAGCTGGACGACGGCCACCTCGTCAAGGGGGACCGTATCCTGCGCATTGCTCGCGGGAGCGGCCAGCGCCCCCAGGAGGTGCGCGCCCTCCTCAAGCAGTGGGAGGCGACACGAAAGGCGGCGCACGGGATCACGAGCAACCGCAAGCTCCGCCGGCAGCTCGAGCGGCAGTTCGCCCAGCAAGGGGCCCCCTAGGGAGAAACGCTTGGTCCTCGACACGATTGAGTTCTGGGTGGGAGGGCTGCTCCTGTTCGCGCTGCCCGGCTACACCTGGACCCGGGCTCTCTTCCCCGAGTGGAGGATCCGCGGCGAACAAGCGCTCGACCATGCGGTCCGGATCGGGACCCTTTCCTTCGTCTGGAGCCTCGCGTTCGTCGTTGTTGTCGGTTCGAGCCTGTCCGAGGTCCCATCCCTCGGCTTCTCGGCCACCTGGTCCAACCCCCGGCTCGAGCTCATCCTGGCGGGTCTCAGCGCGATCGGCTTCGTGGTCGCCTGGCTACGCGGGGCGTTCCGGAGCGGAGCTCCCGCCACGGCCGAAGGGGCGGCGTCGGGGGAGGACACCCCGCTTCCCTGGCTCGTCGAGTTCGATCGGCTCGAGCGGGAAGAGCGTCGGCTTCGGAGGGCGCTCGCCCGGAGCGCGCCCGACTCGGAGGGCGCGAGGCTCCTGACGACCGAGCTCGACCGGCTCAAGGCGGAAGGCCGAACCCTCCGCCGGCGTCGCGAGGAGGAGTATGCCCGATAAGCGACGGCCCGGACCCGACGTGAAGATGGTCCTCGTGCTTAGGGGCGAGCTCCGGCTCACCCCGGGGAAGGCGGCGGTGCAGGCGGCGCACGCGGCCGTGCTGCTCGCCGAGGAGGCAGGCCGGCGCCGGCTGCCGTGGCTTGATTCGTGGCGGGCGACGGGAGCGAAGAAGATCGCCCTGGTGGTCCCCACGCTGGAGGAGCTCGAGCAGCTCCGTCGGAAGGCGGTCGCCCGCGGGATTCCCGCGATCGTGGTGGAGGATGCGGGTCTCACCGAGGTCCCCGCGGGGACCAAGACCTGCCTCGGACTCGGTCCGGCCCCGAGCGCCGAGCTCGATGCCATCACGGGGGAGCTCGACCTTCTCTAAGTTCCGTTCGCGACCGTGGCTCCGGGAGAAATTCGTTAAATCGATATATACTGGGGTCCGACTCGGTCGACCGTCGCCGGGCGGCCTCTACAGCAGGAACCTCCTATGCGGATGTGGGTCTACATCGTCCGCCGAGTCTTGCTGATGATTCCGGTCATCGTCGGCGTGATGACCATAACGTTCGTGCTCACGAACGCGCTCGGGACGACCCAGCGGATCGAGACCTTCATCGGCCCGTCGAAGAACGGGTACGCTCCCCAGCTCAAATGCGACCCGGCGAACACCTCTCCGAACGCCCCGATGTGCGCGAACCCCGCGTACACCCGGGCGATTCACGCCTTGGGGCTCGACAAACCTGCGCCCTACCAATGGGGCGTCTACATCTACAATTCACTCACGTTAAACTGGGGCAATACAAGCAAATCGAGCGACGCAAGTCAGCTGTACGGAATCACGACGAGCACCTCCGTCATCACGGTGCTCAGCTGGTACCTTCCCTACACGCTCGAGCTGGCGGCGATTTCCCTGCTCATCATCTTAGCGCTAGCTATCCCGATCGGGAACTACTCGGCCGTCTATCGGAACCGTCCGTTCGACCAGGCGGCGCGGGTGATCTCCTTCAGCGGGTACGCTTTCCCCACGTTCCTCCTCGCGTTGCTCATCCTGCTCGCGGCCACGCAGGCTTCGGGCGGATTCGTCGCCACCTGCAACGGCGGCTCCGACGCCTTCAACAGCTGGTTCGGCTCCTGGCCGAGCTACAACTGCCTCCCGAGCGGGTCGTACCCGAACTGGATGGGCTCCCAGAACCACTTCCACACCACGCCGACAGGATTCCCGACCGTCGACGCGGTACTGAACGGGAACAGCTACCTCGCCTGGGAGTCGTTCAAGCGGATGATCCTCCCCGCCCTCGTCATCGCCTTCAGCGCGATCGCGGGCATCCTACGCTTCGTGCGGAACAGCATGCTCGAGGTGATGAACCTCGACTTCATCCGGACGGCGCGGAGCAAGGGCGTACCGGAAAAGCAGGTGGTGCGCCGACACGCGGGGCGCAATTCGCTCAACGTCACGGTGACCGTGCTCGGGCTCACCTTCGCCGGGTTCATCGGCGGCTTCCCGATCATCGAGGATGTTTTCGGGCTCACCGGCGTGGGCAACCTCCTCGTCCAGTCGGTGAAGCAACCGCTCGACTACGGGCTCGTCTTCGGCACGACGCTCCTCTTCACCATCATCGTCGTGGTGGCGAACATCATCGTCGATGTCCTCTACGCCTACCTTGACCCCAGGGTGCGGTTGGGGTAGGTCGTGGCGACCGCTCCGCCGCCGGGTACGGCGCCTCCGCCCGCCAAGGCGCTGAGCTCCGGAAAGCGGCCGAGCCCCCGGATCGCCCAGATCAAGCGGACCTTCTACTTCCTGCGCCGGAACACGCTCGCCATCATCGGGCTTGCGATCCTGCTCTTCCTCGTTTCGATTGCCGTCGGCTCCTTCTTCTACAATGCCCCTTCGGACCAGCTCGCTACCTACTGCGGCACGGACACGGGTAACGGGGTCCTCCTTTCGAACGGAAGCAACGCCGCCGGGTGCAACGCGGTGGTCTGCACCTACCCGTACGACCAGCCGGCGCCCCAGCCGAACTGCTTCCCCGTCGACCCGAACCAAGTGTCGGTGCTTCCGCCGACCGCCTCGCTCGCGCACGGCCTCGGGCCGTTCCCGTTCGGCTCGCTGACCACCACCGCGGACACGAACGAGTTCTTCAACCTGTTCGCGGGGATGGTGAAGGGCGCGCCGTGGTCGCTCGGCATCTCTGCGATCGTCGTGATCTCGGGCTCCATGATCGGCCTCTTCCTCGGCGCGACAGCGGGCTACCTCGGGGGGTACGCGGATGAGTCGATCATGCGGCTCACCGACGTCTTCCTCGCGATCCCGGGACTGCTCCTCCTGATCGTCATCCTATCGACGGCGGGAGCGCTCTTCCCGGGCTTCTACGGCCATCTCGAGATCCTCCTCATCGCCTTCATCATCACCGATTGGCCGATCTACACCCGGATCGTGCGCTCGCAGGTGCTCGTGACCCGCGAGCAGAAGTTCGTCGAAGCCTCCCGCGCGAGCGGCGCAGGGACCTTCCGTATCCTGCGCCGTCACATCATCCCGAACAGCCTCTACCCGATGTTCGTCCAGATGTCCCTCGACATCGGCACGATCCCGCTAGGCCTCGCGACGCTCGTCTTCTTGGGCTTCAGCATCTTCCCCCACGTGAACTTCCCCGAGTGGGGCTCCATCACCGCGCAAAGCGTCGAGATCCTCTCCTCGACCCTCCAGTACTGCCAGGAGAACTCCGCCTGCCTCTTCCCCTGGTGGCAGTTCTTCATCCCGGGCACGGCGCTCTTCCTGTTCGCCATCTCCGTGAGCTTCTTCTCCGACGGACTGCGGGACGCGCTCGACCCGAGGCTCCGGAGGTAGGTCGCGTTGGCCGTCGACACCTTACCGCTCCCGACCGAGTTGCCGGGCCCTGTTCCCGCCGGGTCGCTCCCCGTTCCGACCCCGCTCCCGAAGGTCGCCGTCACCGGGGCCGCAGGCGCGGTGGGGAACGTCGTCCTCGACGTGCGCAACCTCCGTACCTACTTCTTCACCTACGATGGCGTGGTGAAGGCGCTCGACGGCGTCACCTTCAACGTCCGGCGGGGCGAGACGGTGGGGCTCGTCGGCGAAACGGGCTGCGGCAAGAGCGTCACGGCGTTCTCGGTGACCCGGCTCATCCCGGACCCCCCGGGCCGGATCATGGACGGGACGATCCTGTTCAAGGGGGCGAACCTCCTCTGGGGGGTCGACCGGGAAGCCTCCTACAAGCCGGTCAAGGGCTCGAACCGCGTCAAGGTCAAGCGGAGCTTCCGGCGGATCAAGACCGACCTGGACCGGATGATGGCCGTCCGGGGTGGGGGGATCTCGATGATCTTCCAGGAGCCGATGTCGGCCATGAATCCCATCTTCTCGGTCTCGAACCAGATCTCGGAGGCGCTCCTCCTCCACCGCGGCGTTCCCACCATCGACGGGCTCCTCAACGCGACGCCAAAGGGACCCGGCGTCGAGGAGGCGCTCGAGGCGATCATCCAGGCGGCCCGCGAGAACCGCCCGGGCCAGCTACGGGAGGCGTGCGGGAAGCTAAGCGCGGCCGTCGGGCTCCAATCGATCGGCGTGCAGGCGTACCACATCCTGCACAACGCCTACCCCGACGTCGATTCGAAGGTCCCCGAGCTCCGCAAGGCGATCGACCGGCTCCACCTGAGCGGGATGCAGCGGCGCTACCTCGAACGGGAACGGAAGCTGTACACCCTGCAAGCGGAGCTTCGCGCGACGTTCCTCTCCGAGATGCGGAACGCCAAACTCGAGAAGGGCAAGCGCCGGGCGATCTCCGCGCGGCGTCTCTCGACCCGCCTACGCGGCTTCTACTTCGGCCTCTGGGGCCTGCGCTCCCGCGTCCGGCGGCCGCTCAACACCGAGACCTTCTGGCAGAGCGTTCGGCTTCTCGAAGGGGTCACGATCGCAAACCCCGTGCAGGTCGCCCGGGGCTACCCCCACGAGCTCTCCGGGGGAATGCTCCAGCGGGTGATGATCGCCATGGCGCTCTCCGCGGAGCCGGAGCTCCTCATCGCGGACGAGCCCACGACCGCGCTCGACGTCACGATCCAGGCCCAGATCCTCGAGCTCATGCGGGACCTCAAGCGACGGGTCGGCACCGCGATCATGCTGATCACCCACGACCTCGGGGTGATCGCCGAGGTCGCGGACCGGGTCTGCGTGATGTACGCGGGGAACATCGTGGAGATCGGGCCCGTCCGGGACATCTACCGGACCCCGCTCCACCCGTACACCCAGGGACTGCTTGCCTCCATCCCCCGGATGGACGACCCGAACAAGAAGCTCGAGGCGATCCCGGGCTCCGTCCCGAACCTCATCTATCCCCCTTCCGGCTGCCGCTTCCACCCCCGCTGCCCCCAGGCGATGCCCGTCTGCAAGGAGCAACGGCCCCCGATGACCGTCGAGGCGACGGGGCACGTGGTCGCATGTCACTTATACCACGGACCGGTGGCCCAAGGGTAGGGTCGCTCGCCCGAGGTTTTCCGGAATGCAATCCGAACCCAACTCCGACATCCTGATTGCGGTTCGCAACCTTCGAAAGTACTTTCCCATCCGGGGCGGCATCTTCTCCTCCCACATCGGCGACGTCCGCGCCGTCGACGGGGTGAGCTTCGATGTCCACCGGGGCGAGACGGTCGGGCTCGTCGGAGAAAGTGGCTGCGGCAAGACCACCGTCGGCCG
>JAKIWH010000069.1:0-2603 GCA_022750125.1 Thermoplasmata archaeon
GGCCCGCGCTCTCGAGCTTGTAGATCCGCTGCCGGAACCAGTCGAACGTGTTGAGCTTGTTGTAGGTGACGCACGGGCTCAGCGCGTCGATGAACGCGAACCCCCGGTGCTGGATGCCGTTCGCCACGAGCTCCGCCATGTGCTTCACGTCGCCCGAGAAGCCGCGCGCGACGTAGGTGGCGCCGGCGGCGATCGCGAGGGCGATCGGGTCGAGGGGATTCTCGATCACCCCTTCCGGCGTCGACTTCGTCTTGTGACCCATCATCGACGTGGGAGAGGCCTGGCCCGTCGTGAGGCCGTAGATCTGGTTGTCCATCACGATGTAGGTGAGCTTCACGTTCCGACGCATCGCGTGGACAAAGTGGCCGGCGCCGATGCCGAACCCGTCGCCGTCCCCGCCCGTCACGATCACGTTGAGGCCGTGGTTCGCCCACCGGATCCCCTCCGCGACCGGTAGGCTCCGGCCGTGGATGCCGTGGAATCCGTACGAGTTCAGGAAGTGCGGTAGGTTCGAGGAGCAGCCGATCCCGCTCACGAGCACCACGTCCTCGACGGGGATCTGGAGCTTCTTGAGCGACATCTCGATGGCCGCGATCACACCGTAGTCGCCGCAGCCCGGGCACCAGGTGGGCTTGACGTCGGACTTGCCCACCACCATCTTGAGCGGGGTGACGGTAGGCGCGAGGGTCGCGCTCGCGCTATCCGCCACGCATCACCTCGAGGGCCCTGCCGACGATCTCCATCGGGTAGAACGGCTCACCGTCGTACTTCAGGAGGCGGTTCGGGAAGACGAGGCCGGTCTCCATCCGGAGGAGCCGCCCGAGCTGGCCCGAGTAGTTCGCTTCGACGAGGAGAGTCCGTTTCGCGTGCTCGAGCAGCGCGAGGGTCTGCGGGACATGCACGGGATAGACGGTCGGGAAGTGAACGAGGTTCGTCTCCTTGCCCTTGCCGCGGAGGATCCCCCGAGCGTCCCGGATCGCGCCGATGGTGGAACCCCAGGCAACGAAGGTGAGCTCGGCCGACTCGGGGCCTTCGAGAACGGGGGGCGTCGAATCGCGGGCGAGCCCCTCGAGCTTGTGCATGCGCTTGCGCATCATTTTCGAGCGCTCCTCGACCCAGATGGGGATCCCCGAGCGGACGTCCGAGATGAGATGTCCCTTCTGGTCGTGTTCGTCGGAGCCCGCGATCCACTGGAGTCCGCGCTGTCCCGGCAGCGAGCGAGGTGAAACTCCGCTCTCCGTGTACCGGTACCGAAGGTACTCTCCGCCGTTGCCGTTCGTGGGAGCGAGGTAGAGCGAGGGGACGGACACGTTGAGGTCGATCTCGGAGCGGTCCACCGTCGCGTAGCTCTCGGAGAGGTGGAGGTCGCTCGCGAGCAGCACGGGGGTCTGCCAGGCCTCGGCGAGCGAGAACGCCTGGATCGCCGCGTGGTACGCCTCGACGGGATGCGACGGGGCGAGGATCGCCCGGGGAAACTCCCCCTGGCCCGCGCCCAGCATGAGCTGGAGGTCGCCCTGCTCGGTCTTCGTGGGCAAGCCGGTCGAAGGGCCGGCCCGCTGCGACTCGACCACGACGAGGGGGATCTCGCACATGCCGGCCATGCCGAGAGCCTCCACCATGAGCGAGAATCCGCCGCCACTCGTCGCCGTCATCGCCCGCACGCCTCCGTAGGAGGCGCCGATCGCCATGTGGATCGCCGCAAGCTCGTCCTCCGCCTGCTTCACGACCACGCCGGCCTCCCGCGAGTGCGCCGCCATCCAGTGCATGATGGTCGTGGCGGGCGTCATCGGGTACTGCGCAAGGAATTTGCACCCCGCCGCGGCCGCCCCCAGGGCGATCGCCTGGTTGCCGGTCATGAGAAGCTTGGGCTCTCCGCCCGGAGTTGCGGCGTGCGGGTTCGGCGAGGCGTTCGCCTTCGCGTGGGCGTACCCGTCCGCGGCGCACTGCACGTTCCAGTCGACCACCTCTCCCTTCTTCCTCCCGAAGGAGTCGGAGATCGCCTGTTGAAAAAGGGGGAGAGGGATCCCCGAGAGGTAGGCGCATGCCCCCATGCCGGCGGCGTTCTGCAAGATGGACTGCGGGGTGTACTTCCGAGCGAGGGCGAGGGTCGGCACCTCGAGCGCCGCGGCACCCACCGGGATCCGCGCGGGGTCGACCTTGAACTTCTCGGGATCGTACACGATGACCCCTCCTTGGCGGAGCGTCGGCAGGTGCACCTCCGCCGTGTTCGCATCGAGCGCGTAGAGGACATCGCAGCCGTCCCCCTGGGAGTAGACCCGTTCCGGCGACGCCCGGGCCTGGAACCAGACGTGGCCTCCTCGGATGACCGACTGGTAGGCGTTGAGGCCGAACAGATGGAGGCCCATCCGCGCGAACGACTTCGCGAGCGTCTCGCCGATGCTCGCGATGCCGTCCCCGGCCTGGCCACCGGCCCGGACCAAAATCTCAGACATTCCGCGATTCAAAGGGGGGTCCGTTTATGGCGTTTGTCCCCGAACGAGCGAAACCCGCCCCACGACGCTGCTACGGCGAACCTCCGCTCGCTCGGCGCCGGGCCCACGTGCCCGGCGGGAAAGGAGATACGAAGCGGCGGTGGTCCGCCT
>JAKIWH010000069.1:2613-10392 GCA_022750125.1 Thermoplasmata archaeon
TAGGTCGGCCCGCGTGCTGCTGTTCGCAACCGCCCGTGAAGCGCTCGGCCGAAGCGAACTGGTCCTCGCCGTACCAGTCGGCGGGATTCCTGTGGGGGAGTTCCTGCGCCCTCTCACGGAAAGGTATCCCCCTCTTGCGCGAATCCTGAAGGCGAGCCGCCTTGTGCGAAACGGGGAGTACGTTCGTGGGAACGCTGTTCGCGTGATGCCCGGCGACGAGCTCGCCATCCACCCGCCGTACAGCGGAGGCTAGCTCGATGTCCGTCCGGGTCACCTCGGCGCCCCTTTCCCCAGGCGCGGCCTACCGTGCCGTCGAGGGGCGAGGCTCCGGGGGGGTTGCGATCTTTGTCGGCGTCGTCCGGCCCGACCGAACTGCTGCGGGACAAACCATCGCGCTCGAGTACGAGGCGCACCGGGAGATGGCCGAAGCGAGCCTCGAACGACTCGAGCGCACCGCGCGGGTCCGGTTCGGCATTCTCGAAGTCGTGTTGTGGCATCGAGTGGGGCGGCTCCGCGTAGGAGAGGCGTCGGTGATCGTCGCGGCGGGTGCCGAGCACCGCTCGGCGGCGCTCGCGGCGACCCGTTGGCTCATTACCGAGCTCAAGCGGAGCGCGCCGATCTGGAAGAGGGCGTTAGTACGATCCTCGCGTCGACCGCGACGACCCCGTGCCCGGCGGGCAGGACGAGGAGCGGATTGATGTCGAGCTCCGCGACGTGCGGCAGCTCCACCGCGAGCTGCGAAAGCCTCTCGATCGCCTCGTAGAGCGCGGGCAGGTCGCTCGGCGCCTCCCCCCGCACACCCGTGAGCAGGGGAAAGATCCGGCTCGAGTGGACCATGTTGCGTGCGGAGAGCGGACGGATGGGGGCGAGGCGGAAGCTCACGTCCTGGAACACCTCGACGTAGATCCCGCCGGTCCCGAAGGCGAGCACGGGGCCGAACGCTGGGTCCCGTTGGAGGCCGAGCAGTACCTCCTTGCCTCCGCGCACCATTCGCTCGAGCTCGAATCCCTCGATCCGAGCGTGCGGGGCTCGCGCTGCAAGGGAGAGCCGCATCGCACGGAGCGCGGACTGGACGCCGACGGCGCTCTGGAGGTCGAGCGCGACGCCCCCGACGTCCGTCTTGTGAGGGATATCGGGAGAGACCACCTTGAGGACCACCGGGAAACCGAGCTCGCGGGCGGCCGCCACCGCTTCGGCGTCCGTCCGTACTTGCCGTACCTCGGGGAACCGGAAGCCGTATCCCTCGAGGATTCCACGCGCCAGGTACTCGGGGAGTACGCCCGGCCCCGAGCGCCGCGCGCGGGCGATGAGGCGCGCGACCTCGGCGCGGGCGACCCGGTACTTCCGTACCGGGAGTCGTGGACGCGACCACCACGCCTGGTAGCGGGCGAGGCTTGCGAGTCCCGCGACCGCCTCCTCGGGGAAGGTGAACGTTGGGATGTTATGCTCCTCGAGGAAACGGACCTCCTCCGAGAGGTCGGTGAGCCCAAAGAGACAGGCGACGATCGGCTTCGCGCTGCGTCCGCGAGCGGCTAGGATCGCCTCCGCGAGAGTGCGGCCGCTCGCCTCCCCTGTCGGCGTGGCGATCACTAGAGCGCCGTCCACCTCTTTGAGCCGTACGAGCGCCTGCAGCGCGGCGCGGAAGGCGGGAGGTTTTGCATCGGCCGTCAGGTCGAGCGGATTCGCGAGGCTCGCGGCAGGAGAGAGCTGAGGACGGAGCTCCTCCGCGACTTGGGCGGGGAGGGGCGGGAGCTCGAGATGGGAGCGCGCGCACGCATCGGCCGCCACAATGCCAGGTCCTCCCGAGTTCGTGAGGATCGCCAGGCGCGGGCCCGCCAAGCGGAGACCCGAGCTAAAGATCTTCGCGGTGCGGAACAGCTCTCCGATCGATTCGGCGCGCAGCACGCCGGACTGCTCGAACAAGGCGTCAAACAGCCGGTCCTGCCCGCTCCTCGCGAGCGAACCCGTATGGCTTCGGGCTGCCCGCTCCCCGAGCACCGACCGTCCGCTCTTGATCACGAGGACCGGCTTGCGCTCGGTGACCTCCCGTGCCGCTTCAAGGAACTTCCGGCCGTCCGCGAGGCTCTCGACGTACAGCAGGATGAGGCGGGTGGAGGGGTCCCGGCCGAGCGACCGGAGGAGGTCGTTCTCGTCGATCCCGGCGCGGTTCCCTACCGAGAGGAACCGGGAGAACCCGATCCGCTCCGCATGGCCGTAGCGCAGGATGCCCGCGCACAGCGCCCCGCTCTGGGAGATGAATCCGATGTTGCCCCGTGCGGGGAGTCCCTCGGAGAAGGTCGCGTTGAGCCGGATCGCGGGATCGGTGTTCAGCACGCCGAAGCAGTTGGGACCGATGAGGCTCATCCGATAGCGGCGGACGATGCTCACGAGCCTCGCCTCGAGCCGGGCGCCGGCGCCACCAATCTCCCGGAACCCCGAGGAGATCACGACGACGCCACGGGTCCCACGACGGCCGAGCGCCTCGACTACCGCCGGCACGCGGGCGGCCGGCACGATGACTATCCCGAGGTCGGGCGCCTCGGGGAGCGCGCGAACGCTCGGATAGCAGCGGACCCCCGAGACCGAGCGCCACTTCGGATTCACGGGATATACAACGCCCGAGAAGCCCGCCTCGAGGATGTTCCGGAAGAGGCTTGCGCCGACCGTTCCGGCCCGGTTCGAGGCGCCGATGACCGCGACCGAGCGGGGTTCGAACAGTTCCGAGAGCGGCGCCGAACGTGTCGCCAACGGCTCGGTTTCTCCCGAGCTACGCGACCTGTCTTACGTTATATAGCGTGGGCCAGCATGACCGGCCGTGAACGCCGAGGCGCCCGCCCCAACCCCAGCGTCGACGCCTCCGGCGGCCGCCGGACGCCGGGCCGCGCCCGGCTCGGTCCTCCAGCGGATGGAGAAGGGGGCGATCCGTCACGTTGTGGCGATCGGTAGCGGCAAGGGCGGCGTCGGCAAGTCCTCGGTGACGGTCGCGCTCGCGGGAGAGCTCCTGCGACGGGGGCTCTCCGTGGGAATCCTCGATGCCGATGTCGGCGGCTCCTCCGTTCCGAAGCTCGTGGGTGCGAAGGGCCCGCTTCTCGACAAGGGGAAAGGGATCGAGCCCGCCATCACCCCCGAGGGACTCCGCCTTGTCGCCTCCCAGTTCCTGGTGGAGGAAGCGGAGACCCCCGTGGTCTGGCGTGGCCCGCTCGTCACCCGCCTCATCCTCCAGTTCTTCGGCGGTGTGAACTGGGGGACCCTCGACTACCTCCTCGTGGACATGGCCCCGGGGACGAGCGACGTGCCGCTCACCGTCTTCCAGACGCTGCCGCTCGACGGCATGCTTTTCATCGTCACGCCGCAGGAGCTCGCGGGTCTCATCGTGCGCAAGGCGATGAACATGGCCCGGGACCTTCATGTCCCGCTCCTTGGGCTCGTCGAGAACCTCTCGTTCCTCGCCTGCCCGCACTGCGGTAAGGAGGTCGCGCCGTTCGGGCCGAGCCGTGCCGTCGCGCTCGCCGGGGAGTACGGCATCCCGGTCGTCGCGCGACTCCCGATCGACCCGGGCGTCTCGAGCCACGGGGACGACGGCACGCTCCTCGCCTACTCGACCCCCGAGATCACGGGCCTCGGGGAAGGGTTCCTCTCGGCGCTCGCCGAGGCGAAGCGGCGCGAGCTTACGGTACTCTAGTACTGTTGAGCTCGGAGAACGGGATCCGCTCCGAGCCGATGCCCCGGCGCTCGAGCGCCTCGCAGAGCCCGGGGAGATGGGCGTCGCCGATCACGGCGGCGATCCGGGTGAGCCCGCGACCGCGCGCCTCGGCGAGCCGGTCCGCCATGTGCTCGTTCCGGTCGTCGAGCAACACCTTCGCGACGCCCGGCATGGCGCGCCGAAGCTCGTCGGTGTAGCTTGCGGGTTCCGCCTGGTAGGCGT
Organism: Thermoplasmata archaeon; assembly: GCA_022750125.1. Classification (GTDB taxonomy): domain Archaea; phylum Thermoplasmatota; class Thermoplasmata; order Lutacidiplasmatales; family UBA184; genus JAKIVR01. Next base: position 6,539 of record JAKIWH010000069.1, read on the forward strand.
CGAGCTGGCGCCCGACGAGCTCTCCCGGGAGGAAGAGCCCCACGATGGCGCCCGCGAACAGGGCAACCCGCTCCTTGAGGGAGAGGGAGTGAAGAAGTCGGAACAGCGTCTCGCGGATCGGGTCGTCGATCAGGAGCACCGGAAGCCGGCGTTCTGCTGCGATCTCTGCCGCCGTCCGCATCTCGGCCCCTGCACCGACCCCGAGCTCGTCCCCGAGCCGACGCTGGACCATCGCCCAGAGCCGGAAGAGCATCGGTTGACCCCCGCCCCTTCCCGACCCGGTTCCAGGGGGTGCGGAGAGCGCGCGGAACCGGTCGATGTCGAGCTCCACCGCGATCCCATCGAGCGGACGCTCCCCGAGGACCCGGCGGAGCGGCGCGGCGAGGTCGACGACGTGCGCCACTCCGACGACGAGGATGGGAGGGGCGGGCGTTGCCATGCCCCCGGAGCCCGTGCCCGCGATAAGTCGTTCCTTCCTCGGCCGAAACCCCAAATACGGGAGCAGGGTCGGCGCGCCCGATGGCGTGGACCCTGTACTCTGTCCCCACGACCCACCGCGAGGGACTCGACGCCGCCCTCCGCGACGACATCGTCGGCCGGCAGAGCCAGAAGGTCCGGGACGCGAGCGCGCTTGGCGGACCTTCGGGAACGCTGTACGTCCTTGTCGAGGGAGCCTCCGACCCCGTGACGCGGGCCGAGGGGCTTCTCGGGCCTCTCGGGACGAAGCTTCCTCCCGCCGAGGCGGAGGCGCTCTACCGCCGCTTCAAAGAGGAGGAGGAGTCGGCGAGCGCCGGCATGGGACTCTTCTTCACCGAGTGAGCCCGCTAGGGCTCGGACGGGGCGTGGGACGGCTCCAGGTCCTCTCCGCCGCCGAACGTCTGCTGCAGCCTCCGGTAGACCGCCTCGAGTCCGCTCCGATCGACGGCTGAGGTGGGGAGGATCGTGGTGAGCGGAGCGAGCGCCTCGATCGCGCGGTAGAGCTCGGTGGACAGCTGCACGTCGGGCGTAGGAGACTCCGCCGTCACCGCCTCGTTGAGACGCCCGGGCTCCTCGGCCCAGGCGACGATCTCCTCGACCCGCTCGGCGGAGAGCAGGTCCGTCTTCGTGAGCAGGTTCATCGTCGGCAGGCGGAACCGGAACTCGACCGTCGCCGAGAGCATGAGGAGGGAGACGAACCCCGAGGGGGTCTTCGCGAGGTTCGGGTCGAAGAGGAAGGTGATCGCGCTTCGATCGCCGCTCAACGCGTCCACGATCGCGCGCGAGGATTCGCGGAAGGCGAACAGCTCCACCTGTCCCGGCGTGTCGACGAGGATGTAGTCGGTCCGAAGCTCCTCGAGCGCCTGCTTCACCTCGAACACCTTGAGAGCGATGAGGTCGGACGCGGCGACCTGCGCCCCGTTCGGCCCGAGCTCGTACTCGTCCATCACGTCGGAGAGCCGCACCCACTCCCGGATGTCGACGTCGCTCGCGGTCTCGCTCGCCTCGCTTCCCGGGTCGAGGTTCACCGTCACCGCGTCGTAGCCCGAGGTCTTGAGCCACTCCCCGAACGCTTGGACGAGCCGGGTCTTCCCGGCACCCGCGGTGCCGGTGAAGTAGACGGTACCGGGTTCCTCCGCCATTACGAGGGACCCGGGCCGGGACCCATCGCGCGCAACTCCTCCGCGAGCGACCGGAGGAACGCGGTCTTCGGTACGCCCGGGCGCTTCGTCACGCGGACACGTCCCGGGCTCCCGAGCGGCGCCCTCGGGTACGCTTTCGCCGGCTCCGCGACCGCCTTGAAGCCGAGCTTCACGGCCGCCTCGACGATTCGCTCGACGGTCGCATCGCCCACGGCGAGGGACGCCGGAACGCGGCGCCCCAGCGCGCGCGTGCCCTTGCGTCCGAGGTAAGCTGGGTACACGAAGAAATGGTCGGGCATCCCCGACGACCGTCCTAGGATCCCGACGGCTTGGCGACGCGCACCGCGTTCAGCACGCCGTCCTGACCCGGCCGGGAGCGGACCTCGACGAGCCCGAGCTCGGTCTCGAGGAGCGCGCCGCGGGTGATGATGTTGCGCTGCACGTAGTTCGGGTTCGCGGGGTTCTCGCGAACGGTGATGATCTTCGTCACCTGCATCTTGCCGGTGGCCGGATCCACGACGTTCACCGTAGAGGTGGTGAGAATCCTGAGCTTCACGTTCCCGCCGCGGCCCCGGTACGGCTTCACGTGGCCCGCTCCGATCGTCGCGTGCTGAACTTCGGGAGCGATCTCGAACCGTCGCTTCCCACGGACCGGCCGAAGCCGGCCGCCGCTCGGGCTCCGCTTCGAGCGTCCCTGCCAGATTCCCATCGTGCCCCTCGGAGGCGGCGGGAGCGGAGGAGCGCTATAAGAGGTTTCGTGGGCGCTCACGAGAGCTCAGCCAAATTCCGGCTCGCGGGGGTCGAACGTGCTCGCTCGGGTACCGGGCCCCTGCGGCTTCGGGTCCTGCGCTACGTATTATCAAGCACTCCACCCCTCGGCCTTCGGTGACGGACGACGCGGCACCTTCGGAGCGCACGAAGCGCGCCGAAGGCTCTCGTCGGATCCTCGGCCTCGACGAGGCGGGTCGCGGCAGTGTCCTCGGTCCGCTCGTCCTAGGCGGCCTCGTCGTCGAGGAGCGCCGACTCAGCGAGCTCCGGCCGCTCGGGGTGAAGGACTCGAAGCAGCTTACACCCAAGCGCCGGACCGAGCTGTACACCGCGCTCGCTGAAGTGGGGGAACGAACGAGCCTACTGCTGAGTCCACGGGAGATAGATCCGTGGGTTCGACGGGGTGGTCTCAATCGCCTCGAGGCGCGTGGCTTCGCAGAGCTCGTTCGTCGCACCCGGCCCGATGCGGTGTTCGTGGATGCGTGCGACCCCGTAGCGGCGCGGTTCGGCCGCGATGTCGCGAGGCTCTCCGGGGTGAAGGCCGAAGTGACCGCCCAGCACCACGCCGACGTCGAGGTCCCGGTCGTGGGCGGAGCCTCGATCGTGGCCAAGGTCGAACGGGATGCAGCTCTCGGAACTCTCTCCCGAGAACTGGACCACGACCTCGGAAGCGGCTACCCTTCGGATGCGAGGACCCTCGCGGCTCTCGAATGGGGCTTCGGCCGGGAGGCGCATCCCCCGTGGGTTCGTCTATCGTGGTCGACCGCGCAAAGGGTTAAGCCGCGCCCCTGGGTCGAGCGGCTCGAGGCGTACGCACCGTGATCGAGGAGGCGCTCGCCGGGCTCGTGGACCGGTTCAACCGGCACGCCGAGCGGAATCCAGCGATCCAGACGGAACTCCAGGGCGTGAGCCGCACCATCGCGATCCGGCTCACCGACGAGGGTCACTACTCGCTCGAGCTCAAGGAGGGAAAGCTTTCGGGGCTCCGCAGCGGGGAGACCGAGAAACCGGACCTCACCATCACGACGGACTCCCTTACCTTCCTCGGGCTCATCCGCCGCGAGATCGGCCCGATGAAGGCGATCGTGACGCGACGTCTCGCGATCGACGGGTCCCTCGAGGACAAGCTCCTCTTGCGCCGGCTGCTCGCCTGAGCGCGCCGAGCCTACGGCAAGAAGACGCACGCGGCGATGCAGACGCCGTAGTGGTCCATCGGGATCACGAGCTCTTCCGTACGATAGTGGATCCGCCGGAGTTCGACGCCACGGAAATGGGCGATCTCCTCCATGCGCCACTTGAGGAACTCCTTGAGCGACTTCTGGGTCCCGTGCAGGTGGCCTTCGGCCACGTACCCACCTTGTCCGTCCGTCCGGAACCCGTAGGCGATCCCCGAGGAGATCACCTCTCCCTCGCCCCCGCCGTACCGCGCGAGGACGCAGTGGGTGATCGCCCCGCGGCGAAGCGGGA
>JAKIWH010000137.1 GCA_022750125.1 Thermoplasmata archaeon
GCAGAGCCGGGCCCGCTTGAGCTCGGTGTTGAGCTGGCTCAGCGTGTAGAGGACGCCGTCGCCGCTGCGCGCCACGAGCCGGTCGATCTCGTCGAGCACGAGGAGACAGATGCCTTTGCGGCCGTTGATGAGCCCGCGGAGCGCCCCCTGGACGCGGTCGAGCGCCCAGCCGGTGGGGATCCGCTCCTCCTCGCACTCCGCGAGGGAGTTGCCGATCGTCTGCAGGAGCGAGTAGGGCGTATCGATGTTGCCGCAGTTCACGCTCAGGAAGGTCATCGACCGGTCGGCGGCCGCCCGCCGGAGGAACTCGAGCCGGACCTGTTGGACGACGGCGGTCTTCCCGGTCCCGATCTTGCCGTAGATGAGGAGATTGCTCGGGAGCTCGCCCCGGAGGGCTGGGGAGAGCACCTCCGCGACCTGGCGGATCTGGTTCTCTCGGTGCGGCAGCCTCGCCGGAACGTACGACTCGCGAAGGATCTCGCGGCTTCCCTTGTAGATGTCCGAGGCGGGGGGGAGGACAGAATCAAAGAGGTCCCCCGAGGGGGAGCCTGCGGGAGGGCCTCCCGAGCCGAATCCGCCGCCGCTTCGCGAAGAAGGGGGCGGGGCCAACTCCGGGTTCCCGCGTCCGGCGGAAGCGCTCGGCAACTGCTCGCTAGGCGTGCTTGAGTTCACTGCGAATAACCCCGGCGAAGAGAATGGGCGTTGCAAGTGGGCGAGCCATATCTATCTTTTGTCGCAACGCGAGGTCGTTAGAGATTTTCGACCGCACCGGCAGCGCGGAGCCGGCCGGTTACTCCAGAAGCGTGGTCCGAGGTTGACACGGTGCACGAGGACGTCGACGGAGTCGGCGAGAGGACGGGACCGAACCAGCTACGCGAAACTCCTCGCCCCGTGTCGTGCACCCCCGAAGAGTTCTCGGGGGTGCGAGCGTCGTCTCTCTACGTGGAGGGAGGCTCACCCGAGCTTGAGCCGATCGACGACTCGTCGTACGCGGCCGGTTCGGAGGGTGCCTCGCTCTCCTTCGCGGCCGGAGGTCGGCGGCGCATGAGCATGATCGCGGCGAGCGCGACCACGACGAGCACCACTACCCCCACACCAACGTAGAGCAGCAGGTTCGAGCTAGTCGTCGTGCCACCGCCCCCACCGCTCTTGTACCCGGGGCAGCCCGGCGTGGTGGGGGGACAGGTTGTGTTCTGGGTGGGATGCAGGGTGAAGGCCACCTTGCTCACGTTCCCAGGCGTCACGACCACCGTCTGGTTCGTCTGGTTGTAGCCGGGTGCGCTCACCTGGATGTTGTGCGAGCCCGCGCCTTCGGTCACGTTGAAGGTACCCGCTCCGGTCACAGCTGTTCGGACCCCGGCGACGAGTACGATCGCGGTCGCAACGGCCGCGGAGGGCCCGATCGACCCGAGGATCCATCCCTGGTTGATGAGGTGGATGTTCACGAGGGTCGTGGTCCCGGCGACGACATGGTAGGTCCACTGGAAGTAGGAGTACCCGTGGGCGGTTGCCGTGACGTTGTACATCCCACCCGGGACCTCGACCGCGAAGTTACCGGAGTGCGTGGTCGTGGCCACGCCGTTGATCGAGACCGATCCCGAAATCGGGTTGACCGAGCCGTTGAGCCAGCCTCCCGAAAGCGTCGGATTGAGGCTCAGGGTGTGGCCCGGGGCCACGGTGACCAACTGGGAGAAGGTCGTGTAGCCCGTCTCGCTCGCGTTCACCCAGTACGTTCCCCACGGGACCGTGTAGTTGTACGACCCGCTCGCCAGTGTGACGGGTACCGTTGACCCGTTCACGAGGAGGGTTGCGTTCGCGGGCGACACCTTCCCAGCGATCCAGCCACTGACGCGCGGAAGCCAGACGTTCACCATGCTCAGGTGTCCTGCCTGCGTGGGGACATTGCCTGAGTAGCTCTGATAGCCGTTCGCGGTGACGGTGATCGGGTACGGGCTTCCCGCTGCGACCGTCGTGTTGAACGCCCGTGTCGTCCCGTTGGGGCCCGCGGTGAGGGGAACTTGGATGTTGTTCACCTTGACGACGAGCGAGGCGCTGTACGGTCCGGCCGACCCTCCGATGTAGCCCGCCGGAAGGGGCGTGTAGCTCGCGAGCAGGTTACCGGTTCCCGGATAGGTGATCGTCGCCGGGTTTAGGGCGGTGCTCGC
>JAKIWH010000004.1:0-32845 GCA_022750125.1 Thermoplasmata archaeon
CGCACCGTTCGAACGCGCCCTCCTCGTCGGAGGAGAGGAGAGGGCGGCGGAGCTCCTGGACCGGTTCGGGGCGCGCATTGCCGCAGCGCTCTCGCCATCGACGTTCGGACCCGGCGTGGCCCGCCGCGCGAGCGAGCTTGAGATCCCTCTCTATCCGCGGAGCCTGCTCCTCGAAGCCCGAGGACGACGCCGGGTTCGCTCCGTCCTTCTCCGTCCGCGGGGAGGCGGTGCGCCGCAGTCGATCCCGGTCGACGCAATCCTGCTCGCGCACCGCCGCCTGCCGAACGTGCAGCTCCTCTTCCAGCCGGGAGGGGAGATGATCTGGAGCGGCAAGGTCGGCGCGTACCTTCCCCGCATCGCCGCGGGTGGCGGGACCACGGTACCGGGCCTGTTCGCTGCGGGGGAGGCGGCCGGATTCGCCGCCGGCGCCGAAGCGGAAGCGAGCGGGATCGCTGCCGCCGAGGCCGTACTCTCGCCTCCGGCGGGTCTCGGCGCGCCGCCACCCGCTCCCCCGGACGTCACCCCCTCGTTGCTCCAGGGGTACTACTCGGAGCTCCGCAACGGGTCGAGCGCCCGCGGGAAGTGGATCCTGTGCGCCTGCGAGGATGTCCTCGTCTCGGAGGTCGAGGAGGCGCACGCGCTCGGCTACCAAGGTCTCGAGGAGGTGAAGCGGTACACGGGCGTCGGCACGGGAGTCTGCCAAGGCCGGTTCTGCCTTCCCGACGCCATCCTACTCCTCGCCGCCCTCGAGAAGCGTCCCCCGGCGGAGGTCGGGTACATTCGCCAGCGACCTCCCGTCCTCCCGACGTCGCTCGGTGCCTGGGCGCAGCTCCCCGAGGCTCCCCCATGAGCGGAGACCCACGCGACCGGTATGCGGTCGCGATCATCGGCGGGGGTATCGTGGGCCTGTTCACCGCGCTCCATCTCGCACGCGCGGGAGCAGGACCTATCGCCGTCTTCGAGCGCGGGTTCCTCTCCTCGGGAGCCTCCGGAAGGAACGGGGGCGGGGTCCGCCAGCAATGGGAGACGTCGGCGACGGTGAAGCTCGCGCGGGAGGCGGTCGTCGCCTGGCGGCGTTTCCCGAAGGAGTTCGGCTACAACCCGTACTTCCGCCAGGGCGGCTATCTGTTCCTCGCCGAAAGCGACGCGGAACTCGCCCAGCTCGACCGCGTTGCCGCCATCGTTCGCTCCTCGGGGCTCCCGATCCAGCGGCTCCCCGCGGACCGGGTCGCCCACTACGCGCCCGGACTCGCGCTCCGCACGCTCCGGGGAGGCTCCTTTCTCGGGAGCGATGGCACGTTGTACCCGTTCCCGGCGATCTGGGGGGTCTACGAGGAGCTCCGTCGGCTCGGGGTGGAGGTGTTCCTCCGTACGCCCGTCCTCGGCATCTCCCGGGGAGAAGGTGCCGACCTCCGGCTAGCGCTCGAACGGTCGACGGTCGTGGCACCCAAAGTCGTGAACGCCGCCGGCGGATGGTCGGGGGAGGTCTCCCGTCTTGCGGGGCTCGAAGTGCAAAATGTCGCAAGCCGCCACGAGATCCTCGCCACCGAGCCTATGAAGCCGTTCCTCGACCCGATGCTCATCCGGCTCTCGGACGGCCTCTACCTGAGCCAGACGATGCGCGGGGAGCTCGTCGGCGGGCTCACCGTGTCCCATCCGACCGGAACGATGACCGGGATGCCGAGCTCGCTCGAATTCCTCCGGCGGATGGGCCGCGCGGTCGTCGAGCTGTTCCCCAACTTGCGTGGCCTGAACGTGCTGCGGGCCTGGGCAGGATACTACGACGACACTCCTGACGGAATGCCGGTGATCGGGGAGGATCCTCGGTTACCGGGATTCTTCCACGCGAACGGTTTCGGCGGCCACGGCTTCATGCTCTCGCCGGCGAGCACCGTCCGTGTGGCGAAGTCGGTGCTCGGAGAGGGCACGGACCTCGATCCCGCTCTTTTCGGCCCCGGACGGTTCCTCGGCCCCGCCCGGTCGGGGAGCGTCGAGCGGCTGCAGCCCGGGTGACCCCAACCTGCCTCGGCTCGGTGAGAGAGCGCCCGGGCCCGTTTCCCGCCGGCCGCGAGGGAGATAACCCGGGTCGCGGTGGCTCGACGGGCAGCGACGATGCGACGGAGCTGGGTCGTGGTGGGGGCGATCTTCGCGGTGGCGGGAGCGCTCCTCGCCTACGTCCCGTTGAGCTCCACGACGAGCTCGAGCGCCTCGCTCGCGCCCGGGGAGGAGATCGTGTTCACCGTCTCAAGCATCCTCGGCACGTACGGCACGAAGGTGGACCTCTTCCACCCGTACCTCGAGGTGACGGTCGGCTGGAGCGCGGGAGCCCCGGTGCAGCTCGACGTCTATCCCTGCGGGAGCGACTCGAACTGCACCCATGCGCTCTCCCGAGCCCCCGTCGCTTCGGGCAACGCAAGCTCCGGGTCGGTGAGCTTCCCGGCGCAGAGCGGCGTGTGGTACTCGGTGCTCCTGAACCGCTCGGGGAGCTCGGCCGTCGTCACGGTGAACGACACGGGACCGCTCGCGGGTGGCCTTCCTGGGATGGTGCTCTTCTTCGTAGGGGTCGGGGTGCTCGTCGCCGGATCCGTACTAAAGCCCCGGTCGCGCGTGCCGAAGGAGGAGGAAGCTCCTCCCGACGACCAGCCCGAGCCCGCGTAGGCCGGCGCCCTCCGCCGGTCGGTTGCTCCGGCCGTAACGCGAGGGGATCGGCTCAAGCTTCATACGCGTTCGTCCGTGCGAGCGCCCTGGACGGAGGGAGTTCTGCCCCGAAGCCTCGAACGCGCGCTCTCCGACCGCCCTCTGCTCTTCGAGCCGGTCCCTCCCTCGGTGCGCGCGGACCCTGTGCGCGCGGGCCTGCACACCGAGGCGCTCACGAAGCTGCTCCGGGGCGTCCCACGGCTGGACGCCGTGAACATCCCCGAGCTCGTCGACGAGAACCACGACGGCCGACCGTACTACCGGACGGGCGACCCGCGGACGTTCGCCCGTACGGTGGGCGAGCAGGCGGCCTGCGACGTCGTCGTCAACAAGGTGGTCGCGCACCTCGCGTCGACCGAGGCGGTCTCAAACTGGGCTCGCGAGACGCTCGCGGGGGGGGTTCGCCATGTGGTCCTCGTGGGCGGTTCGAGCCGGTACATCCCCTACCCGGGTCCGACGGTCGCCGAGGCGGACCGGATTTGCTCGGCGGTGCTCGCCTCCGCCGGCGGACGGCTCGGGAACATCGCGATCCCGCAGCGGAAGGGGGAGGCGCATCGGATGCTCGCGAAAACCCGCGCCGGCGCGAGCTTCTTCACGACGCAGATCCTTTTCGACCCCGCCGCCGCCGTCTCCACCCTGCGGGAGTACGGCGAGATCGCCACGGCGGAGGGGGTCCCGCCGGCCGCGGTTTTGCTGAGCGTTGCCCCGCTCACGGACGAGGCGGACTGCGAGTTCGTCCGATGGCTCGGGGCGGAGATCCCTGAGGAGGCGGAGCGGGCGATCCTGAACGAGGGGGACGGCGGCGCGGCCCTACGGGCGATCCAGCTCGCGCTCGACGTCTGGGGGGAGGTGCGGCGGGTCGCCACCGAGGAGAACTGGTCGGTCCCTCTCGGCGTCAACGTCGAGCAGATTTCGCAGCGCCATCTCCACTCGGCGGCGGAGATGCTGCGCGCCTTCGCCCAGGCGATCGACTGAGCGGCCGCTCCAAGGAATCCACGGGCGCCCCAGCGCCGCCGCTCCGGCCGGGACCCACGCGCCGAAAGATGAGGCAGTAATGGTGGTGCACGTTCGGGACGAACGTGACGGGATAGCCCCAGATCCCGAGCGGCTTCGAATCCTGGCACCAGATCTGTTCGCCCTGGAACTCGAGCGGCGGCCGGTCGAGCCCGGCCGCGACCTCCCAGGCCAAGCGCCGGTACGCGCCCGTGGGATCGCGCAGATTCTGGAGCACGACCACGAGGTACCGCTCGGGGGCGAGGAGCGCGCCCGCCTCGGCGAGGATGGGCAGCAGTTCCTCCAAGAACCGGCGGTAGTCGGTGATGTTCCCGAGGTCCCTCGGGTCCGCGGAGTACGCCTCGCTGAGCCCCTCCTCCCGCCGGCGACGATGGACCGAGCGCACTCCGCCCCGTCCCTTGCGGAGCATGTCCCAGTACGGCGGTGAGGTGAGGACGAGGCTCGGGGCGGGGAGTCGAAGGCGGCGCCAACTTTCCCCGAGGAGACGGGCGTCCTCGGCGAGCAGGATGGCGGGGACGGAGCGCGCCCCGGGCACGGCGTCGACCCGGCGCTCCGCGAGCCGCACGTACTCGGGGCTCAGTTCAACGCCGACGGAGGGGCGACCGAGCCGCCGCGCGGCGACGAGCGTGCTGCCCGCCCCGGCGAATGGGTCGAGCACCCACTGACCGGGACGGGTGAAGAACCGAACGAACCGTTCGGCGAGCCCCTCGGGGAACTTCGCCGGGTGGGAGCGCTCCGCGGCGCTACGGCGCGGTGGATTTTCCACGAACCACGAGCGAGTGAATTGGATCCAGGCGCGCCCCCCGAGGTCGTTCAGACGCTCCCGCTGGACGCGGACGGACGCGCGAGGAAGCCGCTTCCCCCGCGGTCCACTCGCCACGTGGTTCACGAGGGCCGATGGGTCGAGCGGAAGTGCGGTCGGAGGGGAGCGTCAAGAAGATGTCGCAACCTCGCGAGCCGTGCGCGTTCCGACCGTGCCGCGGCGGCCGCGATCCATCCTCGGGCCCGGACCTCGGTTAGGAGCGAGCGGACCGCGCGGCGCGCGCTCCCTCCCTCCGTCGTCCTCCGCTCCGGCTCCTCTTCGGCGTCCGGGAGCCCGGGAGTACCTTCGAGCTCGGGAAACGCCCGGTCCCACTCCGAAGGGCTGAGCTCGCGGAGGGTCCGGTGGGTCCGCTCGAGCTTGCCGAGAAGCCTGGCCACCCGCCCGTGGGCGGCACGGAACGGTACTCCACGCGCGACGAGCGCGTCGACCAGTTCGACGGATCCGGTGTCACCGGCGGGGCTCGCGGGGGCGAGGAAACGCGCGGTGCGGAGCATCGGCTCGAGCACTTCGAGTCCCTGACGGGCCCGCTCCACCCCCTCGAAGAGGAGCGGCTTTCCCACCTGCAGGTCCCGATTGTACGCGAGCGGCAGACCCTTCAGGATGGCGAGGTGCGCGACGAGCCGTCCGATCGCGGGCCCGCTCTCGCCGCGCAACAGCTCCGCGAGATCCGGGTTGCGCTTGTGCGGCATGAGCGAACTCGTGCTGACGAACTCGTCCGCGAGACGGACGCGCCCAACCTCGGGCATCGAGCCGAGCACGAGCTCCTCCGCGAGGGAGCTAGTGTGGACGCCCAAGAGCGCGAGCGCCGAGAGCGTTTCCAGCACCGCGTCCCGGTCCGAGACGGCGTCGAGGGAGGAGGGGGAAGGACGGCGAAAGCCGAGAAGACGGGCGGACCGCCGCCGGTCGAGCGGAAGCGAGCTTCCCGCGAGCGCCCCGCTCCCGAGGGGGCAATCGACGATCCGTTCCCGGATCGAGCGAAACCGCTCCGCGTCGCGCAGGAACCGGAGCGCGTGGGTGCCGAGGATCTGGGCGACGTACACCCGTTGCGCGGGCTGCAGGTGGGTCCAGCCCGCGACGACGATCGATCCGTCGGGTCCCTCGGCCCGCCGACCGAGCTCGACCGCCACCGCGGTCGTCCCTTCCTCGAGGTCGAGGAGCGCCTCCCGGAGCCAGAGGAGAAGGTCGGTCGCCACCTGATCGTTCCGGCTCCGGCCCGTGTGGAGCCGCTCCCCGTCCCGCCCGATGCGCCGGACGAGCTCCGATTCGACGTTCAGGTGAACGTCCTCGAGCTCGCTCGCGAGTTGGAATCGTCCCTGAGCGACGAGCCGCTCGATCGCTCGGAGCCCTCGGTCGATCCGGCGCGCAGCGGGGGCGGGGAGGATCCCGGTCTCGCCGAGCATCCGCGCGTGCACCCGGGAACCCCAAAGGTCCGCCCGGAGGAGCTCGGCGTCCTCCCGGACCGAGCTCGAGAGCGCGAGCGCGGCCTTAGCTAGGGGTCGGGAGAACCGCTCGCGCAGCACGAGATTCGTTCTCCTCGGGGTTCCGGCTCGCCCGGGCCGCCTCGGCCCGGGCGTGAGCGAGCTGGTTCGGCAGACCGTAGAGGTGGATGAACCCGACGGCGAGCTCCTGGGGGAAGCGGCTCTCCGTGCCGTACGTCGCGAGCTCGTGCGCGAGGAGCGAGTAGTCGGAGCGGCGACCGACCGCGCGGACGCTCCCCTGGTGCAGGCGGAGCGTGACCGTGCCCGTCACCACCTCCTGCGTCGAGCGCACAAAGGCGCAGAGCGCCTCCCGGAGGGGCGAGAACCAAAGCCCCTCGTAGACGAGGTCCGCGAACCGCCGGTCGACGAGCGCCTTGAACTGAAGGAGGTCCCGCGGGAGGACGAGGCTCTCGAGCGATCGGTGCGCTTCGAGCAGGGCGAGCGCGCCCGGGCACTCGTACGTCTCGCGGCTCTTGATACCCACCACGCGATCCTCGATGTGGTCGATCCGTCCGACGCCGTGGGTCCCCGCGAGCCGGTTCATCGTCTGGACGAGCTGCACCGGCTCGAGCGCCGCGCCGTTCACGCGCACCGGCACGCCCGCGTCGAAGTCGACCGTGACCTCCTCGGGTTCCCGTGGCCAATCGCTCGGGTGGCCCGTCCACTCGAACACCTCCTCGGGTGCGGCCAGGGCGGGGTCCTCGAGCCGGCCGCCCTCGATGCTCCGGCCCCAGAGGTTCTCGTCGACCGAGTAGGGGCTCTCGGGGCTCACCCGGATCTCGATCCCGTGCGTCTTCGCGTACGCGATCTCGTCGGTGCGGTTCATATTCCACTCCCGGACGGGAGCGATGACGCGGAGGCCCGGGCCAAGAGTGTGGACGGCCACGTCGAACCGGACCTGGTCGTTCCCCTTGCCCGTGCAACCGTGCGCGATCGCGCCGGCGCCCGAGCCGCTCGCGACCTCGACGAGCGTCCGCGCGATGAGCGGCCGCGCGAGCGCGGTCGAGAGGGGGTAGACTCCCTCGTACAGCGCGTTCGCCTGGACGGCCGGCCACAGGAACTCGCGGACGAACGTCTCCTTCGCATCGACGAGCTTCGCGTCGACCGCGCCGTTGCGGCGAGCGCGCTCGAGCGCTCCCTCGAGCTCGCCCTGCTGGCCCACGTCGACCGTGAGGGTGACGACGTCGGAGTGGTACTGCTCCTGGATCCAGCGGATGGCGACCGAGGTGTCGAGTCCTCCCGAGTAGGCGAGCACGACCTTCGAATCCCGCGCGTCTTCTTCCTTCATCGATTCACCGTCCTCCTCCCGGGGTCGGAACCTTGAGGAGCGGCGGGCGAGAGCCCGGGCGCGCCTCAGGGAGGAGCTGCGTACCGACCGCCGGCCGAGGGCCGGCGGGCGAAAGGCCAGCGAGCGAGCCAATCCAGACGCTCCGGGCGCCCTTGCGCCGGGCGAGCTCGGCCGCCTCGAGCTTGGGAACCATCCCGCCCGTCGCGGCTCCCGAGCGGAGGAGCTCCGCAAGCTCGGACGAGGTGAGGCCGGTCTGGACCGCTCCGGTCGCGTCTCGCACCCCTTCGACGTCGGTGACGAGCCAGAGCTCGGAGCGCAGCGCCCCCGCGAGGGCGGCCGCCGCGAGGTCCGCGTTCACGTTGTAGAGGTGGCCCGACCGATCGACGCCGATCGGCGCGAGCACCGGAAGTACACCGTCCTCCCAGAGGCGGAGGAGCGGCCGTGTCCGAACCGCACGGGGCGTACCGACCCAGCCGAGGCTTCCCCGCGGGCTACCTGCCGGGTCGACGAGAAGGATCCGTTCTGTGGCGCCGGTGAGGCCGTGGGCGTCCACCCCCTCCCGCCCGAGCGCGGCTACGAGCCTTGAATTGATGCGGCCCGCGAGCACCTCGACAACCACCTCGAGCATCGGGAGCGAGGTGAGCCGTTGGCCCCGCACCCGGGTCGTACGGAGGCCGAGCGCGTGGGCACGGTCCGTCACCTCCTCCCCGCCGCCGTGGACAAGGAGGAGCGGGCGGCCGGTCGACCGCAGGGCGGCCACGGTGGCGACGAGCGCCTCGAGCCCGGGTCCCGGCTCCAACTCGCGGCCCCCTACCTTGAGGACGGACGGTGCAGGGGAAGCCTCGGTCGCGATCATGTGTGGTACGCCGCGTTGATCTGGACGTACGAGTAGGAGAGGTCGCAGCCCCACGCGGTCGCGGCCGCGCGGCCGCGGTGGAGGGCGATCTCGAGCGGGACCTCGTCGAGGCGCAGGAGCAGTTCCCGCACCCGCTTGCCCCCGCCGTTGTCGAGCCCCGCGGCAGGGCGGCCACCGACGATGAGCGGGACCGCCTGGCGTCCGCTTCGGAGCGCGACGTCAATCCGATCGGGGTCGATCTCCGCACCCGAGTAGCCGAGGGCGCAGGCGATCCGGCCGACGTTTGGATCGGCCCCGAACACGGCGGCCTTGACGAGCGTCGAGCCCACAACCGCGCGGGCTGCGGAGCGGGCATCCGCAAGGGTCCGGGCGCCCCGAACGGTGACGGTGAGGAGCTTCGTCGCGCCCTCCCCGTCCTTCGCGATCTGACGCGCGAGCGACTCGAGCGAGGCGAGCAGGAGCGAGGCGAACGCCGGGTCCTCGTCAGCGTACCCTCCGCCGGCGGCGCCGTTCGCGAGGAGGTAGACGGTGTCGTTCGTGCTCGTATCCCCGTCCACCGAGACCATGTTGAAGGTCCGGTCGACCGCTGCGGCGAGAAGCCGGGAGAGCGCTGCGGGCCGCACCCGCGCATCGGTCGTGAGGAAGCCGAGCGTCGTCGCGTGCGGCGGTCCGAGCTTTGGGGCGATCATCCCGCTGCCCTTTGCCATCCCGCCGAAGCGGATCCGAGTGCCATCGGCGAGCCGACCTGAGGTCGCGGTCTCCTTCGCGCGGGTGTCGGTCGTGAGGATCGCGTGCGCCGCTCTCCGCACACCGTCCCGTCCCGAGTCGGTGGAGGCACGGAGCGGCTCGAGCCCGGCGAGAACCGTGGCGAGCGGGATTCTAGGCCCGATCACTCCTGTGCACGCGGGCAGGAGGGATCCCTCGGCTACGCCGAAGCATCGCTCGGCGTTCGCCAAGAGCGTACGGTTGTCCTCGATCCCCTCCGCGCCGGTCATCGCGTTTGCGACGCCGCTTACGGTGAGGACCCCCCGGATCCTCGCGGGGTCTCGGCGCAGAAGCTCCTCGCCCAAGAGCACGGGGGCCGCCTTCACCACGTTCGTGGTGAACACGCCGGCGGCGCTCGCCGGTCGCTTTGAGAGGAGGATGGAGAGGTCGGGCCGGCCGGAGCGCTTCACTCCGCAGGCGACCCCGCCCGCCTGGAAGCCCCTCGGATGGATCGCGCCGCGCAGGAGCCGCCCCAGCGGTTTCACACCCCGAAGCCGGGCTGGCGCAGGCCCGTCGACTCGTCGAGGCCGAACATCAAGTTCGCGTTCTGGATCGCCTGCGCTGCACCGCCCTTGCCGAGGTTGTCGAGCGCACTGAAGAGCACGGGAGCATCGCCCGCTCGCTGGAGTGAGAGGAAGCAGAGGTTCGTGCCCTGCGTCCAGCTGAGCCGGGGGGTGGCCCCCACGTGCACGAACGGGCTCGTCCCGTACGTGGACTCGTAGAGCGCGGGCCAACCTGCTGGGTCGGCCGCGTCTGCGAGCGCGGGGTAGATCGAGCAGAGGATCCCGCGCACCAGGGGCACGAGGTGCGGGACGAACACGAGCGACAGGCTTGTGCCGGTGAGGGCGGTGATCGCCGCCTGCATCTCGGGCACGTGTCGGTGCGTCGGGGTACCGTACGGTTGGACGGTCAGCGCTGCCTCCGGGTGATGCGTTCCCGACGTGAGCGAGGCTCCGGCGCCCGAGGTTCCGCTCTTCGCATCGACGATCACGGGACCTTTGATCTCTCCAGCCCGGAGAAGGGGAGCTAGCGCGAGCAGCGTGGCGGTCGGGTAGCAACCAGGGTTCGCGACGAGTCGCGCGCCGCGGACCGCGTCGCGGGAGAGCTCGGGGAGGCCGTACACGGCCTCGGCGAGATGGCCCGCGTCGAGGTGCGGCTGGCCGTAGGCGCGGGCGTACGCCTCGGGGTCCCGGAGCCGGTAGTCGGGTCCGAGGTCCACGACCTTCGTGCCTGCGTCGAGGAGCGCCGGGACCTGCTTCATTGCCTCCCCGGCAGGCCCCGCAAGGAAGGCGAGGTCGACATTCAGTTCCTGCGAGTCCGAACGAGTGACCAGCCGGTTCCCTGGGAGATTCGGCCAGATTGCTTCGAGAGGCTCTCCCGAGCGGCTTGAGGAGACTACCGCGGTCAGAGCGAACTCGGGGTGAGTGGAGAGAAGGCGGAGGAGTTCTCCGCCGAGATAGCCGCTCCCACCAATGACTGCCGTAGACGTCGACATGGCGGGGAACAGAGTTGCCTACGGGGAGTTTGTTCTAAGAACGTCGTGTCCCGGTTGGGGCGCGCGCCGCTCCGCATGTGACCCACGCGACTACTCTCAGTCCACCCGAGATCCACGGAGCGCAGCGTGGCCGGAGGCGTTCGCCGGCCCGGATCCGGTGCAAGAGGGGTGCTAACCGACACCTCCGCGGTACGAATCTCGGTCGCGCTCCTTTGGGATTCAGGGAGGAGATATCCGGCAGCCGCCCGGGCCGATTTCCCCGCAAAATCAGCGACAAATACGACTAAGTAGGGGGCCCTCGCATGAATTCCACGCCGCCGGGAGAAATCGATGCAAACTAGAGTGCCGGGACGCCTCGTGTACTTTGCGACCTTCGTCGGGGCGCTCGCGCTCGTGGGAGGGTTCGCCTTGGCCACCTTTACGACCTCCTCGAGCCAGCTCTACGCTCAGGGCGACTACGTGAGCGCCGCGGGCAGCGTCGCCGGCCTCACCTACACGTCCGTCCAGCTTACCGCCACCACGAACCCCGCCCCTTCGGCCCCCACCGGCACCTCAAGCTCCCCGCAAGTGCTTGCGACCGGCGCGAACAACTTCTGCGCCAACACCTGCGTCGCGGGCGACTTCGCCATCGTGGCCACGTACACCTATACGACGGGGTTCTCGGGCGCGGCCCAGTTCACGGTGCAGACCTCCGCCGGCGCGGCGAGCGGTACCGACACGATCTACCTCGGGCAGGCCTCGACCGCGGTCGGCGGGACGATCGTGATCACCTGGGACCTGGGAAGCTCGGCCCTCACGATCACGGCCGTGACCCTCACGGACCAGCAGTGCAGCAGCCCGACGAGCTGCCCCTAGACCCGGCGGGCCCGGCGACCACCCCCCACCCGCCCGGGCCGGCCCGGCCTTGACGCACGGGTCGGTGCCGAACTCGGAGCTCCCCCCTCGAGAGGAATCTCTTTGGCGGGGGCGGGGATAGCTCGCGCCGTTCATGTCGAACAGTTGGGGAGTGAGCAGTCTCGCCGAGGCGGCCCGGCGCAACTTCCGCTGGAGCCTCCCGCTCCTCCTCCTCGCCCTGGTAAGCGTGGCCATCGGAGTCGCACTGTTCCTCCAACAGGCGCACGCGCCGCCGACGCGGTACCCGGTCTGGGGGCTAGCGCTCGCGATCGGTCTCCTGGCGCTCGCAGCGGGGCTCGTATCCCTCCTCTTCGGAGATTTCAGCTCCGATTCGGAGCGCGGCCTCGTTCAGCTTTCGGCCGAAGAGATGGTGGTGCCGAAGGGAGAGTGGCTCGAGTTGCGCAAGCGCGTGGAGGTGCTGAGCCAGCGATCCCGCGACGACCCCGCCGGGTGGAACGACGCGGCCGCCTCCCTTCCCCTCACCTTCATGCCGTCCAGCACCCCCCCGAAGGGGTCGGGACGGCGGCACGGCAGGGTAGGGGGGGGCCGACCCGCTGGGGCTGGGGCGAACAGCCAGAACTCGTTCGATTCGGAGCCGATCCCCGAGCCTCCATCGCCTCCGCCCCCGACGCTCGAAGACTCCCCCCCAGCCGAGGGGGTCCGCGATTCCAAGGGGTCGAGGCCGAAGTCGGCCTAGCTCTGCCCGGGCACGACGACCGTCGCCCACGCGCGATCCTCGCGCGTCACGACGCGGGCTCTGCCCCGATCGCCATCGCCGCCCGCAGCACACCGATGTGGGTGAACGCCTGCGGGTAGTTCCCGAGCGGCACGGCTCCCGTCGGGTCGTACTCCTCGGAAAAGAGGCGAAGGGGACCGGCGACCTTGAGGAGCTCACGGAAGTTTCGGACCGCCCGAGCGCGTTCGCCCGATCGCGCCAGGCACTCGACGAGCCAGAAGGAGCAGAGGAGGAATGCGCCCTCGGGGCCATGGAGGCTCCGGGAGGAGGAGTACCGGTACACAAACGGACCCCGGGTGAGCTTCTCCTCGACGAGGCGGATGGTCCCCTGCACCCGCGAGTCCGTGTACGGCAGGAAGCCGACCATCGGCACGCGCAGGAGGCTTGCGTCCGGCCACCGGCGGTCGAAGCCCTGGACGAAGCCGCCGAGGCGTTGGTCGAACCCCCGGTCCAGCAGCACACGGCGGATCGCCTCGGCTGCGACCCGAAACTCCTCCGCCCGGCTCGGCTCCCCGAACCGCTCGGCGAGTTCCGCCCCTCGGGCGACCGCGACCCAGCACATGAGCTTCGAGTGGGTGTAGTGCGTGGGCGCCGCCCGGGACTCCCAGATGCCGCTGTCGCGCCGGGTCCACTCCCGCGCGGCGAGCTCTGCGAGCGGCCGTAGCCGCGGCCACGCCTTCCGGACGAACTCGGGGTCGGCGTGGGCGAGCTGCGCCGCCGAGCCGACCACTTCGCCAAAGATGTCGAGCTGCAGCTGCGATGCGGCCGCGTTCCCGATCCGGATCGGCTTCGAGCCGGCGTAACCGTCCCAGTGGTCGAGCCGTTCCTCGTGCGGCGGCGCCTCGCCCGAGAGGTCGTACAGCGTACGGAGTGGTACCCGCGCGCCCTTGCGGGGCATGGCGCTCAGTAGCCAGCGAAAGTACTGGCGCGCTTCCTCGAGATGCCCGAGCGCGATGAACGCCTGGGCCGCGAACGCCGCGTCGCGGACCCAGACGTAGCGGTAGTCCCAGTTCCTCGGTCCGCCCGGCCATTCGGGGAGCGAGGTGGTGGGCGCGGCGACGAACGCGCCCGACTCGTGGTCGGAGAGGAGCTTCAGGAGGAGCTCCGATCGCTCGACCCAGTCGTGCCACACGTGCGCCGCGCGGTGCATGGGGGAATCCGGCCGGTGCACCCAGCCCCGCCAAAATCGGATCGTGTCCCTGAGGGAGGCGTCGGGAGAGGCGAGGGGCGTTCCTTCACCCCAGAGGATCTCCGTCGTTGCGCCTTGGCCGGGACGCACGGCGAATGTCGAGGCGGCGACCCGTCCCTCGACCTGCCAGCTCCCGGGGGAGAACAAGTTAAGGAGGGCGGATCCCGACCGGGCCCGGATGGTTCCCTTTCCGCTGACCTGCCACCGGGGCGCGGGCGCGCGCCCGTAGTCGAACCTAGGCTCGACAACGAGGCGGACCGGCACGGGGCCGCCCTCCGCCTCGAGCCTCCGCACGATCCTCGGCTCGGGTACGGCAGTTCTTGCCTTCGCCACAGGCATGAAGTCGGTGACGGTGAGCTGACGGGCTCCCTCGAGGAGAAAGTGGGTGCGGAGCACGTTCGTCGCCGGGACGTAGCGTTGCGTCGTTACCTTGCAGCTCTCGGGCTCGACGAGGTGGAACCCACCTCGAGCCCGGTCGAGGAGCCGTCCGAAGACGGAGGGAGCGGCGAACCGGGGAAGGCAGGCCCAATCGATCGAGCCTCTCGCCGATACCAGCGCCGCGGTGCGGAGGTTCCCGATCGCTCCGTAGCTGTAGATCGTGTCCCACGCCGGGGTGGCGGGCGGGTCTTTTGGTGGAGTTTCCCGGTTGCGCCCGCTGGCGCGCCTCGGCCCGGAGGCGCTCCGGCGGGCCGGCGATCGCATCGGCGCGGGGAGACGCGGTGAGGTAAGGGGCTTTCCGTGCTTCGGGCGCGGGGTAGCCCGCGACGCTTCTATAGGTGCCAGCTCGGCCCGCCGTACCCGTCGGGGAGTCCCGGAGGGTTCGCTCCGCCGAACGGGTCGGGGCGAGGCACCGGAGCGCGGCCCTGCTTCGTCGCGAGGTACCGCTCGATCGCTTCCGCGGCTTTGTAGCCGGCCGCCATAGCGTAGACCACCGACTTTCCGCCTCCGGCGAACACCCCGTCGACGTCGGTCATCCAGTCCTCCCGCTTTCCCTGGGGCCATCCCTGCGAACCGAACTTGAAGTCGAGCTCGGGCGGGAGGCCCGTCACGTCGGCCCGCTCCCCGACGGCGATGATGACCGTGTCGCACGCGAGGGTCTCCTCGGAGCCGGGGACCGGGACCACCGTGGGCCGACCTAACGCGTCGGGGGGTCCCGGCTGCGTCGCCTGTACCCGAACTCCCTCGACCTGTCCCGTCCCGACGATCTCGAGCGGCATCCGTTCGAACAGGAACTCGACGCCCTCTAGCTCGCCCCCCTCCAGCTCCTCGGGCCCGGCCGGGATCTCCTTGCGGCTCTTCCGGTAGACGACTCGCACAGGGCCGTGCTCGGGAAGGCGCCGGCAGGAGCGGGCCGCGTCGAGCGCGACGTCACCGCCGCCAATCACGGCGACCGACCGCCCCGCCCGCCCCAGGAGGCCACTCGGTCCCTTGTTCATCGCGAGGAGGAACGGAAGCGCCGAGAAGACGCCCGGCAGGTGCTCGCCGGGAACGCCGAGCTCCCGGGGGTCGGAAGCCCCGATCGCCACGAACACCGCGAGGTATCCTTCCGCGAGGAGCGACTCGGGGGTGAACTCCCTCCCTGCCCTGCGTCCCATCAGGAAGGTTATGTCGAGCTTCCCGAACCGACCGACGTCAGTGTCGAGCTCGTCCCCGTCCATGTGGTACTTCGGGATCGTGTCGACCTGGCCGCCCAGGAACGGTTGCGCCTCGAAGACGGTGATCGAGTAGCCTCGCAGGGCAAGGTCCCAGGCGGCGGCGAGGCCGGCGGGCCCGCCGCCCACGATGGCGACCCGTTCGTTCCGCGGCGCGCTCGGAACGTACACGAGCTGGGAGTTGCCGAGCTCGAGCGCGGCCCGCTTCAGGTGCCGGATCGCGATCGGGACCCCCCGTCCCGCGATGATGCAGTCCTCCTCGCAGTAGTGGTAGCAGGTCTTGCAGAGCACCGTCGCGAGCGGGTTCTCCCGCAGCGTGAGACGCGCCGCGTCGTCGAACCGCTCCTGGGCGATGAGGCTGATGTAGCCACGGCAATCCTGGGTGATCGGACAGGCCTGGACGCAGTACGGCATCGCGCACTGGAGGCACCGCTGCGCCTCGAGCACCGCCTTCTCGTGGGTGTAGGGGTGGAGAATCTCCGCGAACCCCTCGGTCCGTTCGACGGTGGTCTCCTCGGGAATGGGGAGCCGTTGGTACCGATCGGGGCACATCGCTGAACGACCTCCGTCCCGGGAAACGGCTCACCTAGCGCACGCGGCGTATAGGGTCGTCGCCGAGCGGCGGTGGTCTCTGCGACGCCCGAACCGAACTAGCTGCCCCGTTGGGCCCACCGCGGGAGGTCGGCGCCGCACGCCTGGCACGTGCTCCGGATCGGGAGGTTCGCCGTCCCGCAGCTCCGGCAGATCTTGACCCCCTTCACCGTGCGGCTCGGGTCGGTCTGGGGAACCCAGGGAGCCTTCGACTGGAGCTCCTCCGACTGGGTGCGCTTGAGCCGGGAGAAGGCGACGAGGGCGAGGAGAAGACCGATGAGGAAGGCAACGGCGAGGAGGCCGAGCGCCGAGAGGAGGGGCTGGGGCGGCGGAGGGACCGTCACGGAGAGGGCCGGGAGTGCCGAGCTGTTCGTGGCGCCGAGCGGGTCCCGAACGAGGACGGTTGGGTGGTAGGTACCGGCGGAAGCGTACGCGTGGTGGAGATTCGCTCCGTAGCCGACCTTGCCGTCCCCGAACGTCCAGGTGTAGTTGTACGGTGCTCCCGCGCCGCCCGAGGCAGTCGCGTTGAACAGCATCGAGCTGCCGGTCGTAGTCGAGGCCGAGAGCGGGAGGACGGTCACCGTGAGCGCGCGAATCTGGAGGGGCACCGTAGTCGAGACCGTGATCCCGTTCGAATCGGTGACCCGGAACGTCGCTGTGAACGCGCCGGGCCCAAGGTAGGCATGGGTGGCATTCGCCTTGTTCGTGGGGCCCACGTTCCCGTCTCCGAAGCTCCAGGTGAGGGTCGGGAAGGTGCCCGAGCCGTTGCGGACGAGGGCTCGGAACTGAAGGGGGGTGCCGGGCGCGGCGACCGCCGAGCTTACCGTCGCCGAAACCCCGAGCGCCGGGCTGATCGCGAGGGATAGGGAGGTCGCCGTCTGCGTGTCGGTCGCATCGACCGCGCTGCAGGTGGCGGAGAAGCGGCCGGACGAGGTGTAGCTGTGGATCGCGCTCGCCGAGCCGTTCGGGCTCCCGTCCCCGAAGCTCCAGCCGGTGGCGAACGGCGGGGTGCCCTGGTGCGGGACGCAGCCGAAGGTGATCCCCTCCCCGACGTCCGCGGTCGTCCGGTTCGTCGTGAGGGTGAGCGTGGGAGCCGCGTTGACGGAGATGGTGGTGGCGGCGTTCGCGTGGGCGCTCGTCGAATCGGTCACCTCGCAGTTGACGGAGGCCGGGCCCGCGCTCGGGAACGATCGGCTCTCGCTGCCGGGCCCCGGAGTCGGGGATCCGGCGCCGAACGTCCAAGTGTAGTTGAACGGGGCGACCCCGCCCGACGGGTTGCAGGTGAAGAGGTCCGACTCTCCGGTATCGATGACGGTGCGGGTCGCGGAGAGCGAGGCCCCGAGGGTGAAGGTGGTGCCGAACGTTACCGGGTTCGACTCCGTCGTGCTCAGCTGCTGCCCGCCCTGGCCGCAGGCAACGTAGCATTCGGTCGTGTTGAGATAGAAGGAGTAGCCCACGCCGCCCGCGAGTCCCGTCACCGTGAAGGTGCGGGTGGAGGGGTTCACCACGGTTGCGACGAGGAGAGGGGCGCTCCCGTTCTTTTCCTCGTAGAGACTGTAGGTAACGAATCCGACGGCGCCCCCGTACGTCGCGTTGTTCGTCCAGTTGAAGTCGGCGGAGGAGGAGGTCGGTTTCGTGAAGGTGAGGTAGGCGAGGGTCGGTTGCGTCTGAGCGACCACGTTCGACCCGCTGCTTCCGCCGAAGCTGTTGTACTCGAGCACCTGCCACCAGTAGGTGGCGCCGGGGGAGAGACTCCCCGTGCTGAAGCTCGTCGCGGTCTGCGGGGTAACGACCCCGAAAAAGCTCCAGGGCCCCGAGGGGCCGGCGGAGGAGCCGAAGACGGTGTAGTTAGCGTAGAAGATGTCGTTCGTCGCGCTCCAGGAGAGGCCTACGGCTGCAGGAGCGTCCCCCGCCGTGGTGAGGGTGGGCGCGTGAGGTCGGCTCACGAGGGAGGATTCGCCGGAGGTCGGAGCGACGTGGGAGCGGAAGATCCCGGTCGAGGCGGCGGGGAGAGGGTGCGCTGCGTCCGGTGATGTGGGGAGCGATGCCGGGCTCGAACTACCGCTGCCCCTGGGAAGTACACCCACGAGCAGAGTGCCGAGCGCTACGAGCAGTACGAGGGAGAGGGCGAGCGTGCTCGTGCTGAACTTCAACTAGGCGCCTCCCGGGTAGCGGCACTCTCGAGGTTTGCCTGCACCTTCCCCATATATCTTGTGGGTGCGCGAAGGCTCCCCGCCGAGCCCGAAGACGCGAAACCCAGCTGGTCTGGCCGTCCGAATCAGGCCGTCGTCACTTCTTCTTCCGACGGCGTCGCGGTTCGGCCGGGCCGAACGCCTCGATCCAGTTGCCATCGGGGTCCTGGACGTAGATGAGCCACTGCTTGCCCTCCTTGAACTCCGCGACGACCTTCGCGCCCGCGCGCTTCACGAGGCGCATCCACGCCTGCATGTCCGGCGCGTAGAAGCCGAAGTGGTCGAACTCGGTGCCGATCCGGAACGGCTCGTAGAACCGGTTCCGCTTCGGGTAGAAGTTGAGCTCGATCTCGTGCACCGCGCCTGGATACCGGAAGTGGATCCAGATTCCGCCGTGTTCCATCTTCCCGCCCGAAACCTTTCGGAACCCGAGCCGTTCGTAGAACCGAGTCGAGCGCGCGAGATTGCGGACGCGTAGCCCTGTGTAGAGGAAGATCCCCGTTCTGGCCATCGGGCGCGGAGTGCGACGGGGCTACTTGTAGTTGCGAGAACCGAACCCCCGTGGAGGCAGCTCGTTCTCCCGGCAGAGCGTCCGGTGCACCGGAGTGTGCGGTCGCGCGATGGGAAGAAGAAAGGCGAGAAGGGGTTGTGGCTCCCACGTCGGTGGGGGCCCGCGTCCTACGCTGTCGTTACCGCGATGGCCATCCTCTTCGCCGGTTCCACAAGGAAGAGGACCCCACCCAGGAACACGAACAGGGCGCCGACAAGCGCCACGACGTTCGCTCCGAGGCCGAGGAAAGCCCAGCCCACGACCGCGAGTACGACCAAGAGCACGCCGCTAGCGAACGGCCGGTCTCTCCAGTCTCGCTGCCCTATCCATGCGAAGAACATGGCGAGGGCACCGACGACGAAGAGTACGACTGCTAGGCTCGCGGAGCTGATCGCCCCGAACGGGTGGCCGACCACCAGGTCGACGAACCCGACGAGGAGGCTCACGAGGCCCCCGAGGAGGATGAGTCCCCCCCCGAGCAGCCCAAATCCGTACCCGAGTCTCGATTCCGTTAAACTTACCATAAATCTGAATTCACCTCCTTCTAAGTAGCTCCGCGCCACCGACTAATCCCCTCGGTCGGCTCGAGCGCGGGCGGGTCGAACAAAGGAGTACTCGAGCGGGTACTTGAGGGTGTGGCCGGTGGACCCACTACTTCAATCAACGGTCGCGGAATCAACGACAGACTTGGTACCGTTTCTCGTCGACAAATCGCCCCTCCGGGGGGTGCTGACGCTCGCCGCGCTACGGGAAGCCGATAGCTGGGGCGCGGTTCGCGGGGGGGCATGTCGGTGCTGCAGCGCAAAAGCGCTCGGACAGGGAATCCCGGAGCCGGAATCTACTCAAGCGACTCTCGCCAAGTGTTCGGGAAGCGGTTTGACCGATACCCGCGCGAGGGCCAACGGGTGGTCACCTAGGAGGTCGTCGATCCGGTAGCCTTCGATCGACCCCTCGTATTCCCGAAGCAGTGAGGCGATCATTTGGACCGCCTCCACCGGATGCTTCCCGATCGCAGTCTCCGCCGCGAGGACCAGGCCGTCGGCCCCGTCGAGCAGGGTGTTCATGACGTCGTTGACCTCGGCCCGCGTGGGGGCGCGCCGGGCGACCATCGACTCCAGGAGATTGGTGGCGACGTAGGCCGGGATCCCGAGTGCGTTGGCCTTGCGCAGAATCGCCTTCTGGAGGAGCGGGATCGCCTCCAGGCGAACCTCTCGGGAGAGGTCGCCTCGGTCGACGAGTATCGCGTCCGCGAATTCGGCTATCCGGCCCAAGTTGCGCACACCTTCCCGGCTCTCGATCTTCGCGACGATCATGCTCTCGGGGCCGACGAGTTCTCGGAGCTGGTTGACGGCCGAGGGGTGCTCGCAGAAGGAGAGCGCGTACTGCTGCACTCCGTTCGCCCGTGCACACTCGATCGCAAGGAGGTCCTTCTCGGTGAACGTCGGCAGCCTCGGCGAAGGGAACGCGGTGACCGCCTTCCGAGAGCCGACCTCCCCGCCAGTCACTACCGTAGCCTCGGCCCACCCGTCGGTGACCCGGTCGATCCGGAGCGTGACCGAGTCGAAGTCGATGCTCATTCGAGTGGACGGCGACAACCGCTCGATGGCGAATCCCGGGGTGAGCGGAATGGTCGAGCCGTCCCCACGGACCTGCTCGGGTACGAGACGGACGACCGACCCCTCGACAACGGCGGCGCCGTCGGGCATGAGCCCGGTCCGGATCTGGGCTCCCTCGGTGTCGAGGCAGATCGGTCGCCTCGTACAGCCTTGGATGAACCGGATCGACTCCGGCAGGGAGGCGACATCGCTGTGGGACATATTGATCCGGAACCCCGTGACCCCGGCGGCCTCGAGCTGGCCGATCGTCTCGCGGTCCATCGAGCTCGGGCCGAGCGTGCAGAGGATCGCCTTACGGGCGGACACGAGCACTCTCCAGCTGGTCCGCCGACGGCCCCGTTGACCAACCTCCGTCCTGCAGCGCAACCTCGGCGGCCCTTCGGGGCCTCGAACCCGGGGTGAACTCGCCGCGAGTCCGGACGGCCCTTCCACGGCGAGGAGGGGAGCCGAACGTGAGGAGCGTTTGTGATGGCGACATGTCCTACCCGCCGAGACGGCAGCATGGTACGGACGAGGCTTCGGGTAGTAATTCGGTCGCTAACCGGAGGGTGAGCGCATATGGGGGGCTGCGGTCGCCGGCCTGTCGGTGGGCCGTCCCGTCCCCGGATGAAACCGGATGCTAAAGGGTCGCCCTCACCGGGGTGATTCCGAGCTCCAGGAGTGTCGTCCGACTATCCCGATGAATACCCGCTAACTTTTTTCTCAGGGTACGGGCTTATACTCCGTAACCAACTTCGGACTTGTGAGCGTCGCCGACCTCAAGCCGGCCGGGGAGACTCACCCGCGCTCCGTCAAGCCGATCGACCCGATCCAGGACTATCGGGCATTCCTTCAGAACGTCTTCGAGTCGTCGACGGAGTACTCGATCATCGCGGCAGATCTCACCGGACGCATCCTGCTCTGGAACGCCGGTGCCCAACGAATCTACGGCTACGGGCCGGAGGAGATCATCGGAAAGGACGCGAGGATCCTCCACTCCACCGAGGAGGTCCGGGACGGAACCGCCGATCGTGTCCTCGCGGTGGCCCTCGAGCAGGGCAAGTTCGAGGGACTGGTCCGGCGACAGCGGAAGTCCGGCGAGACCTTCGCCGCCCGGATTGTTTCGACGGTACGTCGCGATGCGAACGGTCACCCGATCGGGTTTCTCATCGTCTCCAAGGACCTCACCGACGAGGAGCGGCTGAGCCAGAAGATCATCGAGTCGGAGGAGTACAATCGGGGCCTCATCGAGGCGAACATCGACGGGCTGATCACGACCGATACCCTCGGGGTCATCACCGGCGTGAACCGGCGGATGGAGGAGCTCACCGAGATCCCCCGGGAACAGCTGGTAGGATCCCCGTTCAAGAACTATTTCACCGACCCCTCTCGGGCCGAGGAAGGGATCCGCCGGGTCATCGCCGAGGACCGCGTCACCAACTTCGAGCTCACTCTCCGTTCTGCCTCGGGCCATCCGACCCTCGTTTCCTACAACGCGACGACGTTCCGCGGCCGCGACGGCCGGCTCAAGGGCGTCTTCGCCGCGGCCCGTGATGTCACCGAGCAGAAGAAGCTCGAGGCCGACCTCCGCGAGTCGGAGAACTACAATCGGGGCCTGATCGAGGCTTCCCTCGACGCCCTCATCACGGTCGATCGCGACGGGGTCATCACCGACCTCAACCGGCAGATGGAGAAGGTGACCGGCTACTCGCGCGAGGAACTCGTGGGCAGCAAGTTCAGCGAGTACTTCACGGAAGCCGAACGGGCCGACGCGGGGATCGCCCGGACCTTGAAGGACGGGTTCGTCACGAACTACGAACTGGTGCTCCGGCCCCGGGGTCGTGGCGAGGAACGGGTCGTCTCGTTCAACGCCTCCGTGTTCAAGGATATCGCGGGGCGAGTGAAGGGGATTTTCGCCTCGGCGCGGGACATCACCGACCAGCAGCGCTTGCAGGAGCAGCTGCGGGAGTCGCAGCTCTACAACCGGAGCTTGATCGAGGCGTCGCCCGACGCGCTCGTCACCGTCGACCCCGACTACGTCATTACGGACGTCAACGAGCAGATGGTCCGGGTCACGGGCTACACCCGGGAGGAGCTCGTCGGGAGCCCGTTCAAGAACCACTTCGAGGACCCGGCCCGCGCCGTCACCGGGGTTCGCCAGACGTTCGAGCAGGGATTGCTCACGAACTTCGAGCTCATCCTGAAGCCCCGGAACTCGCCGCCGGTCGTCGTGTCGTTGAACGCCTCCGTGTTCCGGGACCCGGAGGGCCGGGTCAAGGGGATTTTCGCCTCGGCGCGGGACATCACCGACCAGCGGGCGCTCGAAGAGAAGCTCCGCGACGCCCAGAACTACAACCGGGGTCTCATCGAGGCCTCCGCGGACGCGATGGTCATCGTCGACCGCGAGCTGTTCATCACGGACGTCAACGAGCAGATGGTCCGGCTGACGGGCTTTCCGCGCAAGCATCTCATCGGTTCGTCGTTCAGCCAGCACTTCACCGACCCGGACCACGCCTCGAGCGGGGTCCGGCAGACCCTCGAGAAGGGTGCGGTGACGAACTACGTCCTGATCCTGCGTTCGAAGGACGGACGGGAGACCCCTGTTTCGCTGAGCGCCTCGGTGTTCCGCGACATCGAGGGCGGCATCAAGGGGGTTTTCGCCTCCGCTCGCGACATCACCGCCCAGAAGACGCTCGAGGCGCAGCTCCGCGAGTCCACGAACTACAGCCGGGGCCTGATCGAGTCGAGCATCGACGGCCTGTTCACGACCGATGCCGTGGGAACGATTACCGACGTCAACCGCCAGATGGAGATCATCACCGGCATCGATCGGGGGCGACTCATCGGGACCCCGCTCAAGAACTACTTCGTGAACCCCGACCTGGCCGAGGAAGGGGTCCGGCGGGTGCTCGAGCAGAACCGCCTCAGCAACTACGCCCTCGTCCTCAAATCGGAGAACGGCACCGAGACGCCGGTCTCCTTCAACGCCACGACGTTCCTGGGCGCCGACGGGGCACTGAAGGGAATCTTCGCCTCGGCGCGTGATGTCACGGAGCAGAAGACGCTCGAGACGAGGCTCCGGGAATCGCTAGGGTACAACCGAAGCCTGATCGAAGCCGCCGTGGACGCCCTCGTCACCGTCGACCGGGGCCTGACGATCACCGACGTCAACGAGCAGATGGTCAAGGTGACGGGCTACACGCGCGAGGAACTCGTCGGCTCCCTGTTCCCGGATTACTTCACCGACCCGGTGCGCGCCGGCGAGGCCGTCCGCCAGACCCTCGAGGCCGGGGTGGTCACGAACTACGAGCTCACCCTGCGGAGCCGCCACGGCCGGCTGATGCAGGTCTCGTTCAATGCCTCGGTGTTCAAGGATATCGAGGGCCGGGTGAAAGGAACGTTCGCCTCGGCCCGTGACATCACCGAGCAGAAGCGGCTCCAGGACC
This sequence comes from Thermoplasmata archaeon, assembly GCA_022750125.1. Taxonomy (GTDB): domain Archaea; phylum Thermoplasmatota; class Thermoplasmata; order Lutacidiplasmatales; family UBA184; genus JAKIVR01. The sequence continues at coordinate 23,262 of JAKIWH010000004.1, forward strand.
AGCTGCGCGAGTCGCAGCTCTACAACCGGAGCCTGATCGAGGCATCTCCCGACGCCATCGTCACGGTCGACCCCGATCTCGTCATCACCGATGTGAACCAGCAGATGGTCACGCTCGCGGCCACCCCGCGGGACCTCCTGACCGGGAGCTCCTTCAAGGACTACTTCACCGACCCCGAGCGCGCGGTCGCTGGCGTCCGACGGACCCTGCGCGAAGGCTCGGTCACGAACTACGAGCTCGTCCTACGCTCCCGGGAGGGGCGTCGGACGCTCGTCTCGACGAACGCGGCCGTTTTCAAGGACGCCGAAGGAAAGGTCGCGGGTATCTTTGCCTCGGCCCGAGACATCACCGAGCAGAAGAAGACCGAAGAGAAGCTCCGGGATTCCGAGAACTACAACCGGGGCCTCATCGAAGCCTCCCCGGATGCGCTCGTCACGGTCGCGCCGGACCTCATCATCACCGACGTGAACGAGCAGATGCTCCGGGTGACGGGCTACACTCGCAAGCACCTGATCGGCAGCCGCTTCCCCGAGCTGTTCACCGACCCCGTGCGGGCGGAGCACGGGGTCCGGCGGGCGCTCGACGAAGGGACGGTCTCGAACTACGAGCTCATCCTCCGTAAGCGCAACGGACAGCGGATCCCGGTATCGCTCAACGCCGGGACGGCGTACGACATGGCCGGTAACGTCCGAGGGGTCCTCGCCGCGGCACGCGACGTCACCGAACAGAAGAAGCTCGAGGGTCAGCTGCGGGAGTCGGAGAACTACAACCGGGGCCTCGTCGAGTCGAACATCGACGCGCTCATGACCACGGACGTCCTCGGGACGATCACCGACGTCAACCGCCAGATCGAGGTCCTGACGGGCCTCTCCCGCGACCAGCTGATCGGGACGCCGTTCAAGAACTTCTTCACCGACCCGGCGAAGGCGGAGGAGGGGATCCGGCGCGTGCTCAGCGAGAACAAGGTCACGGACTTCGAACTCACGATCCGAAACCCGGACGGCCGGACCGTGGACGTCTCCTACAACGCCACTACCTTCCGCGACACCGAAGGGCATCTCAAGGGGGTGTTCGCCGCCGCTCGCGACGTCACGGAACAGAAGCGGCTGCGCGAGCAGATCGAGCAGCGTAACCGGGAGCTCGAAGTCCAGAACCAGAAGGTCCAGGAGGCCAACCGGCTCAAGAGCGAGTTCCTGGCGAACATGTCGCACGAGCTTCGCACACCGCTCAACAGCATCATCGGCTTCTCGGAGTTCCTCCTCGCCGACGCCGACACGATCGCTTCCTCCGACCGCCAGGAGTACCTCGAGGACGTGCTGAACAGCGGCCGTCACCTCCTGCAGCTGATCAACGACGTCCTGGACCTCGCCAAGGTCGAGGCCGGCAAGATGGCGCTCTCCCCCGCGCCGTTCTCGGTGGTGAACGCCGTCGGCGAGGTGCGCTCGGTCGTCAAGCCGCTGACCGAACAGAAACACATCACGATCCTGACCCAGGTCGCTCCCGAGCTCTCCACGGTGACGCTCGACCCGCTGCGGTTCAAGCAGATCCTCTACAACCTCCTCTCGAACGCCGTCAAGTTCACCGACGACGGGGGGCGGGTCGAGATCCAGATCTTCCCGCACGGGGAGCAGATGTTCGCCCTCCAAGTCTCGGACACGGGGATCGGGATCGCCGCCGAGGACTTGCCGCGGTTGTTCCGGGAGTTCGAGCAGCTCGACGCCGGACCGGGTCGCCGATACGAGGGCTCGGGCCTCGGCCTCTCGCTCACCCGGCGCCTCGTCGAGCTCCACGGCGGCACGATCGCCGTCGCGAGCGAACCCGGGAAGGGGACGGCGTTCACCGTGTACCTGCCGCTCAACGCCAACGGTCGTTCGGGCGAGGAAGCCACCGCTCCGGCCGTGGAGGCCTGAGGGGGAGATGCGCGCCGATGAGTCGAATCCTCTTGGTGGAGGACAACGTCCAGAACCTGAAGCTCGCCACCGTCATCTTGCGGCACGAGGGCCACGAGGTCATCCCGGCCTCCGATGCCGAGGAAGCGGAACGGCATCTCGCCGCGAACCCCCCCGACCTCGTCCTGATGGACATCGGTCTCCCGGGGAAGGACGGCTACACGCTCACCCGGGAGATCCGGCGCAACCCGGCCCTGGCGCACATCCCCGTCCTTGTCGTCACCTCCTTCGCGATGAAGGGGGATGAACGGAAGGCGAGAGAAGCCGGATGCAGCGGGTATCTAACGAAGCCGATCAATCGCGTCGAGTTGCTCAGCGAGATCCGGCGGCTGCTCCCGAACGCTTCGTCGAGCCCGCGGGCGGGTCGGCCGGGGCCGGAGGATCCGAGCGGTCGGTCCGGGGCTGGAGGAGCCGGGAAATGATCGACCGGGAACCGGGCGGCCTGCGGATCCTCGCCGTCGACGACTCCGCGTCGGCCTGCAAGCTCTTCCAGGCGGTCCTCCTCCGCCTCGGTGTCGCGCGCCCCGACCTTCGCTTCGCCTCGAGCTCGACCGAAGCGCTCCAGCTCTTCACGCAGTGGAGGCCGGACCTCGTCTTCGTCGACATCGAGTTGGGCGCGGCAGCCCGCGCCCGTCTCCCGGACGGGGGCCCGGCGGGCAGCGGAAAGGTCGGCGCGGTCGACGGGGACGATCTCGCCCGCCAGATGCTCCAACGCGACCCCCAGCTGAAGCTCGTGGTCGTGACCGCCTTCGACCGGGACCATCCTCGGGTCCAGGCGCTCCTCTCGGGGGGTGCGGCCGACGTGATCGTGAAACCGCTCCTCGCCTCGCGGGTGAAGTCGGTCCTCGACAAGCTCGCGACCCCGGTTCCGGCGAACCGTCGTTACCGGTCGGTGCAGCCCGCCTGGATCTAGGTCGGCGACCGGTGGGTACTAGCTTCGGGTCGGGTTTCGGCCGTGGGCGCGACGCGCCCGCACCGCGAGCACGGCGACGGCCCCGCCCAGGACGCTCGCGAGGGCGGCCCAAGCCCACAGGCTAACGCCGAACGGCCCCAGCGGGAGGCCCGGACCGGGGGGAGCCGAGTTCGTGCCGTTCGGCGTCGATGTGGCCACGTACGTGGCGCTTCCCTGGGCCTCGTCGCCCCAGCCATCGACAACGACGACCGTGACGTTGTACACCCCCGACGCCGCCGGGCGGTACGAGAGCGTCGCGTTGGCGCCCGGCTCCGGCAGGCCGTTGATCGACCAGCGGTAGGAGCCGCTCGCGAGCGAGCCCCCGCTCGCCGCCGCGGTAGCCTCGAACGCCGTGCCCGCGGTTCCCGTCGATCGGTTGAGCGTGAGGTTGACCCGGAGCGGGAGGTACGCGAGCTCGGTCACCGAGGCGTCCACCGCGGTTCCGTTCGAATCCGTGGCGGTCGCGCGAACCAGAAACGATCCCGGGGTCTCGAACGTATGCGTCCCCTGCAGTCCGCTCGCCGTCGGGCTCCCGTCCCCGTACTGCCACCGCACCGAGTACGGCGGCCGACCTCCGGTGACGTTGGCCGAGAGGTCCACGCTGAACGGCACCGGACCCCGATCTCGGCTCGCCGTGGCCGTCAGCCGGAGGGGGGAGGATCCGTTGGTGACGGTGATCGTGAGGTTCGCCCCGGAGGAGTTCGTATGCGCGTCCGTTGCCTCGACGTGGACGGCGTACGACCCTGGGAGGCTGAAGAGGTGGGTTGGGTCGGCGGTGGTGGCGTTCGCCCCGTCCCCGAAGGTCCATCGGTAGGCGTAGGGGGCCGATCCGCCCGTGACGTTCGACCGGAACCCTACGGTCAGGGGAGCGATCCCCGTCGTGGCGCTCGCGCTCGCGCGCACCGAGAGCGGTCCCGGCCCTGGGAACGCGAAGAGGCTCTTCATCGGCGGGTACTTCGTCCAACTGTCGTTGTTCCCGAGAGAAGCGGTACCGAGGAGCCACTCCGTGGTCGTCAGGACGTTGTAGTCGGTGACGTTCACCGCGAACGTGTAATTCGCGCGGACGTACGCTCCAACGGCCACGAGGTACGTGTGGCCGCCCACCGTGCCGTTGAATCCGCTCGTGTCACCGGCGCTCGATTCGTCGTAGAGGATGAAGAAGACCGAGCTCGAGGCCCAGCTGGCGTTGAGGAGCGGCGGGAGCCATCCCTTGAGCCACGCGTCGGCCCCTGCAACGCCCGTATCATGGCCATCGTCCGTCATGTTCGCCGCCACGAACGCATAGTTCGGAACCGACCCGCTCGCGACCGCGCTTTGCCAGGCCGCGAACCCCTGGTCGTGGGCGTCGCACCGGGTCGCGTTCCCGACGATGTCGGCCGGATAGACGAACGGATTGTGGTGGGCGATGTACGGGTAGCTGTCGGAGCTGTCGCAGGCGGACGGCATGCTCTCGAAGTAGCCGCCCCAGGAGAGGTGGCGCGCCTCGAGGAGGTCCGCGATGTTCGCCGTCGTGTAGGTCGTGACCCCGTCGCCGCCGCACTGCCACGTCTTTCCCGTCACGAGGGCGAGGTAGTTCGGCGCCGAAGGGTGGCAGGCGGCGTAGTAGTGGCTCGCGAACCCGTACTGCCGGGCCAGCGAAGCTTCGAACGGACCTTGGGCCAGCACGGTCGAGACCTGCTCGTTCTCGAGGAGGACCGTGATGACGTGGCGGATCGGGGTCGGGAAGGCCGGCGCCGAGGGCCGGGCGGTTCCCGCGTTCGGCAGCTGGGAGACGGGCGCGGAGGGGGGCGACGGACCCACGGGCACCCAGAACGGGGTGGAGAGCAGGAGGAGGACCCAGAGCGCGGGAAGCAGCGACCCGGGCCCGCGGGGGGCACGAGCGCGCCGCAACCCCCGGCGTCGGTCCATGGACCGGTCGAGGCGGGTGCCTGGGGCTCGAAGCGGGAATCCCTTGGAGAACGAGTGCGCGCGCGGGACATCTCCCCCCCGGTTCGAAGCTTCTCGCCCGGTACCCGGCGCCTCTTCGGCGCGCTCCGAGTCGCGCAACGGCTCACTGGTATCGGAAGCTCATCGACCCGGACGAGCTCACGAGGAGGTGGGAGGAGTCGACGATGTGGAGGCCCCCCGAGGTCGTCCAGCCGACCAGACTGAAGCCGGGGCACGACGGGGCCGAGAACGCGAACGGGGTCTCGGACGGGCGGACCGTCGCGCTCTTCCCCGGCGCGTACGCCGAGTGGTTGAATTCGACCGGTCCACAGGAGGAGGCACTCGCGGAGAACCCGACGGTCGCCGACGCGGCGTACACGGTCTGGACGCTCACGCTGTAGAGCAGGGCACCGCACGCGTCGTGGAGATGGGCGAGGTAGGTTCCCGGATAGAGGTAGCTATCGTAGTTGAGGAGCAGCACCTGGACCTCAGCGGGCGTGGGTCCCGTCTCGGGGGGCGACGCAGCTTGGGCCTGGGAGACCTGTCCCGTGACCGGATCCTCGACTTCGAGGAAGAACGACCGGCCGGGCACGTAGCCCGAGATCCACATCGAGTACTCGCTCCCAATGAGCGCCGGGTTGGGGGTCGTCCGGACGAGGCCGACGTACGGCGCCGGGAAGAAGATCGAGGGCACGGCGGCGGGCCAGTACGCGGAGGAGGTCGGTTGGCTCCAGCCTCCGACGGTCCCGCCCGCGTCCGGCTGGTAAACCGCCCAGTGCCAGCGGACCTCTACCGTCAGGTTCCCGTACTCGGACGACCCCAAGACCGCGAGCTTCTCCGAAGAGAGCAAAGCGCTGCCCGACCCGAAGCTGTCGGTCGCGGGAACCCCGACCGATTGGCTCGCCGACGGGGGGCTCCACCAGCCGGGTCCGGAGATGTTCTGCGCGGCGGGAGGGAAGTAGATCGTCAGGGGTCCGCCGCTGCTCATCGGGAACGTCGCGAAGAGGCTCGGAAAGGAGAGAGATGCCCCGGCGTCGGATGCCGAGTAGTTCACTATCGCGTAGGCGTACGTCGCGCTGACCTGGGCACCTCCCGCCACGAACCCGCTCGGGTTGGGCACGGGGATCAGGAGGGCGGACGGGGTCGGAGTGGAGACGGAATTGCACCACGACGGTCGTGCGGGGGGTCCGGTAGGCCCGGGGGGTGGGGGAGTCCCCGGCCCGGAAGAGTTCGGCGGTGGCGTGGGGGTCGGGGGCGGGCTCGTCGCCGCCCCCGATCCGCCTTGGGTGGAGGGGAAAGGGCCGAGCGTCCCGAAGAACAACCCGAGAGCGACCACGACGGAGACCCCGCTGCCGAGGGCGATGGCGAGGTTGAATCGCGAGAGGCGGGAGCGCCGAGTCAGTTCCGTGCGATCGGATCCCGGGCCGTAGTGTGAGACCATCTGCCGAACCTGGTGGTCTCCCGACGTTTCGGCGAGCCCACGATTTTCAATGCGGCGGAGGACCTATACGGGCTCCGTTACGGAGCGGCGAGGCCCTATCGGTTCGGTCCCGGAGGACCCGCCGCGCGCTGCGGTCTACGCCGGGGAGATGCCCTTGGGACGCTACGAGCTGCTCGACGCGTATCCTACTTCTCTCGACCTGTCAGGTCCGTTACGCAACGACCATCCCCCTAACGCGCCTCTCGCCCGTCGAGGATTCCGTTGCCGGAAGAGCCTGCGCCGCCGGGACCCCGATGGAGCGGCAGGACGACCCCCGACCGAGCCGAACTTGGGAGTTGCCCTCAGTGCGGCAGCCCGCTAGTGGAGTCCGCCGAGCCGTACGAGTTCTGCGGAGTGGAACTCGGGATACCGGCGGGGCGCTCCTGCACCGCCTGTTCGTACCTCGAGCTCACCCAGACGTCGGTGGGCACGCGGCGCTAGCCCGCACTCCCGAACTCTTCGCCCGGAGAGGCGTCGCCCCCTAGTACGAGCTGCCCCGACGCTTCCGGTCACCCCTCGCCGATCGAGCGGGCCGTCGATCGTTCGGACCGAACGGCCATGGGACTGCCCGACGCCGTGCCCACAGGTATCGACGCGGAATGGACGGGCGTCGCCAGAGGCTGCAGCACGAGCGGGTAGGTACCGTTCGGGTCGAAGACGAGCGGCATCCTCGGTGCCTGAGAGGTGTCGATCAGCGACGTCAGGCTTGGAGCGGAGCCGTCCGCTCCTCCCAGCGAGGGAAGGCCAAAAACCTCCTCGACGAGCCGCGCGATCGAGCTCGTCACCCCGAAGGTCGAACTGACGAACCCCTCACGGGCGAACGGGCTGATCACGAGGAGCGGCACGCGGAAGCCGGGGCCGGTCGTGCCCTCGTTGGGCGGGGCCCGGTGGTCGTACCAGCCGCCGCCTTCGTCCCAGGTCAGGAGGATGAGGCTCGAGTTCCAGACGCTGCTCTCCTCGACCGAGTTCACGACGCTCAACGCCCAGTCCATGCCGGGATCGACCGGTCCCGGCGGATGTTCGCTCTGGGGAAACGAGGGGAACACCCACGAAACGTTCGGTGCGGACTTGGTCGCGAAGTCCGTCGGGAAGCTGTACCGGGAGGGGAAGTGCACCGCGTTGGACGGAAGGTACGTCGACGCCTTGGCGAGGAACGGGTCGAACTCGTCGAAGAGGGTTCCCTCCGCCACCGAGCTGTTCGCGCTGCGGTTGAGCGCGCCACCGTACCCGCCGGGTGCGATCCCGCCGGCGTAGACCCTCCAGGAGAGTCCCGCCTGACTGAGGGAGTCGCCCAGGGTCGGGGTCGAGTTCGCTTGGGCGAGGTAGGACTGACCCACCGCCGTGATCTGACCCCCCCGGACGAACGTGTTGAAGTCGTTCTGGAAGGAGACCGCCGGAGGGGCGCCGGAGAGCAGCAACCAGTGGTTGGCGAGGCTCGCGCCCAAGGCGCCCGAGTAGAAGTTCTGGCCGAGCGAGTACTGCTCGGCAAGGTTCCAGTAGGGGGCGATGGTCGCGTTCGTGAAGTACGCCATCGGGGTCGAGTTCCCATGGTCGGCCGCGATGAAGCCGTCCATCCGTCCTTGATCCCACGCCAGGTGATCCGATCCCCAGGTGTGAGGCAGGTCGTTCGACGGGTGCCATCCCGCAAGCGCAGGGTAGGGGCTCACACAGCCGCTCGCCGGGTCGGTGAGGGAGTACGGGATGCATGCGCCGGCGGGGATGCCGTCGACCGCCGTCGAGCAGAAGGCGCTGGTCGCCTGGCAGTACGCTCCGAAATAGTTGTCGAAGGCGTGATTCTCCTGGAGGATCACGACCACGTGCTGGATGGCGGGGATCCGGTGCCGGGGGGGGTCGGCGCCGAGGTGGAGCGGGAGAAGGCCGGTCGCCAGGAGCAGCGCCACGCCGGCCACGGCGGCCACCCCGGAGAAAGCGGCGATCTTCCTACGGCGCTCCATCCCGAGGAAAGCGAGACCTCACGGTATATGGCGAGCCACGGAGGGCCCGGGTAGGTCGTATCCTTGCACGTTCCGCCCCAGCGGCGGCCGCCCTCGGGGCCACCGGTCGTCTCCCGGCGCGCTCCCGGTCCCGCCGGGGTCGGAGCGTCCGCGGAGTGGCCCGTTCCGAGCTCCGGCGGGTCGGCGACCGGGTCTACGAGAAGCGGACCGTGAAGTTGCCGCTCGAGCTCACCTGGAGGGCGCTCGAAGAAGCGATGTGAAGGCCCCCGGTCGTCCCCCATCCCCGGAAGCTGTGGCCCGCGCAACCGGAGACCGCGAAGGAGTAGGGGGTCGCCGAGGGGACGAGCTGGGCCCTCCCTCCATCGTGGTACGCCGTGCCGTTGAGTGAGATGGTCCCACACAACCTGGGGACGAGGTGGACCGTAACGTTCGCCGCCGGCGCGAAGACCGCTCGGACCGGCAAACTGTAGAGGAGGGCTCCGCAGTCGTCGTGGATGTGCACGAGGTAGGTCGCGGGCGTAAGGTAGCCGATGTAGGTCAGGAGCACGATCGAGGCCGCGAACCGGGAGACGTTCCCCGGCGCGGTTTCGCTCACCGCCTGGACGACCGTCCCGTTGGTCGGGTATTCGAGCTCGAGGAAGAACCCGCGGCCGGCGACGGTGCCGCCGAGGAGCGCGGTGAAGTTGGCGCCGACGTACGCCTGCGAGTTCGGCTGGGCGAGGAGCGAGGCGTACGGGGCTGGGTAGAAGATGGTCGGGAGCGTGCCCGGGCCACTGCCTCGGACCGACGGGACGCTCCACGGGCCGTTATGGGTGGGCGAGCCCGGCGAGCCGAGAGCCCAGTGCCAGCGCACCTCCACGGTCAGCGACGCGTACGTGGCGTTGGCCATGACGGCTAGCAGCTGGGTCGAAAGAAGGGCCGGCGTCGAGTTCGAGAAGACCAGCCCGCTCGGGAAGGAGACGTTCCGGGTGGCGAGGGAGGCGTTCGACCAGCCTGGGGCAGCGATGGTGAGGTTCCGGGGAAGGAAGTAGATCGTCGCCGACCCGCTCGGGGAGAGGGGGAACGTCGCGAAGACACTGGGAAACCAGATCCGGATACCGGCGTTGGCCGACGTGTAGTTGACGATCTTCACCTCGAAGGTCGCAGCGAGCGATCCGCCCGCCGCCAGGACGGTCGTCGGGTTCGGGATCTGGACGCGGAGGGCGGAGGGGGAGGGGGACTTCACCGCGTTGCAGACCGTGCCCGCACTCCCGCCGTGAACCACTCCGCTCGGGAGCGAGCCGGGCACGAGGAGCATCATCGTCAGGGCCACGAGGACCACG